>JBATKU010000599.1:0-28599 GCA_049669725.1 Desulfobacterales bacterium
CCGCAACACGCACCCCGCACCCCGCATCTCGCACCCCGTACCCCGCAACACGAAACCCGCACCCCGCGCCCCTCCGGTAAAGTTTGCCATCCATGGGAAATAATTTCCCCCTGTGATCCGTTTGGCCGGGGGGCAGGCCGAGGCGGAGCGCTTTGCAGGGTGTCTATCAAAAATTTATTTATAGAGTAAATTGGAAAAATTTATCTTAATTACAGAATGTTATATATATTTAGCCAAGCCGAGCGACAACCGGTTCAGCCTTGTTAAAGATTTGGCACACTCCCTGCTATAAGACAGACAGAATTGACAGACCGATACTATTTAGGGACTAAGATTCGAGGAAATTTGCACTATGACTACCGATTTGCTTTTTATACCGACACTGCCCCAGAAATCACCTTCCTCTTTTCAATGTGACCAAACCGGCTCCTTTTCACCTGATCCATCTTCGAAGACAGACAAGCCGGGCTTGTCGAAGGGCGATAAACATGAAAACTTCTTGACCACCTTGAAGCAAGTATCCCGGGATCGGAACCCATCTGAGGGATCGCGGCAGTGGGCTTCGCCTGCTGCGACCCGATCGGATAAGACCGATCTGCAGCCGAAAAATGCGCAAGGGATTGATCTTGAGTCAGCCAGCAATGATGCCCTGGTTGAGTTAATGTCTCTGCTTGGCAATGACGAGGCGGTCCTCAATGATCAAACGCCTGTTGCGGCTGAGTTAAAAGAGCTGTCGACCCTGCTTGAGAAATTGGGATTGAATGACTCATCCGCAGAGCGGATGCTGCTGTCGGGCACCGGATTGACGGACGAAAACATGTCCAATCCGGCTGGAAAAGACCAGAATCGTTTAGCGGCTTTAAAACAGCTGATCGCGGAAGTTCAGCCGAACGACCTTAAACCGGGGAGCGATAGGTCGAAAGGACCGGAAGGGTTACGGTCATTTATGGCAAAGGTCCTGGCCGCTGACACTTCCGTTCACAGCCCTGGAAATTCGAAGGCCGGTCTTAACATCGACCAAGCTCCGGGACCTGTTGATTTAGCCAATTGGACCAAGGGGATAAACCAGGGACAGGAAAATGCCGGCAATGTCAACGGTGCCCTGGCAGGAGAGGGGGCTGGCGGTGAAAAACCTGCTGAAATCCTCTCAGCCATTACCCGGCCCGCAATGGAAACGGAAAAAGTCTTTAAAGCGCCAGGATCAATGAAAGCGGTGGAAAATATCCCAATTCCACTCCAATCGGAGAATCCTGAAAAGACAGATGCGGCCAAACTAAACCCGGATATGCGGGAGGCGATTGAATCCAATGAGACCCCCAAGGAACCAAAAGTGTCGGAAAAGATGCCAGGCCATGGGCCGGTTAATGACGATGATTCTGAAATGCCGGTCAAGGCCGGGAATTCCAACCGGAATGCCCATTTCAGCCGGTCTCTATCATCCACCGACAGCGGACAACAATCGGGGGGTGAACCACTGCGGGAAAATTCTTTGACGGGCGATTCTTCAGCGGCATCGAAATTAATAAATGATGCCCAGGTAGTAAAAGAAAGTTCTTTTAAAGTCGACACCGGCCCCGGCGATGATGCCGGCAGTAAAGTTATCAAAATAGAAGCCGGCACCCATGATAGCAGTCAGCTGACATCACAGACTCAACCTTCCGAAAAAGCTTATGAAACTGTAGCATCACCAAAGGAAACTGAAGCTGCTCAACGTGAACTTCGAACCCAGACCATGGAACAGATCGTCCGCCGGGCGGTTGTCCAGGTCAGAGACGGCCAGCATGAGGCCCGGATTGATCTGAAACCGGATTTTATGGGTCATGTTCGCATGCAGGTGATTACCGAAAACCAGCAGGTAACCGTAAAAATTTTGACTGAATTCGGTTTTGTGAAAGATCTGATCGAAAATAATATTCAGCAGCTGAAAGCTGATTTGCAGCACCAGGGTCTTGAGGTCGACAAAATCGATGTGTCTGTTTCCCGAGACTCCCATGACCATAGGCACCGGCAGGAAAATGCGGAACATGCCCGCAACCTGCACCACCAGGACAAATCCAGTGATCATGGGAACTCCCGGGATGAAAACCGGGAGCAAACACGTCGGTCCGCCCCGAGCGCGCAAGGCTTATCGACCGTGGACTATTTTGCCTGAACCAAACAAGGAAACTAATCAACCAGAAAAGAGGGGTTAATCCGATGATAACAACTGCCACAGATCCAGTCACCACCGGCTCAAGCCAAGCGGCAACCGTGCCGTCCAAAGAACTGGATAGAGATGCCTTTTTAAGCCTGCTAATTACTCAGCTGCAAAATCAGGACCCTCTGAATCCAACCGACAGTGTGGAGTTTACAGCCCAGCTGGCCCAATTCAGTTCCCTGGAACAGCTGGGGAATGTAAATGAAAATTTAGAACAATTACAGAATTTTCAGGCTTCCATCAATAACTCCCAGGCGGTTTCATTGATCGGTAAAGAAATAACCGCCAACGGCAATTCACTAAATCTCGCCAACGGCCAGCCGGTCGGATGTGATTTTAAATTGGACGGGGATGCCAGCATGGTTGTGGTCACCATTTATGACCCTACCGGTGAATTCGTAAAATCCTTCGAAAGCCAGAATCTTACCACCGGACAACATACTCTTTACTGGGACGGCACCGATCAAAATGGCAGTTCCGCCGCTTCCGGAAACTATAACTTTGAGGTCATGGCGGCCGATGCCAACGGCAATAATATTCAAACCACCACATTTTTCAGCGGGGAAGTAAATAAGGTCATATTTGAAAACAATACCACCTACTTGATTTCAGGAGACCAAAGGGTCGCTTTGGGCGACGTCATTGAAGTTGGTGCGATTGAAAATATAACAGATAATCAAGTGATTGCAGAACAAAATAACCATTAGATAATGGAGGGAGATACAAATGATAGGTTCATTGTTTGCTGGAATTTCAGGCCTTAATGCCAACGCGACGGCCATGACCGTCATCGGCGACAACATCGCCAATGTCAATACCACTGCATTTAAAGCCAACCGATCGTCGTTTGCCAATATGCTCAGCCAGTCTCTGACCGGTTCGGGAAATGGTGATATCGGTCGTGGCGTTGAGTTCTGGGGCACCAGCGCCACCTGGAGCCAGGGTAACGTCGAGAACACCGCCAACCCGACCGATTTGGCCGTTAACGGCAAAGGCTTTTTCATCCTCCAGGATGATATGGGTCTGAATTTTTATTCCCGGGCTGGTGAATTTGCTTTTGACCGCAATGGCGATCTGGTTAACCCGGACGGGCTTTTCGTTCAAGGCTATGAAGTTACGGCGGTTGCCCCTGACGGCACATTGGCCCTGGGCAACATCACGAATATCAATATCCCGGGTGAAAGTACCGCGCCGCCAAGCGCTACGACTGATTTTACGGTGGATGTCAACCTGGATGCCAGAGCAGTCCAAAATGACACCTATTCGACTACCCTGAGTGTTTTTGACTCCCTGGGCAATGCCATTCCGCTCACCGTCACTTTTACCAAACAGGCGGCAGTCAATACCTGGGTAGCCAGTGTTGCCGTTCCGGCTACCATCGCCGCGCCTGCTGATGTAGCCATAAGCAATCCAACCCTGACATTTACCTCCAGCGGAGGTTTGCAGCCCGGCGGGTCGGACCCCACAATTACGATCAACAATCTGCTGACGGGTGCCGCCCCCCTATCTTTGAATTGGGATATTTTTGACACCGCCGCTCCTTCGGCCTCCAACGGGGACATGACCCAGTATGCCTCGGCTTCCACCACCACTTTCCAAACCCAGAACGGATACACCTCCGGTGTTTTACGCGGCGTTGATGTGGACGAGGAGGGTGTTGTCACCGGTATTTATTCCAACGGTCAGCTGACGCCGCTTTTTCAGCTGGCGCTGGCCGACTTCGCCAACTACGGCGGCCTGCAGAAGCTGGGACAAAACCTGTACCAGGAATCGCGTGCTTCCGGACAGGCCTTGCCGGGAACGCCCCAGGCCGGAGCACTGGGAGCAATCAGCCCGCAAACAATTGAAATGTCGAATGTCGATTTGGCCCAGGAGTTCGTCAAGATGATTACCACCCAGAGAGCCTTCCAGGCCAACTCAAGGGTGATCACCACCAGCGATGAGATCCTTTCTGAGCTGATAAATCTTAAACGTTAATTATGGATAACCATTAATCAGAAGGCCGGGAGGTAAAAAAAACTGCAGCCTCCTGGCTTTCAAGACTTTTGGCCTCAAGCAATTTGAAATCCGGATTAACTAATACCTGGATTTTATTTAGTCGATGGTCATCGTCAAGGACTTGACTTATCATCACCATTATTGACGCCAACCGCCTATTCCTGTTAGCGGTTTATGCGTTCGGTGGTTCTTGGCGTTAAGACACCGGAGTTCATCCCTGGTCCTCCCTCCTCGTTTTCTATTTAATTTCATAGAGTTCGGCCCATTATTCGGGTATCCGCCATTAGGTAGTCAGGGACCGGATTGCTCTGGTTTGTGGCACAATACTTGCTTTCTATCAGATAGCACTAAAACCCTATCAAAAGGAATAACAGTTGGGTACGGCAGGTCATCTTTCGAGCTGGGAATTGTCGATTGCAAGAGCCGTCAGTGTTGTTAAATATTTTGCCGAATCCGGTAAAATTAATCCCCAAAGACTTTCCACTGTTGGTTGCGGCCAAACAAGGCCGCTGGTACCCAATGATTTACCGGCAAATCGTACCAGTGACCGGCGGGTGGAAACTGTTTTAGCAACGGAGGGTTAGAGTTAAAATGTCAAATAAAATACTCCTATTACTAATCGGTGTCCTGATGGTGTTGATGCTCGGGTTGGGCGGGGGGCTGTTTATGATGTGGAATAAATTGTCGACCTTGAACACCCAGAGAGTTGCCGATGCCGGCGAGAAACCCGAACAGGAAGAAAATTTTGAGCATCCGCTGGGTCCCATTTTTTCGCTGGATACCTTTATTGTGAATTTGGCTGATAAAGGCGGCAATCGGTATTTAAGGGTTACCATGGACCTGGAACTGGGAAATTCCGAACTGGAAACTGAGATTAATAAAAGACTGCCCCAGGTAAGAGATAGCATTTTAATGATTCTGCCGACCAAACGCTTTGAGGATATCAGTACGGTAAAAGGCAAAACCGCCCTGAGAGATGAGATGCTGGAAACCATCAATGGGTATCTGGCCCAGGGAAAGATAACCAAAATTTATTTTAAAGAATTTGTGGTTCAATAGGGGCAGCGGGTATGTCTGACCAGATTTTAACTCAAGAAGAAATTGATGCCCTGCTGTCTGCGATGGATAGCGGTGACGTCGATCTTGAGGAAGAAGCCAAATCTGAGGCGGAAGTTGTCGCTTATAATCTTACTTCCCAGAACATAATGTTGAGAGATCAATTTAGTGCTCTTGAAGAAGTATATGATAAATTTGCTACCCTGTTCGAAACGCACCTTTCCTCCGTGCTTCAGCGATCCATGGAAGTGGAATTTGTATCCACCGAAATGGTCAAATATCAGGAATGCATCAGCGCCTTTTCCAGCCCGACAAGCTTTACGGTTTTTACCATGAACCCGCTCATCGGTTCTGCCATGCTGGCCATCGAACCGCGGCTCATCTATTCTTTGATTGATTGCATGTTTGGCGGAGACGGCAAGCCGACCGAACGCATGCGAGAATTTACCCTCATCGAGCAGCGGATGATCCGGAAATTTGCATTGGAAGTATTAACCAATCTGCAGCAGGCCTGGAAAACCATCGATCCCATAAACATTTCGATAAAAAGGGCTGAAATCAAACCTGAATTTGTTCATCTGGCGTCAGCCAACGAATTGATGGTGGTCATCGTATTTGCCGTCAAAGGCGTAGAATTTTCCGGAAACTTTCACCTGTGTATTCCCTATCTGATGCTGGAGCCTATCAAAGACAAACTTTCATCAAAATACCTGCACGGGAAAAACCAGGAGCATACCTGGAGTGAACAGCTTGAAATGCTATTGCAGGATACCCCGGTAACCATCATTGCGGAGCTGGGTATTACAACTCGCAGCGTAAAAGATTTACTGGATCTTCAGATCAACGATATCTTACAGCTTAACACAGGACCCGAGGATCTCATTACCCTGACCGTTGATCATGTCCCCAAATATCGTGGTTTCCCGGGCGTTATTAAAGGAAACCGAGCCGTAGAAATAGCAGCGCTGCTTCAGAAGAAGGGAGGCGAAATTTAGTTATGGCCGCAACCGATAACATCAATGGGCAGCCGGAACCCCGGTCTGCTGATAGGGAAGAAACTGTTGACGCCTCATCTGCGGATACAGCCAATCAACCGGATAACTCTGTCGCCGGCGGTGATTCGCCCGGCGTTGAATCTCCTACTAATATGGAATTTTTACTCGATATTCCTCTGGAAGTAACCGTTGAACTGGGACGAACTAAAATGCTGATCAATGACATGCTCAAACTGGGGCAGGGCTCTGTCATCGAGCTGTCCAAACTTGCGGGCGAAAGCCTTGAAATTCTGGCCAACCAAAAACCCATCGCCAGGGGCGAAGTCGTGGTGGTCAACGAGAAATACGGCGTTCGTCTTACAGAAGTCATCAGTCCCATGGAGCGCATCGAGGGCTTGCGATGAATCCGGCACCGGATGCGATATCAACCACCCTGCAGATGTTGACGGCTCTGGCCATCGTGCTGGGCGGATTGCTGGTTGTCTTTTATTTACTGAAGCGTTTTTTACGAAGGGATGCCGGCGGACCGGGGAATCCCCTGATCCGGGTCATTGCCAGCCAGTATATAGGGGTTAAAAAAAATATTGCGTTGGTAGAGGTTCCCGGAACAGTTCTAGTTTTAGGGGTTTCCAATGACAATATTAGCTTGCTGACCAAAATCGAGGATCAGAGCGTCGTGGACGCTATCCGGCAGAAATCATCGCGGCTGACGCCGTCGTTTTCAGATCATCTGCAGCGACTGACAACCCGGTTTAAGCAAACTAAAAATGATGACTGACCGTGTCCTGGGTTAGGTAGCAGTGCCTTTTGGGGGCTTGATTTGTTCACCGACAGCTTGATGAAAATCTACAAACAAATATTTCGCATTCCAAGAAGAGCAGGCGTTTCTTTGCGCAAGGCCCTGCATGCTGCAGGCCTTCGCCTGGTGGTGACCTTTTTTTTGATCTGCGCGGTTTTGATCCTTCCCTGCTGCGGCTGGACGGCTGAACCGGTCATTTCAACTTCTTTTTTTAATGTTGGATTGGATAATAGCGGGGAATCAGGAGCACCGACGGTTGTATTGCAAATATTTTTGCTCATGACCGTCCTCTCCCTGGCGCCGGCAATCCTGATAATGGTTACCTCTTTTACCCGGATTGTTATCGTACTGTCGCTGTTGCGCCGCGCACTGGGGACCATGCAAATGCCGCCGAACCAGGTGATGATCGGATTGGCTTTATTCCTGACCTTTTTTGTGATGGCACCTGTTTGGCACAAAATCAATCAAAGCGCGCTTCAGCCATACCTGGACAAAAAAATCGGCAATGAACAGGCCTTGCAGAACGCGGTGGCCCCGTTAAGAGAATTCATGTTCAAGCAAACCCGGGAGAAAGATCTGGCGCTATTTGTAGACATTGCCAAAGTCGAGCGCCCCAAGAATATCGCCGACATACCGACTACTGTGCTTATTCCCTCCTTTATTATCAGTGAGGTGAAAACAGCATTTCAGATTGGCCTGTTACTGTATGTACCGTTTTTAATCATCGACATGGTAGTGGCCAGTGTGCTGCTTTCAATGGGCATGATGATGCTGCCGCCGATTATGGTTTCCCTGCCCTTTAAACTCATGTTGTTTGTGCTGGCCGATGGTTGGTATCTGTTGGTGGGGAGCTTGGTGAAGGGGTTTGTGTAAAGCCGAGTTGCGGGTTACGAGTTACGTGTTTCGAGTTGTAAGCAGATGGTTGCATGTTGGGTGCTCCGCGTAACCCGCAACGCGCAACTCGTAACTATCATATTTAAAAAAAAATAGAGGATTTATGACGCCAGAATTTATAACCGGGTTTTTTTTTGATGCCATCAAGACGGCGATCAGTTTGGCCGCACCGATGTTGCTGGCCGGGCTGGGGGTGGGTTTATTGGTGAGCATATTTCAAGCGGCCACATCGATTAATGAAATGACCTTGACGTTTATACCCAAAATGCTGGCCGTGGCCGTGGCTTTGATTTTTTTCTTTCCCTGGATGATGCAGACCATGGTTGTATTTACTCAGAATTTGTTTGAAAACCTAAATTTTTATATTCGGTAAATTAACTTATGGTCTCTTTGAACATTTCATTGCCGCAGCTTCAATTGTTTTTTTTAGTATTTTTAAGGGTGGGCGCCATATTAATGTCCATCCCGGTGTTTGACAGCCAAAGTATACCACTTTTTTTTAAGATAGCGCTGGCCTTTGCAACCAGCATTGTTTTGTTTCCGATGTTGGGGTTGGAACCTTTGCCGGTGTTAACCAACTTTTTTGCCCTGGGGGTCAGTGTCGCGGGCGAAATATTGTTTGGACTGGTCATTGGATTTTCCGTCAAATTAATATTCGCAGGTATCCAGTTGGCCGGGCAGCTGGCCGGATATCAAATGGGCATGGCCCTTGCCAATGTCATGGATCCATCTGCCAGTCAGCAGGTGCCGATTCTGGCCCAATTTAATAATTTAATTGGATTGCTGATTTTTATATCCATCAATGCTCACTACTGGTTTATAAGGGCCCTGACTCATAGTTTTCAAATAGTGCCGCCTTTAAATGTTAATTTTAGCGGCTCTCTGATGGAACATCTAATCAAGATGTCCGGCAATATGTTCGTCATCGGAATTCAAGTGGGCGCTCCGGTAATCGCGGCTTTGTTGATTGCCAGCGTGGCCTTTGGATTGATAGCACGGACAGTTCCTCAGATGAACGTGTTTATTGTAGCCATGCCGCTGAAAATCGGTGTCGGGCTTTTATTTCTAGGACTCAGCCTGCCATATTTTTCAGCCTTTCTTGAGAGAATTTTCGACGGTCTGGGTCAAAATATTATCTTTATGTTAAAGGCGATGGCATAAAAAGATTCGTTTCTAAACATGATTTAATTTCTAAACACTGCATAATAGCCGAGACAATAAATTATGCCTGAAACTGCAGGACAGGAAAGAACCGAAAAAGCGACACCTAAAAAAAGGGAGGAGGCCAGAAAAAAAGGCCAGGTCGCTAGCAGCCGGGAAGTCTCTTCGGCAGTGGTATTGCTGGCGTCTTTAGGTTTTTTTTACTTTGCAGGGTCCTGGATGTTCTGGAATTTATCGGATGTCATAACACGGGTGTTTCAAAATGTCGGAACCCTGCGGCTGAACAATATTGACGATGCCAGTGTTTTTTCCCTGGAAGTACTTACCCGGTTGTTGGCAATCCTGATTCCATTTCTTTTGCCGCTGGCCATTTTGGGCTTTGCTGCTAATATTTTACAGGTCGGCTTTAAGATGAGTACCGAGGCCATTGCCCCGAAATTGAACAAGCTAAGTCCGATTTCAGGAATAAAGCGCCTTGTGTCTCTCAAATCATTGGTGGAACTGACCAAGTCAGTTGTAAAGATACTGTTTATCGGCACCATTGCCTATTTACTAGTGAAAAGCGATATGAAGGCCTTTCCGTTGCTCGTCAACCAGGAGGTCGGCCAGATCCTTGTTTTTATTGCCCGGGTATCCCTTAAAATGTGCTTTTTCGTTTGTCTGGCCTTGATCGTCCTGGCCATACTGGATTTTTTATACCAGCACTGGCAGCATCAAGAAGATCTAAAGATGACCAAGCAGGAAGTCAAAGATGAACAAAAGCAAACCTTTGGCGATCCCAAGGTTAAATCGAGAATTCGCAGCATGCAACTGGAGATGGCCAGGCGCCGCATGATGGAAGCCGTGCCTGAGGCGGATGTTGTGATTACCAACCCGACACATTTGGCAATTGCGTTAAAATTTAAGGCCGAGGAAATGATCGCACCGCTTGTGCTGGCGAAAGGCGCCGGCCATATCGCCGAACGAATCAAAGAGATCGCCGCGGAGCATCAGGTCCCTCTTGTTGAAGACAAACCACTGGCCCAGACACTTTTTAAAATGGTTGATCTGGGCGACTATATTCCGGCTGAATTATATCGGGCGGTTGCCGAAGTCCTAGCCTATGTCTACCGGCTTAAGGGAATGTACAGAGGGGAATGACTAATTTCAAATGAAGAATGACGATTGATGGAATTCTATCGATTTAAGAAGTAGCTAAAAGATGGAGCGAAGCGACTTCCACAATTCGTCAATCGTCATTCGGCAATTTTCAATTATTTACTATGGCAATAGCAGCGCATACTCAACATGCCGGGCAACTCCCGGGAATTACAAAAAACAGTGATATTACGATTGCAGTGGCTGTGGTCGCCATTCTTGTATTTATGGTGATACCGCTGCCGCCGATGCTGCTGGATCTTCTCATATCATTTAATATAACGTTTGCGCTCATCATTCTTCTGGCTTCCATGTACACGATAAGGCCCCTGGAGCTGTCAGCCTTTCCTTCAATTTTGCTGCTGGTCACCTTATTTCGGCTGTCTCTCAATGTGGCTTCTACCCGCATAATTTTAATCCATGGCAATGAAGGTGCAATGGCCGCCGGCAAAGTCATCCAGGCTTTCGGAAGTTTTGTAGTAGGCGGCAACTACCTGGTGGGAATTATCGTATTTATTATCTTAGTCGTCATCAATTTTATGGTTATTACCAAGGGTGCGGGAAGAATTGCTGAGGTCGCCGCCCGATTCACCCTGGATGCCATGCCCGGCAAACAAATGAGTATTGATGCTGATTTGAACGCCGGGCTGATCAATGAGCAGCAGGCAAGATCCCGCCGGCAAGAGATTGCACGGGAAGCCGAGTACTATGGTGCTATGGACGGTGCCAATAAATTTGTCCGGGGAGATGCCATTGCCGGCATCATCATCACCCTGGCCAATATTATCGGTGGATTGGCCATCGGTGTCTTTCAGAACAAGATGTCTTTTGCCAATGCCTCTCAAACCTATACGTTACTGACCATCGGAGATGGTCTGGTTACACAGATTCCGGCCTTGATCATATCAACATCTGCCGGCATCATCGTTAGCCGGGCCGGTGCTGAATCGAATCTGGGTGCTGAGATTACGTCTCAAATTCTTTACCAGCCAAGAGCAATCGGTATTACCGCCATCGTTTTATTCGGATTCGGAATTATTCCCGGGCTTCCGCTGATACCCTTCTGGGTGCTGGCATCTCTGGCCGGCGGACTCACCCTGCTTATTCATCGGGCAACCCAGCAGCGCATGCGAGCTGAGCAGGAGACCCTGGAACGGGCGGAAAAACCCGTGCCCGCCGAGCACTTGGACTCCCTGCCGCTGCTGGACACACTGGCCATTGAAGTCGGATATGGTCTTATACCTCTGGTGGATGCCGAGCAGGACGGCGAACTGCTGAAGCGCATCAAATCCATTCGCCATCAGGTCGCATACGAAATTGGTATCATCGTACCGCCGGTGCATATTCAGGATAATATGCAGCTGAAACCCGGTGAATATTCGATACTGTTAAAAGGCAATGAGATTGCCCGAGGTGAATTAATGACCAATTACTATCTGGCGATGAACCCGGGTACGGTTGATGATAAGATCGATGGTATTCCAACCCATGAGCCCACTTACGGACTGCCGGCGCTGTGGATAAAAGAGAATGCCAAAGAAAGCGCACTGGCCAAAGGCTATACCGTCGTTGATCTGGCTACCGTCATGACGACGCATTTATCTGACATCGTCAAACGCCACGGTCCTGAATTTCTCGGCCGACAGGAAGTCCAACTGCTGTTGGACAATCTCAAAGACTCCCATCCCAAAGTCGTGGAAGAATTGGTTCCCAACTATCTGTCCCTGGGAGGGGTCGTCAAGGTTCTGCAAAATCTGTTGAGAGAACAGGTGCCTATTCGAGATTTGTTGTTGATTCTGGAAACCCTTGCTGATTGGGCTCCGGCAACCAAAGATCTGGATTTGTTAACGGAATACGCGCGACAAGCCCTGGCACGGACCATCTCTAAAATGCACCAGACCCGGGATGGCATCTTGCCGGTGCTTACCCTTGATCACAGTGTCGAAGCGGCCATCGTTGCTGCCATTCAGCAAACGGAACAGGGCAGCCATTTTGCTCTGGATCCTAATACGGCCCAGAAAATCGTAAACAACCTAGCCCATGTTCTGGAGAAATCTTCATCACTAAATTATCAACCGGTGATTGTGTGTTCTGCCCATATCAGGGGTCATTTTAAAAAATTGATTGACCAGTTCATACCGAATATTGCAGTTTTGTCATATGACGAAATACTTAGTAATATTGAAATCCACTCGTTAGGCACACTGGAGTTGTCCGATGCAAATTAAAAGATTTGAAGCCAAAAACATGACTACGGCCCTGCGAATGGTCAAAAAAGAACTTGGCCCTGAAGCTGTGATCCTGTCCGCACGCAGTTTAAGGAAAGGAAAGGGCTTTTTCGGTTCGTTGAAATATGCCGGGGTGGAAATTTCGGCGGCCATTGATAATCAGTTGTCCGGAATGAAAAATACCCGTGCCTTGTCCGGTAAAGAGCCCTACCGCCGTTCCCACAAAAGGCGGATCCAAGCATCCAGACCGACCCACCGAAGAGACGATACGACACAATCGACATCCCCGTCTGCAGGACAGAATTCCCGATCAAGGGACGGCCTAAGAAACAAATCTTACTCCCGCAAAAGTAACAGAGCCCTGTCATCCTTGTATCAACAGATATTGTTGCAGGAAGTAGATCGCGGTATCGCCTCTGAACTCATTGAGGAAATTAAGCGCATACCGGTCTCGGATGAAATTTTGTCCAATGGTGACATAAAATCTCATTTCGGCTCCCTTCTGGAAGAAATGGGAGTGACCGTGGAAAACCATCCTTTTGTTAACGGAAAGCCGACGATTATGGCATTTGTCGGCCCCTCCGGAGTGGGTAAGACAACAACCATTGCTAAACTGGCGGCCCGGCTGGTTAACCAGGGCAGAAAAAGCGTTGGTTTGATTACGATTGACAATTACAGTATTGCGGCGATCCAACAGCTGGAGGCCTATGCTCAAATAATCGGGATTCCCCTGGAACCTGCCACCAATGCTGCCGAACTGAAAAAGGCTGTTAAACGATTCAAAGGCAAAGAAATCATTTTAATCGACACCTCCGGCATAAACCCTAAAGATCTGGACCAAATTCAGGAACTCAAAACTTGCCTTGCAGGGCTAAGCGACCTGAAAACCCAGCTGATTATGAGCGCAACCACCAAAGAAAAAGATTGCATCGCCATATCGGAAGCCTTTAAAGACGTTGGCGTTCATCAGATAGTGTTTACCAAGACAGATGAGAGCAGCATATTCGGAAACATTGTGAATGTGCTGATTCGGACCAATCTGCCGCTTTCCTTTATCTGCGGTGGACGAAAGGTCCCGGACGATATTGAAGCCGGAACTGTTCAACGATTGGTCGATCTGCTTTTTAACTTTCAGGACCACCATGGAAATCTCCAGACTGGAGCCTCAGATTCGAACAAGGAAAGAACCTTAAACAGGGAAGAATCAAGCGCTGAACAGACGTATTTTGTAGCCAACAAGAATTCCGACGTTTATCATTTGACCGATTGTAAGTGGGCCAAGAAAATAAAATCTGGCAATATTATAAATTTCAGCGGTGCCCGAGAGGCTGAAAACCAGAATTTTGTACCGTGTCGAAGTTGTAATCCGGACCGAGAACAGGAACGCACTCGCAACGAATCAAATACGGAAATGATGCAGTATAACAGTTACCGATAATCGATTCAGCCATCAGGAGATAAGCCGATAATGAGCTCGAAAGCTCCCTCGAACAAGGTGATCAGTATAAATCGCAGACCTGGTCAAAAAGGCAGGAGGTCTTCAGTAAACGCCGACCGCAACAGCGGATCAAGAGCCCGAGTCATCGCGATTACCAGTGGTAAAGGCGGTGTTGGTAAAACCAGTATTGTGGCCAATCTTGGATATGCATTTAGCAAAATGGGAAAGAAAGTCCTTATATTGGACGCCGACCTGGGACTGGGGAATTTAGATGTCCTGCTGGGGTTGGCACCTAAATACAATTTGTCCCATGTCATTATGGGGGAAAGAACGATTGAGGAGATTCTGGTTGAAGGTCCGGGCCAAATGAAAATTTTGCCTGCTTCCTCCGGTATTCAAGAACTAACTCATTTAACACGGGACCAGAAGATTCAGATTTTTACGCAACTAGACGGTCTGATTGACAGTGTCGATATCTTATTTATTGATACGGCGGCTGGCATTTCCTCCAATGTGATGGATTTTAACGCCACAGCCCAGGAGATTGTGGTGGTTGTATCTCCTGAACCGACCTCCATCACAGACGCTTATGCGCTCATGAAGGTACTTTCGTTAAAATATTCAGAGAAAGTCTGTAAATTACTGGTAAATATGGCGACCCGTCCCGAGGAGGGGCGGGAAGTTTTTCGACAGCTGCATCTGGTGACCGACCGGTTTTTGGATATTACCAACGAATATCTTGGATGCATTTTATATGATGAAAAGGTTACCAAAGGCGTTAAAAATCAGAAAATTGTAAGTGAGTTATATCCGGATACCCAGGCCGCCAGATGTTTCAAAGATCTGGCCAGAAAAATCGCCAACATGCCGCCGTTAAATCTTCCCCAAGGCGGTAGTAATTTATTCTGGCGGCATCTGGTTCAGAATAACTTTGCTTGACTTTTTGGCGGACCCGTCCGCTTTGGATTAGGGCCGGATTGATGAGGATTGGGATCAGGGGCGCCTAATATTGATCACCTCAGGTTAATATTTCCCCCCAAAACTTTAGAATACCCGAGATGTTTTACTATCTGGGAGATACAAATTTATGGCAACCGCACAGACAACTGCGAAAAAGCTGGACAAAAATGATCCTTCCTACCGGGATCAACTGATTACAGAGTATCTGCCCTACGTTAAACGGATTGTTCATCGGATCGCCGTCCATCTGCCCGCGACCATTGATATTGATGATCTAATGAATGTGGGCGTTATTGGATTGATCCAGGCTGTTGATCGCTATGATCCGAGCAGGGACAACAAATTCATGACCTATGCTGTTTTTCGGATTAAAGGTGCTGTTCTCAGTGAACTGAGATCGCGTGATTTTCTTTCCCGTTCGAATCGCCGCAAAATAAGAGATTTGGAAAACGCCTGCCTTAAGTTGGAGCAGAAGCTGGGCCGTGAAGTTGATGACTATGAAGTTGCCAATGAACTGGGAATTGATGTCGATCAGGTTTACCGGACCAAACAGATGTCAAGCATCTCATTTATCAGTTTTGAGGAGTTGGGATTTTCTTCCAGGGATGAAAAAGAGAAGTTGTTGAGTTATCTCGTTGATAAGGATGATGATGCCATGACCCTGACGCGGTTAAAGGAACTGCAAGAAGCGTTGGCAAGGGCCATTGAACAGCTGCCTGAAAAAGAAAAGTTGGTTATCTCTCTTTATTACATAGAAGAACTTACCATGAAAGAAACCGGTAAAGTACTTAATATTACAGAATCCAGGGTTTCACAAATACACTCCCAGGCGATATTGCGCCTGCGGGCCAAGCTGAAAAAAGAAAAGCTGATAGGCGATTAGATTGCACGAGATTTGCCAACAAGGATACCAACTACTATTATTTATAATTATTTTAGCTTCGCAGTAATTTTCATGCAAGATTCAGGTAATAATTTGGTCATTAGCAGAAAGGGAAGGCCGCACGATGTAAAATCTGAATAACGAATGTGGATTTACCGGGTTCTACCAGAGGCAATGGCATGGTGGACAACATAAATTTAAACAAAATCTCTCCGTTGCTGTCATCAACAGAGCGGGTAAAAAGCGTCGATCGCCGACAGCGAAACGACCAGCAACCTCCCTTTAAAGGCGCTTTGCAAGACAAGCAAAAGAGAAAAAAGAAGAAGAAAAAGGGCCGAGATGGGACGCTGTCGGAAAGCACCTCGGTCAAGGACAGACCGCACCCTTCTGCACGTGCGGCAGAGCGCCATCAAAAAAAGGAAACAGAATCACCGCCGGACCAATCTAAAAAGATAATCGACATTCGGGTTTAGAAAAAAAGAACATCGAACATCGAACGCCCAACATCATACGTTGAATGAGAAAAGATGAAGAAGCAGACTTATGATCCTGGACTGCTAAATGATAGTTTACCGGTTTTTTTATGCAGTAAGGAGTTGAGATGGGAATGGAAATGATGAAACATTGGGAGGCCGCGTTCGACGGCATTCAAATTTTATTATGTCTTCTGATTTTATTTTATCTGGTACGAAATCACAGGCACAAAATGAAACCTGATATGATGAATCCTAAACGGGGATCCGAGCAAAATTTTAATCTTCAGGTTTTCTCGCAAGCAATTAAACAGCAAGTTGAGATGGCCTTTACCAATATCCAGGATGTCGTCGCCGACGAACGCCGGAACTTGGATAAGGTTCTGCAACTTCATCCGTTTAACCATGCAGATCACAGTACCCTTGAGATTAGACCGCAAGCGTTTCCGTCCCACCGTGATGGCAGCTTTAAACATGTGAAAGAAACGACAGGGTCGGGTGAGCCTCAGAAGCGAATCCAGAAGTTAGCCTCCCGGGGCATGAGCACCAAACAAATTTCCGAAGAGTTAAAAAAGCCTTTGGGTGAGGTTGAACTTATTTTAAGCCTCCAAAAATACGCGGAAAATTAGGGACCCATACCTGATACACCCGGGCTGAATTCCCTTTAGGTTTATACCGTTAGCGTTAAAAGGTATGGCAGATCCCGACGTTTCTCCCAATCGACAGATATCCATTTGTATATACACCCCATCCTCGCCGAGTAAAGCCGCCACTGGATAATTACGATCTGGCGGAATTGATCCAAGGATTGGAATTCGCCTCCCTGGTACCGGCAAAAATTTCCTGGTTTGTAATTTTCAAACCGGCAAAGATTATCGTTTTTGCGTATCGTATTGCGTAAATCGTTAAAAAAATAGCCGGGCGTAGTGATTCGGGCACTTGAATATATTGGTATGTCTCTTGCATGATAATACAGCTATATTTGGGCGAGGATTATCACCCACTCCTGAATTGATGGGCTTTAAGGAAAAGCTGACTTCACAGAAGACAATACAGAGGTAGAAAGTATGAGTGGCGGCATTTACATGGCGGCATCCGGTGCGCTGGCTTACGAAAAGCGCTTGCAGTTAATTTCGAACAATCTTGCCAATGCCAACACGGTTGGCTACAAAATGGACCACGGGCAATTTCAGTCTATTGACCCGGCTGATTTGCCGGCATCATTTGTGCCCAATTCCCCTGAACTGATTACTTCCCAGGCCCAATCCTTTTGGTTTCAATTTAACTCATACACCGATTTCACCCACGGCAGTCTGAAAAACACCGGCAATGATTTTGACCTGTCCCTGATCGGGGATGGATTTTTTTGTGTTCAGAAACCTGACGGTGTTTACTATACTCGCAAAGGTGATTTCACCCTTAACGCAGATGGCGTTCTGGTGACGCGCAACGGTCATCCGGTCATCGGTGACGGCGGAGAAATTACGGTAAAAGGCACAGAAAACCCGCATGAGTTTAAAAAATTTGCCGTGGACGAAGAGGGCAATGTGTCCGTGGATGGGAAACAGGTCGGTAGCCTGCGCATAGTTGATTTTACCGATCCCGGGAAGTTAATGAAAATGGGTGATACCCTGTTTAAACTAACGGAAAACAGCGTGCCGCCAAACGAGGCTGAAGATTTCAAAGTCAGCCAGGGATTTGTTGAGCTTTCTAACGTTGATGTCGTCAAAATGATGACGGAGATGATTGAGGTGCTGCGCGGTTATGAATCCTATCAAAAAGTCATTCGTACCGCCGATGAGGCCAGTGCCAAGTCCATCAATGAAGTCGGGACCACATAATTAAGTTTATTGGTAATGGTTTAAAGGTAATAAGATCTTATTTTTTGAGATTTTTGCCAAATTCTAATAACAATTAACGATTAACATATAACTTATAATATTGGAGGATAAATGATACGCAGCTTATGGACTTCAGCAACCGGGATGCAGGCTCAGGCATTGAATCTTGATGTCATTTCGAACAACCTGGCCAACGTTAATACGTCGGGATTCAAAAAAAGCCGCGCCGAATTTCAGGATTTATTATACGAAACCCTTAAACCGGCCGGCACATCTTCCAGTCAGGATTCCGAGGTCCCCACCGGGATACAGATCGGCCACGGTACCCGCCCGTCCACCGTGCTCAAGATTTTCACCCAGGGGGATATGGAAAACACCAGCAACGAGCTTGATCTGGCCATTGAGGGTGACGGATTTTTCCAGATTATTCAACCCAACGGCGAAACGGCCTATACCCGGGACGGGGCCTTCAAACTCGACAGTGACGGGCGCATGGTAAATTCAGACGGGTTCGCCCTGGAACCGGAAATGACGATTCCTAGCGATGCCGTATCCATTTCAGTGGGGATGGATGGAACCGTTTCCGTGCTCCAGGCCGGTGATTCGACCCCCAGTGAGATCGGCACCATTGAACTGGCCCGGTTCGTTAACCCCGCAGGATTAATCAGTACCGGCAGAAATTTATACATAACTTCGGAGGCATCCGGCGATGAAATGACCGGCATTCCCGGAGAGGATGGCTTGGGCACTCTTGCACAGGGCTTTTTGGAAATGTCCAATGTCAGCGTTGTCGACGAGATGGTAAATATGATTACGGCTCAAAGGGCCTATGAGACCAACAGCAAGTCAATCCAGACCGCCGATGAGATGCTGCAGATAGCCAACAATATCAAACGTTAGAGAATGAATTAAATGAAATCAATCAATTCGGGATATCCAACCTGTAAGCGATTATGCCAGTATATGATTGGGTTGCTGGCCGTAGTTTTACTGCCGGTATCGGCCTGCAATATTTACGCATCTGATTTGACCCGGGTCCAAATTCTGGAGACAGTTCAAATCGATGATGAAAATATCCTCTTGAGTCATATTGCCAGGATCGAGGGCAGCAATCCGCTGGTGATTCAGAAACTGAGCGGCATTGTGGTCGGGCGGTCACCCCTGCCCGGAAATTCACGCAGAATCAACGGCAACACTGTAAGGGCACGGTTGAAGCAAAACAGAGTTGATCTGACAGAACTGGAATTGCATATTCCACCTGCGGTTACCGTGTCCCGCAGTTATATCGAAGTCACCACGGAAAAAATAAAAGAGCTGGTGACCGACTATATTGCCAAAAATCTTTTGTCCGGCAATCAAAATGCCAGCCTTAAAGGCATTCAGGTTTCCGAAAGCCTGCGGTTGCCGAACGGAGGCATCACCTATGAGGTTACAGCCCCGCCTAATCGCGATATGGTAGGACAGATTCCGTTCGCAGTTAATTTTAATGTCAACGGTAAACTATACAAAAGGGTCTGGGCCACTGCCACCCTCGAGGTCCTGGCCGAGGTGGTGATTACTAAAAAGCCGTTGGGCCGGCACAAGCCAATCACCGAAGATGACATCATGGTCCTAAAATTGGATTTGGCCAAGGTCCCTTCCGACGCTATCACCGACCCGGAGGCGGTTCTCGGAAAAAGAACCAGTCGGGCTATCGGCTCCAAAACAGTGCTGCGGGCCAACCTGGTAGAATTCCCACCCCTGGTAAGACGCGGCGACGTGGTAGTGATTATTGCGGAAACCCGGGGGCTGAGAGTTACCGCCCTGGGGCAGGTGAAAAAAAAAGGCGCGCTCGGTGACCGTATTCCAGTGATAAATTTTGAATCCAAAAAAGTTTTGTACGCCCGGGTGGTGGATTCCAATACGGTAAAGATTGATTTCTAGTAAAGAATCAGCACGGCCAGAATCGGTTTAAAAAGGCAGACAAAAAATTTAAAAGGCAGGAAGATATGCATATCACATTCAAACATTGGGCGGCCGGGATACTCGCATTGCTATTGATAGTCGGATCTGGCGGATGTGCCGGTAACCGGCAAAATATACAGCCGGCCATCCAGCAGATGCCATCCCAACAAATGCTACGGAGTCAGCCGGTCCCAACACCAGAAGAAAATGGCGGCTCCCTGTGGCAGGCTCGCAGCTCTTTTAACGGATTGTTTATCGATACTAAAGCGCGCAATATCGGCGATATTGTGACGGTTAAAATCGAGGAATCTGCCGAAGCCAGCAACAAAGCCAACACGGCAACCGAACGCAGCTCCGGACTTGAGGCCGGTATTGAAAAGCTGTTCGGTGTTGAAGAATGGTGGCAGAATGAAATTCTGCCCGACGTCAACAGCAAGTTGCCCAAAATTGATCCTTTCGGCAACCCTTCTGTCAAGGGCTACCTGAAGAGCGATTTTGAAGGAGATGGTGAAACCAGCCGCAGCGGTAATCTTGAGGCTTTTATTACCTGTCGGGTGGTTGATGTCATGCCCAACGGTAATCTGAAAATTGTCGGGACCCGTGAGGTGATGGTCAATCACGAAAATCAATTAATCATATTGTCAGGTATTATCCGGCCCCGGGATATTTCTGATATGAACATTATTTTGTCCACTTTCATTTCCGATGCCAAAATAGCATACAGCGGATCCGGAGTGGTGGATGACCGTCAGCGGCCGGGATGGCTGGCCAACCTGCTGAACAATGCATGGCCATTCTAATATTATTAACCATGGATTATTTTCCTAGGCGCCTAAAATTTTATAGACTATTTCCTATTTTCATAATGATTGAATATTTTTGACTGAATATTCAATAGGGAGTTTTCCGCCTCAGGCGGATTCGGGTTTGGGCTTAGGCCTCAAATGGATAAAGCGAATGAAACTATCAATACTTAAATCGGCCATTGTTTTCACGATATTGATCGGTGCAATCGGTCAGGCTTACGGGGTTCGCATCAAAGACATTGCGGATGTCAAGGGGGTGCGCCAGAATCAACTGGTCGGCTATGGCCTGGTTGTCGGCCTGAATGGAACCGGAGACAGTGATAATGCCATATTTACGATCCAGTCCTTTGCCAGCATGCTGGAGAGAATGGGCGTCACCGTTAGACAGGAAGATATTGAAGTTGACAATGTGGCGGCTGTTATGGTGACCGCAGATTTGCCCGCTTTTGCGCGTACAGGAAGCAGAATCGATGTTCTCGTCAGTTCTATCGGTGATGCCGAAAATCTCCAGGGTGGCACGCTACTGTTCACCCCGTTAAAGGGAGCTGACGGGCAGGTTTATGCCATTGCACAAGGACCCATCAGTACCGGCGGCTTTGTTGTCGGTAGCGACTCCGGCTCAGGGGTCCAGAAAAACTTTCCCACCGTCGGCCGGGCTGTCAACGGTGGCATCATCGAAAAGGAGATTGCTTCCGATTTTAATAATAAACAATCTTTGACTTTAAATTTGCACCGGGCCGACTTCACCACGGCCTCCAGGGTGGCCCAGGCGATAAATATCGCGTTTTACGATCAAATTGCCCGCACCCATGATGCCGGCACCATTGTCGTGCAAGTGCCAGAGAAATACATAGGCGATACCGTGGCCCTGGTAACCATGATTGAACGACTGGGCGTGACCCCGGACACGGTGTCGAAAGTGATTATCAACGAACGCACCGGCACCGTTATCATGGGAGACAATGTAAGGATTTCAACCATCGCCATTGCGCACGGGAATTTGAGTATCGAAATCAAGGAGAATCAGAATGTCTCCCAGCCGCTGCCGTTTTCGAGAAGCGGCCGGACCGTTGTGACACCGGAGTCCGAGGTTTTGGTCCAGGAGGGTAAGAATCCGATTTTTTTGGTTGAATCCGGGGTGAGTATCGGTGAAGTGGTTAAAGCACTCAATGCCCTGGGGGTTTCACCGCGGGATTTGATTGCCATCTTCCAGGCCCTCAAAGCCGCCGGCGCCCTGCAGGCTGAACTGGAGATCATTTAATGGATCAGAAAAATCCTATCGCCTCACTGGCTGCATTTCATTTCAACCAGCAATATCAAAATCAACGGCTTGGTGATACACTTAAATCTGTAAAACCGGCAGCGGCCGGTCAAACCGATCCACAACTGCAAGCCGCCTGCCGGGATATGGAGTCCCTTTTCCTCTCCTACCTGCTTAAAGAAATGCGTGCCACCATCAATAAATCCGGTTTCATCAGCGGCGGCAAGGCCGAAGAAATCTTCACCTCCCTGCTGGATGTCGAGATTTCCAAAAAAATGTCGGACGCCGGAGGGATCGGCCTGTCTTCCATTTTGTTAAAGCAACTGGGCGGGCCTTCAGAAAAAGATGGTTCCGAATCCCGCTGACAGGAAACCGGATTCGACCGGCGATGCGATCGTCGGCCTCCTGTATAAAAGTCTAAAGTTTTTGATATATTTGCCGATAATACCCGTGTCGAATAGTATTTAGCACAAGGAAAAATCAAATGAAAACGGAAGCAATGTTAGAGCAATTGCTGGGTATTCTCAGCCGGCAGAAAGAGCTGTACCAGGCAATGTCGGCTGTGATGAACAAGGAAAAAGATGCCGCCATTCAATCCGAATTAATTGTTTTAAACGAAGCGGAAATGGAGAAAGAAAATATCCTGGCGGCCCTCGTCCTGTTCGAAGAGCAGCGGCATCAGTTGGTAGCACGCCTGGCAGACACTCTGGAATATCCCCTTCAGGATATGAACCTGACTATGATTTCACAGTTGGTGGATGAACCCTTTGCAGGCCGTCTGAAGCAAGCCAGGTCTGAATTATCTGCTTTGCTTGAATCATTGCAGGTTGCCAACCAACGCAATAAGCAATTATTTGAGCATTCCCGGGAACTTCTCACGGGATCATTTAATCTCTTAAGTGAGTTGAAGGCACCCAACCCGATTTATTATCGCACCGGCACCGTTCAAAACACATCTGCCGCTGGAAAATGTGTATGCGATGAGATTTAGGAACTTTTTTTGATACTTTTAGATATTGAGGATGTCGGCGGTGCGGCCGGCCGTAGCATTCATGTTAATGTTGCTACAGGTTGGGCTATTATCAGCAGCAATGGTCAGATGAGGGAACTATGAACGAACCAAATATAGAAAAAATCATGTCTAAAATCAGATCGTTTCCGAGTATGCCGGCTGCCGGCGCTAAAATGCTCAGAATGCTTCAAGATCCGGAAACAACTGTGGATGAGATTGAAGACGTGCTGCGCCACGATCCGGGTTTAACAGGCAATGTGTTAAAACTGGCCAATTCAGCCTATTTCGGGATTCCCGCCAAAATATCTTCGGTGAGGCAGGGTATCCTATTGCTCGGGTTAAGAAAGCTCATCCAGCTTGTCGTTGCTTCCTGTGTCAATTCAGTCATGGACAAACCGGTTCCAGGATATGATCTGCCGCCCGGCGATCTTTGGAGACACTCCATTGCTGTTTCGATTGCCGCTGAGGCACTGGTCAAAGATAAAAATAATATCGATGCCGAAGATATTTTTACCCCGGCGCTCTTGCACGATATCGGCAAGTTGATCCTGGGGCATTTCGTCAAAGACGAACTGGATGACATCGAAAAAATAGCCAGCAAAGGGGTCCCCTATGTTGTAGCCGAGAATATGGTTCTGGGAACAGACCATGCCCAGGTCGGCGCGCAGGTCCTAACCCAATGGTCTTTTCCTCATGACGTTATCGAGGCTGTCAGGTGGCATCACGACCCCGATTATCCCAAACAGGTCAAAGCGTCGGTGGATGTTGTGTATTTGTCCAATTTTTTATGTCAGACCAACGGCAAGGCTGGCGGGGGTGATGGACCGGTCCATGATTTATCTCCCACGGTGATTGAACGGCTTGGGATAGACGTCAGTCAGTTTGACGCCATTGCCAGCAATGTCGCTCAATGGGTTGATGAATTAGCGGATACATTAACTTTTCATTAAGAATTTCGACCGGGACCTGGGGATCGTAGACCAATGGCGCTTAAGGCAAAAAAGATTTTTATGATAGGGTAAAACCTTCAGGGAAAGGTGGTTCAAAATGACGGGTATATACGGAGTCTTGAATCTGGCCGGCAATGCTTTGCTGACCCAGCAAAAAGCCGTTAATGTGACCGGAAATAATATCGCCAATGTCAATACCCCCGGATATTCGCGTCAAAAGTTGATGCTGGAAAACAAGACACCCATGCAATCTGCGGTCGGACCGATGGGAAACGGCGTTGAAGCTGTCAGCGTCGAGCGGGTATACGATCGGTTCCTGGGGGTCCAAATAAATAGTGAAAACGAAACCCTCGGCCGATGGGAGGCCCAGAAGGACGGCCTTGAGCTTGCTGAGGTTATTTTTGATGAAAGCGGCGAATTCGGACTCAGCCAGTCTTTAAGCCAATTCTGGGGGGCCTGGCAGGATTTAACGAATGATCCTTCGGGCTACAATGAGCGTGTGGTGCTGCAGGTCAAAAGTGAAGCGATGACAGGTACATTCAACCTAATTTATTCAGACCTTGTGAAAGCCCAGCAGGGGTTTGATACCAGCATTGAAGGGGCGGTGGCGGAAATCAACCAGCTGTCCCGGCAGATCGCTGAACTAAATCAGAACATCATGGAGGTTGAAGCTTCCGGATACTCTGCCAATGACTACAGAGACCAGCGGGATCTGGCGTTAAAGGAACTGGCGGGACTGATTGATATCAATAGCTTTGAAGATGCTACCGGTCGGGTTACAGTTTCGGTAGGGGCCGGACAGACCCTGGTGGAAAGCAATTTATCTCGAAACTTAACCACCCAGGTCAATGAGTTCGGCTTTCAAGACATTGCTTGGATCGGAACGGACGGTACGGCGGTCAATATAACCAGCAATATCTACAACGGAAACCTGAAAGGGTGGCTGGAGGCCAGGGATGTAGATATTCGCGGCTATTTGCGGCAGCTTGATATTCTGGCTGAGGGCTTAATGGAGCGGGTCAACAATTTGCATCAGACTGGCTTCGGCTTGGATGGTTCCACTGGAAATGATTTTTTTACCGGTATGGCCACGGCTACGGGCAATATGGATTCTTTGCTTACCATAACGGCCGAAGCGGGCGGTTCCGGCAACATCAGGGTCACGCTGGTGGGGGGTGGGACGGCAGGCGCGGAAACAATGATCACGGATCCGGTTACCGGAGATATCCAGATCGCCATTGAAGACGGCGTTTCAACCGGAGCCCAGATTGCTGCAGCCCTGCAAGCCCATTCAGGAATTAATAGTGTTGTTGCAGCCGCCCCCGGGGCAGCCTGGGATCTGAGTGCCGTTAGCAATACAACAGCGCTTGCCGGCGGAAGTTCGGCCCGGGATTTCCAGGTTAACTCGGCTATTTCAAATGATCTGGATTTAATTGCTGCCTCATCTACCAGCACCGGAATTCCAGGCAACAATGGTCAGGCTATAGCGATTGCGAATTTGCAGCACGCCTTGATCATGAACGGCAATTCTTCAACCTTTGAAGGCTATTATAACTCGCTGGTCAGTAAAGTCGGTCGCAACCTTCAAAGTGCAGCTGCGTATTTTGATCATCAATCCGACATGGTCGTTCAGCTTGAGAATCGTCGAGAATCTATTTCGGGGGTATCGCTGGATGAGGAAATGATCAATCTGGTCAAATTTCAAACTGCCTATGATGCGGCTGCCAAACTAATAACAACGTCTGACGAACTGCTGCAGACCCTTTTAAACATGGTCTAACCTAAAGGAGGCCAAGATGCGGGTTACCAATAGTATGATGTCCAATACGATAACCAGATACCTGATGCGGCAAAGTGAGAGACTATACAAGGTACAGGAACAAATATCCACCCAGAAAAAGATAAATAAACCCTCGGATGATCCGGCAGGCATGCGAGAAATTCTGGATTATCGTAATAAAATTGCTACGATCGATCAATACCTGGAAAATATAAAGCGGGCAACCACACGACTTGAATTTACCGAAATTACCCTGGACGTCGTTGATGATTTGATCGGAGTAACCAGGGGAATCTCCCAGCAAGAGGCGGGTGGCACCACCCAATCTAGGGCTCTGGCAGCTGATCAGGTAAAAGATCTTTATAATCAGATGGTTGAGCTGGCAAACTCTAAAAGCGGTACAAATTATATGTTCTCCGGGCATAAAACCGACACCCCGCCTTTTGGAAATGTTGTGGAAATATCCGGAGGAACACCGGGTGATCTTGAATTCGGCCTGGCAGCCGACGCCACAAATTTAACCATAGAGGTTATGGATGACAGCGGCACGGTAATCCATACCATCACGCCCGCCGGCGGCGGGACGGATGGTGTTAATACCGTCTCCTGGAGCGGTGCCATCCCACCCGACGGACTTTATAAGTTTAACGTCATTGCCTCCAATGCCGGAGGCGATGTCGTTGATTATGCCACCTACCACGGCGACAATGGCACGGTTCGTATCATTATGGGTGAAAATACGGAACTCACCCTAAATGCCGACGGAAGAGAAATTTTCACGCCTGCCGGTCAGGTAGATACCTTTGAAGTCATGGCGGATCTGATTACCGCTCTGGAAAATGGTGACACAGCGACTATTAACAATATGGCGCACCAGCTCGATTCGGTACGGACCCAGGTCAGCGAGTTCAGAGCAGCCAGCGCCCCCAAAATGTACCAGCTGGAGAACACCGAAAACTTCTGGTCCAATTATAAACCCAAATTGGAGAAATTGCTTTCTGAAAAAGAAGATGTTGATTTAAACGAGGCCGCTATGAGATTAAACCAGCTTGATCTTGCCTATCAATCCACCATCGCCACGGCGGCCCGAATTATTCAGCCAAGCTTGATTAATTTTCTGAAATGAGATTTGAATATGCAAAGAGTTGTTGTCACATGTCTTAGTTTTTTTATATGTTTCCTCCTTACCAACCCGGTATGGTCGCTGAGCGGTCAAAATGTGGTTGAACTCAAAAAAGCCGGTGTCAGTGATCAGACGATCCAGGTTATTGCTAAAGAGAAAGTGATCGAAACAGCTGCCTTTAGCATTGATGACATTGTGGAAATGAAAAAGGCGGGAGTGAGTGAAGAAACATTGCAGATAATCATTAAAGATGGCTCTCATCTAAAAAATTCCGAGCCCATCGTCTATGGGCGGTCAACACAGACCGTTCGTGATATCAGCCCCGAGGAGATCATCAATCTAAAAAACAGCGGGGTCAGCGATGAGGTAATTCAGTCCGTCATTAAAGCTAGTAAATCAGATGATCAACAGGATCGTGAACGTGCCTGGCGGATGCTTGAGAATATGCGTTTGCGAATCATTCCCCGGGGCCGGCGGTGATGAATATCAGATGACAGCAGACAGAGGACAGAAGACAGAGGCTCTTGAATTTGGAATTGGAAATGCGGAATTCGGAATGAAAATGAGAGGCGTTGCGGCGTGATTGGGGGGAAGATGGAAACAGCGCGGCATATCCATCCGCTGAACCTTATATTTTACGCTCCGTGCCTAAGCTTGGCACCTTTTCCTATTTTCCGCCTTCCGCATTTCAACTTCCAAATTCTTAATACCGATACCGTTTATTTCCAGTGACCATTGCCCAGCAAGCATGAACATCACCTGCCACCAGTGTATCCACTACTATGTCACATGGGACCCGCAGTTTCCCCATGGATGCCGGATAATGGAATTCAAAAGCCGGCAGATGCCGATCATTGAAGTGCGGCGCACCATGCACAGAAAAGGCTGTCTTTTATTTGAAGTTAAAAAAATAAAATTTTCTCCGTCAAACTTCCCTATCAATAAATAAGTATTAAATATAATACCCAATTTGAGTCATCTAAATCACTGTTTTTAATCCGTGATGGGTTGTTTCAGCCGGTAAGATCCATCGCATTTTAGTAGTCGCGGGTTGATGTGTCAAATTTTCGTCACTCGGATCAGATTAAATTGTTTATGCGGTTTAAAGCCTGCCGTTATTCAGATTCAAAAGTACATCTCTGTATTGTTTAATTTTGAAGGTCGAACAAGAAAAACCCTGTTAGAGGGGGTCCCGATTTTTTTGCAGAATCAGGATTCACAGGGTTTCACAGGGACAGAAGGATTTGAAGTAATTTCTACTTCTTATCTTTTAGGGTAGCATAAGGGCACACAAAGCAATACAGAGCTATTATCACCAAAGTGGTGACCATTGTTGACCAAGAGGCAGGGCTTCGGCTCTGCCTCTTTTTATTGCAAATGATGGCATTGCCGGTTCGTTACCAGCAATGAATATGATATGGATATCTCAGGTTTTAAAGGGGTTCGGAAACCTTTGGTACATAGCAGAAATCGGTAAATGAGGTTCACTTGTGTTACGTTTACAGTCTGTAATTTTTTGAACGCTTCCTGATTGCAAATAAATAGCCACAAATGTGGCTCAAATGCGATCCGTTGGAGTTATAAGCCCTACTAGCCCTACAACGAAACATAAGATGATTTGATTGATTTTTTAATTCTTTTCCTTCGATGTGAAAGATATGCC
>JBATKU010000600.1:0-3752 GCA_049669725.1 Desulfobacterales bacterium
ATATTGGGATTAGCAATTCTTTTTCTTGCAATGAAATATATCATCAATTTTTTAATATAGTAAAAGAAAAGTTCGGGATAGATAAGATATAATTTCGGGTAAGATATAAAGGAGGCAGACATGTATAAAACGATATTGGTTCCCTTGGACGGCTCGAAACGAGCTGAGGCAATATTGCCTCATGTTAAGAATCTTTCACTATGTTTCAACGCCAAAGTGATTTTCTTTATAGTTGCGGAACCGTCACTTATGTTGGAATATGATGAGGTGATTGATATGTCAAAGTACCTTGAAATACGAGATCATCAGAAGAAGGAGACAGAAACTTATCTTGCGTCTCTTCAAGAAGAGTTTCGCGCAAAGGGTATCAAAGTTCAAACTCTCATCGGCCATGGGCTGGTCGTGGAAGCGATTATCGATGCTGCTGAACGCAAAAATGCGGATCTGGTGGCGATGGCCAGTCACGGTCGTAGCGGTTTGTCCAGAACATTTTATGGAAGCGTCGCGGCCGGGGTGTTACAACGTATAGATCGGCCACTGCTCCTCATTCGTTCACGGCGTAACGATTAGCCCGGATATTCCCCAAGTTTGATTTGTTTATTTGCTAGATATGAAAAATGAAACAGTATCGAACTTCACCACTTGCCAGTACAGTGTTCCAATAACGTGACCAGCCTCTTATCTAACGTCTGATAAGAATAGTAACGGCGTCCGAGTTGATAGTTCTTCTCTGTCCATTCAATGGCCAGCTCATGATTACAGAGAATCTTTTGGACGTCTTCCACGATTTTCTGACTTATAAAATCTTCAAACCATATTACCTTAAACCCCTTGGGTTGGATGTCACATTTGAAGATTTCATAGGCTTCCATTATAATGGGACGGCGGTAGTATATCGTTTCCAAAAATGCATTTCCGAATCCTTCGGTCACAGAGGGATAAGTCACAAGATCTGCCTGTGAATATGCATCTGCTATTGAATAAACTTTTCGTCCGTCAGAAGTTGTCTGGCGACGGTAGGCAAACCGGTCGGCTGCACACAAAAAGTTCACCCCGATAAGATTGGCAAATTCTTTAAGGTATATCTGATAATTAATGCCCTCGTCACCTTCTTTATGGGTCACGACTAATACACATTCTGTGTTAATACGCCGTGCCAATGCGATAGCTCTTTCTATCTTTTTTCGAGGTACTATACGCGTTGGTTGAAGCAGGATAGTCGTTCCCTTTTTAATTCCCAACTCCTGCCGCATATCATTTGCATAACCATCTGGCAAAGAAGGAGGTGAATCAAAATCCATCACGTTTGGTACAAGGACGGAACCAATGCCTGTCCGGAAAGCAAGTTCACGAGCGGCTATACTGTTAATAACAACATGATAAACAGAACTCATGGTACAGGGAAATGCCGAACGTAAATAGTCATCTGCCGGGCTTTTTATATATCGGGTGCGTTCCCACCAGAAATCATGATGATGGGCTATCGTATGCATCGATGTCTCACCTATAAATTCAGCAAGTGCAATTCCCAAAGGCACATTCATGGGCAAAGACAATGCATTTTCTACTACAAGAAGATTCAAATCAAACCTCTGCACAAACCGATACAAGCTAGCCTTTAAATGTTCCTTAAGTTTGTGAATTGCTCGGCTAGTATCTCCGGAACGTTTTTTATCTTTGAAAAGCGTTCCATCAATTTTTAAGATCTCCGGATGTTTCATATGCGCCTCCGGAACCATATGCACGGCCTCTTCCGGCCAGTCAGATTCTCCGCAGAAACAGAAACATTCATGTCTCAACCCTTGCAAGATATTCACCCACTTATTGGTTTCAAGGGAAACACCGTCCGTTCCCGACAATCGTGTCGCAATAAAACCAATTCGCATTCGCTGGGTATCCATCAATCTACCTCAACTTTCTATGATATGTCTCTTTAGTTTTTGCGAAAGCCTCTATTATGGGACAATCCAGATGGCGGCATTTGATATGTTATTCAATACATAGTTTGTAACGCTTCCCGTAAAAAAACTCTTGTTAATACCGCTGCGTCCCATCACAACCGTATCGAAGTTTCTGGTTTTCACTTCATCCACGATAGCGCTGCCTATAGTAAAGAGGCGAGTGACCGTTTTGATTTCTATCCGATCTTTTTTTATTCCGAATTCTTTTAATTTCTTTAGAGCTAAGGCATAAAAGTTGTCGATGCAGTTTTGATTGCTTTTTATGATCAGGTCTTCAAAAGCATCCGCTTCTTTTGTTTCAAAATCAATCTTACAGAAGTCTTTGAGTTCGGGTTGGACGTGCAAAAAGGTCAGGCTAATATCGGAATGATCGCTGACGATATGAGCCAAATGATCAATCGCACGAAGACTGTATTCCGATCCATCAATAGGCACCAAAATTTTGGCGGGGGTCACATTGCTGCCGACAACCCAAATTGGAGTAACTCTAGAATTTTGTGCGATATTGGATGAAACGCTCCCCATATAATATTCTATTAAGATTGAAACACCCCGTCTGCCCAGAACAAGTGCATCATATTGTCCCTTTAATGCATATTCAATAATATCCTTTGCGATGCCAAGGTTTGTCGGATGAGTGACTATTTTTATTTGGCTTTCCTCGATGCCCGTTTGGACCATTTGCGACTTATATTGCTCGAGCAGCTGGCGAGATGCTTCTATATTTTTTGCCTTGATCTGGTTTAATTGGTTGCGGGATTTAAAGTTTGTTCTGGCTTCATCCTCAAGGTACTGGGAAAGCATCGGTTGTACGTGAAAAAGAACATAACTCATATTTTTTACCCAAACCGAAATGCGCGCAGCGTAACGTACGGCATTTTTAGAATGCAACGAATCGTCAACTGCTATCATTATCTTTTTCATGAGCACCTTCCTCCTTAAGTGTCCAGAATTAATAATTCTGATAATTAAGTTAATGTATTACTTTAATTGGAAGTTTACTTCTCAATCATTTGAATAATCCAGCCCTGAACAATAGAGGCAACAACAATATAACAAGTGAATATTAGAACAAATCGTGTCCCAAAGTAATATACCATTAAAGGTAAAAGCGGAATTTTTATAGCCTTGTTATACAGAAACGCTGCAATCAAACCGCTCTTCATGCCTTGATTTCGAAGATCTCGCAAAATAGGATACCAAGCATAAACAGGGCCATGACTCAGTATTCCTGTAAATATAGCTAAAAACCATCCTTTAATTCCAGAGCCTTTCCCGACATACTTTGATACTGCCCCGGGAGAAACAAAATAATTCATGATGCCCATAAAGAGTATAATAAATAATAAGGATGGCAAGATCTGAATAAGCGCATCTGCGCTTATTTTTAGAGAGTTCTTTATTTTTTCGGGGTGGCAAAAAAATAGCAGAAAATAGATAAAGACAACAGCTCCTAAAAAATATATTCCATTATATTTGGCGACATTTCTTTTTTTTACCCTATCTTTTCTATCGCCATTTTGTATCATCGAATTATCAGCAATGTCTTAACGGTTGCTATTGAAACCAGGATGGCTAAAATATAGCCTAATATATTTCTGACACACGCGAACCGTCTCCCCAAAATAGTTGCTTCAGCAGGAAATTGAATGATACCGACCGTAACCCATGCCACGAGAAATGATGTTATTGCAATGAGGCTGACATTTTCTTTTACCAGTTCTCCTCCTATAATGTAGCTGTTAACAGGATTTCCGGCAGAGATGCTGCCAATTAATGCACCAATTACAG
>JBATKU010000601.1:0-23232 GCA_049669725.1 Desulfobacterales bacterium
GCGTTAAACTGTCCGCACCGCCTGAAAGCCCCACAATGATTCGATCGCCGTCGGAACTCATCTGGTAGCGATGCAGGGCTTTGCCCATTGCCCGGTTTATCGCTTTATATGTGTTAGGTGCATTCGGCAAAAGAATCTAAAATCATTCAGTTCCTTCTTCTTGCAGATCGGCCTCTTTGGCTAAAACCTTTCCAGCTGCAACTTCGCGCAGTGAAACCACAATGTCCTCATTTTTTGGTGAACTTACAAGATAATCGGACCCCTCACGGATCTGTCGCACTCGCTTGGCCACCATGTTTACAAGTAAAAATCTATTTTCAACTTTTTTCAAGCAATCTTCAATCGTAATACGTGCCACGAAATAACCTCCATGTGTGCTAAATTTTTGTTTTATGCGATCACAAGTCAAATGCTTGTTCGTTGACCAGAGTTACTCTCTATAAAGGTTCAGGGTTCAGGGTTATCTGACCACGGCAGTCTCATCTGGTTTTACTGAAATAGTTATTCCTTCAAAGCATGTGAAACTTCTGCCTTGAACCCTGGTCGCCTTCGGCGCCGCCAAGGGCGGGCAAACCTCTGAACCCAAAACCCTGAACGATATCCTATAGAATATCCACTATCTCATAAATCCGCTTGCCCCCCGGCACTTCCAGCGTCAGTTCGTCGCCCGGCTTTTTACCTAAAATGGCCTTCCCCAGAGGTGAGGATACCGAGATTCGTCCGTTCCCAATATCGGATTCATCCGGCCCTACCAACTGATATTCAACTTCCTCTCCGGTGTCTATGTTTTCCAGCAAAACCTTGTTACCGAATACCGCTCGATCCTTGGGCAGTTTGTCAATGTTGATGACATCGGCGTTGGCTAATTTATACTCCAACTCACCGATCCGTCCTTCGATAAAACCCTGCCGATCTTTAGCGGCATCAAATTCGGCATTTTCACTGAGATCACCGTGGGCGCGAGCTTCTTCAATTGCTTTTATATTTCGCGGGCGCTCAACTCTTTTTAAATTTTCAAGCTCCTTTTTAAGAGTCTCATACCCTTGCCGGGTTACCGGTATTAAATCCAATTCAATTCTCCTTATAAATATTTGTCCACCAGAACCCGGGCGATCTGCACTGCATTGGTGGCTGCCCCTTTGCGGATATTGTCGGCGACGATCCACATGTTGATCCCATTGGCGATGGATTCATCATCTCTGATTCGACCCACAAAGGTTAAATCCTGTCCGGCCACATCGGTTGCAAGGGGGTATTGGTTATTGCGCGGATCATCAACAACCTTGATGCCGGGTGCTTGTTCAAGAAGCGCTCTCACCTCCCGGGCGCAAACAGGCTCCCTGGTTTCCACATTGACGGATTCGGAATGTCCGTAAAAAACAGGAACCCGCACGGCGGTCGCCGTAACGCCGATGGTATCATCTTCCAGTATCTTTCTGGTTTCATTGGCCATCTTCATCTCTTCTTTGGTATACCCATTGTCCAGGAAGGCATCTATATGGGGCAGACAGTTGAATGCGATGGGATGGGGATAGACCTTGATCTCATAATTTAAAAAATTCATCATGGCCCGGGTTTGATCGAACAGCTCATCAATGGCTTTTTTACCGGTACCGGAAACGGCCTGATAGGTAGATACCACAATACGCTTGATACCGAATTTTTTGTGGATGGGTTCTAATGCAACCACCATCTGAATTGTTGAGCAATTTGGATTTGCAATAATCCCTTTATTCTTATATTGAGCAATGGCGTGTGGATTTACTTCCGGGACGATCAAGGGCACATCGGGATCCATTCGCCAGGCGCTTGAATTGTCCACAACCACACAACCGTCTTTGGCAGCATGGGGTGCATACTTCTCACTGGTTCCGCCACCGGCTGAGAAAAGGGCAATGTCCATACCTTTGAAAGAGTCTTCTTTGAGTTCTTCCACAGCTATCAACTCACCCTTATATCGCAACGATCTACCCACCGAGCGGGGTGAGGCTAAAAATTTTACGGACCGTGCCGGAAAGTCCGCTTCCTCCAGGCAACGAATCATTTGATTGCCTACTGCACCGGTTGCCCCGGCAACGGCAACATTGACTTTTTTTTCAGACATCTTGTTGGACCCTCTCTACCGGAATGAAAAAAACGATTCCCCTGCCAGCTTTTAAAGTTGATCTATCGCTACTATATGCGAAGATAGGTGAGTATTGTAAAGAATAGGCAGGATGACGCTGGCGTCAGCTTCATGACTACTATACTTGGCAAAGTTCTCGATGCGGCCCTATGAAGGCCTGCTATTCAAACTGACCCAATATGGATGTACCCGCTTTTACCTTGTCGCCTACAGTCGATTTCAGTTTTATGTCGGTCGGTAAATATACATCTAGCCGTGAACCAAAGCAAATAAGTCCGAACCGCTGGCCGCGGCGCACTTGATCCTCCGGCTTTATTTGACAAATAATACGTCTGGCAATCAGGCCGGCAATCTGTACGACACACAATGGTTTGCCGTTTTCCATCTCAATCGAAACGGCGTTGTGCTCGTTTTGCTGCGATGCCTTATCTAGATTCGCAGAAAAAAATTTCCCGGGATAGTAGTCGATCCCTTTTACGCGACCATCATAAGGCATCCGGTTGACGTGCACGTTAAACACGGACATGAAAATGCTGATTTTCATGCACTCACCATTAAAAAACGGGCTGTTCTTCACAACGTCGGCGGCGATGATTTTTCCGTCGGCCGGCGATACCACCAGGCCCTTTTCGGCAGGAATAACCCGGTCCGGATCTCTGAAAAATCCGCAAATGCAAAATGTTATCACCCATCCGATCAGCGTAAGGGTAGTCAGCCCCAATAGCGCCAGTATCGCTGTGGTAAAGGCTGCAGCAAATATAAGCGGATAACCGGCTCTTGCCACGGGAAACGCCGTTTGACTGGGTGAATCAGAACTGAAAAATTTGTTCATATAACTATAGATGCACTAATTTAATAGAAAATTCGAAACTTGTTTTTGAAAAGCGGTATAAATTAAAATTTTTATGCTTAACAGCAATTGTTATTCTTGTCAAGAATGCCCTTACAATTTCAATAAATTATCCTTTTTTTTGGTGGAACTCAGCATCGGATTTTCGAATATATCGAGGTACCAGCAAGGCAACATCATCTGTTTTCTGATGAATAAAACGGCTCAGGCTTATGCCGGCGACAGATGAAGCCCGAATGTTATCTTGATTCCAACCCGCAAAGTGGGCTAAAGCCCCCAGCTTGGCTGCGATCTCTTCTTTGTACAACACCGCGCCATTGCCGACGAATAAGCAGGGTTCGCTTATATCACCGATTGCCTCGACAGGTTCAACGACCTGTTCAGTCCCTTCTTTTTTTAATTCACCGTCCTGGTTGCGATAGCGGCAACAATAAACTTCATGCTTGCGTGCATCCAATAATGCACATACCAAATACTTGCCCGGGGCGCATTGCCAGGCAAGCGCATCCAGACTGGAAACACCCACCACCGGCTTATTCAGAGACCAGGCCATCCCCTTGATGGTGCTGATACCGATTCTCAAACCGGTAAAAGAGCCTGGTCCGATAGTTACTGCAAATCCATCCATGTCCGTAATTTTTACCCCGGACATGCCGCAAACCGTGTCGATCATGTTCATTAGATGATTTGAATGGGTTTGGTTGTTGACCGTGGTTAATTCAGCACTCACCAACCCATCATCCACAATGGCTGCGCTGCAGCTCGTGGTGGCCGTATCCACCGCTAGAATTTTCATTTTCTTGGTAAAAATCGTTTAGATCGCTAGGATGTTATGGACCGTTGAATATTTCCGCTAAAACCATTCGCCTATTTTAGCAACGCTCTGTCCAGCACCTGTTCCATGCTCGTCACTGGAATGAAGTCGATTTTGCGTTTTATATTCCTGGGAATCTCTGCCAGATCTTTTTTATTTTTTTCAGGAAAAATTACCCTTCGAATACCGCCTCTCAAAGCGCCCAGCGCCTTTTCTTTCAGACCGCCGATAGGAAGAACCCGGCCTCTTAGGGTGACCTCACCGGTCATGGCAACATCATTTCGCACGGGCCTGTTCGACAATGCCGAAATCAGGGATGTAGCCATGGCGATACCGGCCGAAGGACCGTCCTTGGGAATCGCACCGGCAGGCACATGAATATGGATGTCCAAGCTGTCAAAATCTTTTTTCTTCACGCCAAACGAGGCCATGTTGGCCCGAGTGTAGGTCAGCGCCGCCCGGGCCGATTCCTGCATGATATCTCCAAGTTGCCCGGTAACGATCAACTCCCCTTTCCCGCCGATCAAAGACGCCTCGACATACAGAACTTCACCGCCGACCTGGGTCCAGGCCAACCCTGTTGCCAGACCGACCTGACTTTTCTCCTGGTCCATTTCTGGAATATATTTGGCAACCCCCAGAAAAGTATGCAAATTAACCTTGGTCACCGAAAATTTCTTTTTTTTGTTCTCAGCGATTTGGCGGGCCGATTTACGACATATGGTGCCAATTTCACGCTCAAGGTTTCTCAAGCCGGCTTCAGCAGTGTATTCGGTTATCATTTGACGCATGGCACCGGCACTGATGGTCAGCGTCCTCGGTTTTAATCCATTTTCTTTGATCTGGCGAGGCATGAGGTGCTTGAAGGCAATTATCGATTTCTCTTCCTCGGTGTATCCGGCGAGATGGATAATCTCCATACGGTCCAGCAAGGCCGACGGTATGGTATCCGTGGCGTTGGCAGTAAGGATAAACATCACCTTGGACAGGTCGAACGGTAAATTTAGAAAATGATCACTAAAATCAGAATTCTGTTCCGGATCCAGGGCTTCCAGCAAAGCTGATGAGGGGTCGCCTCGATAATCAGCACCCAGTTTGTCGATTTCATCCATCATAAATACTGGGTTGTTCGTATGACATTGCTTTAAACCCTGTAAAATGCGGCCGGGCATAGCTCCTATATAGGTACGGCGATGCCCTCGAATTTCAGCTTCATCACGAATTCCACCCAGCGAAATACGAATGAATTTTCGTTTCAACGCCCTGGCAATGGCCTGCCCCAATGAGGTTTTGCCGACCCCCGGTGGCCCTACAAAACATAAAATGGGACCTTTCATTTTGGGATTGAGCTTGCGAACACTTAAATACTCCAATATTCTGCTTTTGACATTATCAAGCCCGTAGTGATCTTTATCCAATACTTGTTTGGCCTTTTTAATATCGATCACATCTTTAGATGACTTGCTCCAGGGCATCTCCACCAGCCAGTCCAGGTAGGTCCTCACAACCGTTGACTCGGCCGACTCAGGATGCATCTGCTCCAGACGCTTTAACTGCTTGGTGGCTTCCTTGTCGACTTCCTTCGGCATCCGGGCGCGCTTGATCTTCTTCCGATACTCTTCCAACTCCAGCAGGTTTTCATCAAATTCTCCGAGCTCCCTGTTAATCGCCCTTACCTGCTCACGTAAAAAATAGTCTCGCTGACTCCGGGACATTTCTTCTTTGACGTCTGAATGAATTTTAGCCTGCATGGTCGATAGTTGAACTTCCTTGACAAGAAGGTCATTCACCTTTTTCAGACGCTGCATCGAATCCGTAATCTCAAGCAGTTGCTGACTATCCTCGATATTCAGCCTCAGATTCGACGCCACCAGATCAGCCAGCTTGCCGGGTTCCTCAATGCTTTGTAAAATCGTGATAACATCACCGGTCATCTCACCGCGCAGGACTAAAATTTTCTCACAATGCTCTCTGACGTTGCGCATCAGTGCTTCGGTTTCCAGACTGATTTTTTCGATTGCCGGCTCCAGAATCATTTCGACTTTCACGCGATACAATGATCGCCTGCGAGTATAATTTACGATCCTGGCTTTGGCGAACCCCTGGACCAGTATTTTAACGCTGCCGTCTGGAAGTTTCAGCATTCGCAGTACCCGGCTGACAGTGCCGGTGCTGAAGATCTCGTCGGTATCCGGGTTTTCGATAGCCGGATCCCTCTGGGTCGCAAGAAACAGATAGCCTTCCTTGGCCACAGCCTCCTGTACCGCTCGCACCGATTTCTCACGACCCACGAACAGGGGAAGTACCATGTCCGTAAAAACGACGACATCACGCACGGGCATTAATGGAAGAATTCCGGGTATTTCAGCTTCCGTATCGTCGTCATCAATAATGCTGATAAGATCATCTTTATCGGTTTCGGCCATTTTCGCTCCTATAATCCTATATTCTGAAATTCTACCAATCCAACTGAGTTTTTATCTCGACGAACGCCCTAATTTGACCTGTATTCATCTCTTGCATTTAGCTGCATCCCATACAGTTTCGTCCTATTTTACGCCCGGGAAGCGGGCAGGTGTGTGCCTAACCTCTAATAGTAATACATTTATTATTTTTGACAATATCACTTTGTTTTTTTAGCGAAACATGCCAAAATAGAAAAAACTGAACAATCGCAAAGGATTATGCATGATACCGTATCTGATCGAAACTTTCATTTTCCTAGTGGGTCTTTGCATTGGAAGCTTTTTAAATGTTTGTATTTACCGGCTGCCGGCCTCCAAATCTATTGTTCATCCCCGCTCCATGTGCCCGCATTGCGACACCCTTATCCCCTTTTACGACAATATCCCCGTTTTTAGTTACCTGTGGCTGAAAGGGCAATGTCGCAATTGTAAGGTAAAAATTCCCATGCGATATCCGATGGTTGAATTATTAGGCGGCCTTTTTGCCCTGGGAACTTACCTGCGATTTGGTCTGGGCATTGAGACATTGATATATTATTTATTTATCGCCGCGCTGCTAGTGGTCACCTTCATAGATATAGATCACCGAATCATACCGGATGTCATCACCCTGCCCGGTATACCCGTCTGTTTTGCGGCCAGTTTTGCCTTGACAGCCATCACATACAAAGATGCGCTGCTGGGTATCCTTATCGGCGGCGGAAGTTTGTTTCTGGTTGCCTGGGTCTATAGCATCATCACCAAAAAAGAGGGAATGGGCGGAGGTGACATCAAATTATTGGCGATGATGGGTGCAATTGTGGGCTGGCAGGGTGTACTTTTTACTATTTTTGTCGCCTCGCTGGTGGGAACTCTGGCCGGCTTGGCAGTCATGCTGCAGTCCCGCAAAGGTATGAAATTGGCCGTGCCTTTTGGTCCCTTTCTGTCCATCGGTGCCATTACCTATATATTTTTCGGAACCCAGTTGATAAGCTGGTATTTTAATATACTAAGATAATGTGTTATGAGACTTGCCATTTTTTCTGATACTCACGGCAACTATGATGCCTTTCAGCTGGTAATTGAGGATGGTGATCGATCTGTCAGGATTTATACTGCGCTCCAAGGGCCAGACCCAAATCCAGGGCCTGACGGTTCATATCCAAAAAATCAGAAGGGATCCTGTTCTCAAGAACCTTCATAATGGACTCAGGCGCTACCAGTTCAGTTATACCGATTAATGTGCCCAACATCGCAATGTTAAATACAATCGGCTTGCCGATTTTCTCCATGACGTTGTTGTATATGGGGATTTCTTTTTGCAGGGCATCAATTTTTTTTTGGGTTTTTACATAGCGCGTATCGGTGATCAGCAGTCCACCCGGTCGTATTATATCGTAAAATTTATTATAGGCGTCCTGGGTGAGGCATACCAGCAAATTGGCCTGAATCACCTTGGGATAGTCTATGGTCGAGTCTGATATAATGACATCGGTCCGAGTTGCGCCGCCGCGTGCCGCCGCACCGTAGGACTGAGATTGCACGGCATTCAGGCCTTCGTAGAGCACGGCCGCTTCGGCCAGAATAATGGCCGCCGTGATAACGCCCTGCCCTCCCGAACCCGAAAATACCATCCTGAGTCTTTCCATATTTATCTTACCTCCATCGCCCGTTCAATTATCTTATCGTATTCGTTGCAGTATTCCGGACTCTCTTTTTGCACGAAGATACCCCGTTCAATCATATCCGGATTCTCCTGCTTGACTTTGGATCCGATGGAAGTGGTGTTATTTTTAAACCACTTGACCATATCCACGGCATCACCGGCCTTGTTTTTGCGCCCGAAATAGGTCGGGCACTGGCTTAAGACTTCCACCACGGAGAACCCCTCATGCAAAATGGCTTTTTTGATAATGTCGGCCATTTGCTGCACATGATAGCTGGTTGTGCGGGCCACAAAGGTGGCTCCGGCTGCTTTGGACAATTCCACGACATCAAAGCTGTAATCAATATTGGCAAAGGGTGCCGTGGTAGCCAGGATGCCTTCTCCCGACAGAGGTGAAAACTGGCCACCGGTCATCCCGTAAATGCGGTTATTCATCACGATGGCGGTAATATCGATATTTCGGCGTGCGGCGTGGATAAAGTGGTTGCCGCCAATGGCCAGGGCATCACCATCGCCCATGGGGACGATGAGGTTTAACTCCGGCCGGCTCATTTTCACTCCGGTAGCAAAAGCCAGGGCCCGGCCGTGTATGGTGTGCAGGGTGTGAAAATCAACATAACCGCTGATTCTGGCGGAACAGCCAATGCCCGAGACCATAACGATTTCGTTTTTGCTCATGCCTAATTTTTCGACGGCCTGCAACAGGCCATTGAGCACCATTCCGTGGCCGCAGCCGGGGCACCACAGGTGCGGGAAAAACCGTTCCCGCAAATAGTCTTTAACTGCCATTTGTCAAACCCCCCTTCCCTGAATCAATCGCAAAATATTCAAAATATCCTCCGGGGTAATGAAAACGCCGTCAATTCGGTTGGCCAGAAACACCTTGTGCGGATCATCTACAACCATTTTCACCGAGCTTAAAATTTGACCCATATTCAACTCCACAACGATAACAGATTTGGGGTGGATGCATTTTTCACGTACGAGGTCTGCGGGAAATGGCCACAGTGTTTGCAGTTCAAGGAGGCCAAGTCTTTCTCCCCGCATGCGCCGGTCTTCCACAACATGCCTCGCTGAGCGGGCCGCCGAACCATAAGAAATTAAAAGATGCTCGGCGTCTTCCAGATAAAATTCCTTGTACCGGACGATTTGATTGGTATGGTTTTCAATCTTATCCACCAGATGACGCAGCAGACCGTGCACCGTCCGGGGTTCGGTGGACGGAAATCCCCACATATCGTGGAATAGACCGGTGACATTATAGCGGTGAACCCCGCCAAAATCCGACATGGGGAGCCGTCCGTCCTCCCGGGGCAAATAGGGATGATAATCCACCCCTTTTTTGACCGATGTTCTCAGCCGCTCTACCAGCGGAATTGCTCCGGACTCGGGGATGACCAGGGGCTCACGCATATGAGCCACCACCTCATCGAATAAAAGGATCACCGGGGTCCGGTAGGTTTCAGCCAGGTTAAAGGCTTCCACCGTTACCGCGAAAACATCCTGATGATTGGAAGCCGTCATGGCAATGATGGCGTGATCACCGTGGGTCCCCCAGCGTGCCTGGTTGACATCGCCTTGACTGCCGTGGGTCGGAATACCGGTGGAAGGGCCGCCGCGCTGAACATTGACGATAACGCAGGGAATTTCCGTCATAACCGCATAACCGAGTCCTTCCTGCATCAGCGAGAAACCGGGACCACTGGTGGCCGTCATGACCTTGCGACCGGTAAGCGAAGCGCCGATTATCGCGCATATCGATGCGATCTCATCTTCCATCTGGATAAATTTGCCGGCGGATTGCGGAAGGCGGTAAGACAGCAACTCGGCAATTTCGGTTGAAGGGGTAATCGGATAGCCAGCGTAAAAATCCAGGCCGGCATATAAAGCCCCTTCCACACAAGCCTCGTTGCCTTGAACAAATTTTTTATTTTCACTCATTTCAATACCCTATTTCTCTATTTCTATTTCGATTGCCAGATCCGGGCATCGGAGCTCACACAACTTGCAGCAAATACAATCCAGCGGGCGAGCTGCAATTACTTTGTCGCTGGCATCCAGTTCCAGAACCTTTTTGGGACAGAATTCTACACAAATGCCACAACCTTTGCACCAATCCCGGTTGATATGGTGCTGTTTCAGTTTAGGTTTCCCCATAGACGATTCCTCTCACCATCCGAACCTCTCACTGATCCGCAAAATATTGCGTGTCATCGGATACAAATTAGGGGCTTCGCCCCGATTGGCCTCCGGCCCGCAGGGCCTGCGCCCCGGAGGGAATTTTGGAATACTGCAAATTAGCTATTCGTAATTCAGCAACGATTAAATCGATTACACCCTCAATCTTTATCAAGACCTATCGCGCAGATTTTAAGGGATTTAAAATTATTAGTTTATCACCCTATTGTCAAGGAAAAGGCGCTAAAAATCGGGAGTTTATGCTTTACCCCTTTGACAAAGTACCTCCTTTTTTAATATGCTTACCAAAGACAGGAAATTATTTTTCGGAATCTTCTTCATCCGGGAGGAGTGTCATCTGTTTTGAGAAAAGCGCTGTTATTTATCGGAATTTTTCTTTTCTTAGTCATTAGTATCGCTTCAGGTCTTTTTTTTGAGCTAAAGCTGTTCGCTTCGACACCTGCAGATAAATCAGCCTCTGCCCCAGTTATTATCAATGTTCGCCCGGGTCAAACCTTGAATACGACTGCCGACATCCTCTCCCGGAAGAACCTTATCAAAAGTGCGATGAAGTTTGTCCTGGTGGCACGGATTAAGGGCTATGATAAACGACTGAAAGCCGGAGAATACCTTCTTTCAGCATCCATGACACCCCTCCAACTCCTTGAAATCATGGTAAAGGGGGCTGTCAAGCTTTATAAATTGACCATCCCCGAAGGCTACAATCTATATCAAATAGCCGAAGCGGTGGATACAGCCAATTTTGGTACAAAAATGGACTTCATCCAGGAGGCTACCGACACCACCCGGGTACGCCAAATTGGTCTGGAAGGCGAGACCTTTGAAGGTTATCTGTTCCCAGACACCTATTTCTTCCCAAAAGAAGTGACCATTGAACGTATAATTTCTGCCATGGTGAAACGATTCTGGTCTGTCTTTGTTCCCGAATGGCAGGCTCGCGCCAAAGATCTCGGACTGACCGTCCATCAGGTTGTCACCCTGGCATCCATCATCGAAAAAGAGACCGGAGCCCCCTTTGAACGACCGATCATCTCGTCGGTATTTCATAATCGGCTGAAAAAAAAGATGCGACTGGAATCCGACCCCACTGTAATATACGGCATCAAAAACTTTGACGGCAACCTAACCAGAAAGCATCTGACCACGCCGACGCCCTACAATACCTACAAAATTAGGGGACTGCCCTCCGGTCCGATTGCCAGCCCTGGAGGCGCATCTTTGGAGGCGGCCTTGTACCCGGATGACACCAAATTTATCTATTTTGTCTCCCGAAAAGACCGCACCCATCAATTCTCAACAAATTTGAAACAACACAATCGTGCAGTTCAAAAGTACCAATTGGGACGCCGGAAAAAGGAATAACAAATTTCGATTGACGAATGAAGAATTTAGAAATTCTGCTTTTTTAAATCCACAGATGTGACGTTTTTCTGACGGCGATCAATTTGATGCCAATTCAGGATCTTATAAGCTAAACGGCCCGGGCGTCTGAATGCCATCCACAAAGTTTGAAAATCAAATGGTAGAATATCACTATTTGTCATTTGTCATTCATCCTGTCCCGCCTTGACACAGAATCACATCACCATTAATTTGTCTTAAAACCTTTCGCCTATTGCCGAAGGAGATAATTATGGTTGATTCAGATAAAAAACGACTGACCTTTATTATTGATCTTGAAAAACTCAACACCCTCAATGCTGAAGGGTGCATATCCTGCGGGCGCAAATTTACCCTGGGTGAAACCGTAGTGAAAGCTTGCGGCGCGTGGGAAGGCCCTCCTAAAATTATCCACGAAAACGAAGCGGTGTGGGATATAAACACTGCGACCTTCATTGAACGACGCTGCTACCAATCCCGCAAAGAAGGTTAGGAAGGCTGATATAATAGTCGAAAATTTGACAGTTTTTCACAGAGCATCCTATTGGCTGCAATCTTATTTATTCATAATTATCTTATATTTTTACGTATATTAAATATTCTATTTTTGGCACAAAATTTGTATGTTTAACTGTCACCTACGAATTATGGCTTCTCGGGTGTGCGTGCATCTTTTCTGACGGACTTCCAGATACCCAGGTTGAGAAGATACCACATGAGAATAACGACATTTAGGGAGGCCTTGCACAAGAGCAGCGTCAATTGTGACCTGCTCTTTTTTTTGCAGCAAATAGATCAATCCGATCAAGAGCTATACACAACGCAATTATAAATTGCATCCCTTTCTGCATTTTAATGGCTAAATCAATAAAATCTAAAGCCCCATCCCATTTTGTTTACGATCAATTAGGTTTCAAGTTTAGTGTTATTATGGCCGATAAAGAGTTTAAATAAATCTATTAAAATTTAATTTTTTACAATCAACCGTTGATCGCGTGCCGCAACATCGCTTTCAAGAGGTACTTAATGGCTAATAAAAATTTCAATGTTTCCATGGATAAGATCGGTCTTGTAATTATCGGAACCGGTGCGTCACTGTTTTATTACTATCTTGAAGAATCACTGACTCAGAGCCAGAGTGTAGGTAGTTTTATCACCATCGCCATCATATTGATAATCAGCATGTTTACCCAGTTGCTGGTTAACAATATCAACCGTTCGCGAGAAGCGCTGCAGGAATCAAATGAGACTTTAGAACAAAAAGTTATTGAGAGCACTAAAGAATTGCACGAATCTGAGGTGTTATATCGTACTATCTTCGAAAATACAGGGGCAGCCACCATCATCATCCAAGAGGATATGACCATTTCTCTGGCCAACTCTGTCTTTGCAAACATATCCGGTTTTGGCAAAGGAGAAATAGAATTAAAAAAATCATTTTTTGACTTTTTGGATGAAAAAAGCAATCGCGCTATTTTAAATGATGAAGGGTTCTTGAAAAACGAGGGAAACATCGAATGCAGGTTTATCAACAAGGAGCGGGAAGAAAAAGACATTCTTCTGACCATTACAACCATTCCCGGAACTGAGAATCATGTCGCATCCCTGACAGATATTTCCGAACTTAAAGAAGCAGAGCGTCAAATTTCTCACCAGGCCTTTCACGACACCCTCACTAATCTGCCCAACCGTACGCTTTTCATGGAGCATTTGAACATGGCCATCAAGCGCGGAAAACGGCGGCCGGATTACCATTTTGCAGTGTTATATCTGGATATCGACCGTTTCAAACTGGTAAACGACAGCCTCGGGCATATTGTCGGTGATAGCCTTTTAAATGCTTTTGCAGGAAGGATTCGCGATTGTTTGAGGGATATCGATACCCTAGCACGCCTGGGTGGCGACGAGTTTATCATCCTGCTCGAAGACATCGAAACCGAAGATTATGCCAGGATAGTGGCAGAACGCCTGCAACAGGCGCTCAAGCGCCCTTTTATGGTTAGCAACAGGGAAGTTTTCGCACTGGCCAGTTTTGGAGTGGTGCTCAACACCAAAGACTATAATCTGTCGGAAGATATCATGCGAGATGCCGATGCGGCCATGTACCACGCCAAGGAAAGAGGCCGGGCCCAATACAAGGTATTTGATAAAAAACTGCATGAAAAAGCGCTGCACCTTTTACAGCGGGAAACCGATTTAAGAAAAGCGATCGGCCGCAAAGAATTTGTCAACCATTATCAACCGATTGTTTCCCTGAAAACAAGGTCGGTGGTCGGTTTTGAATCTCTGATTCGCTGGAATCATCCCCAGCTGGGATTGATTTACCCGGACTCCTTTATTTCGATTGCCGAAGAGAACGGGTTGATCATACCAATCACACGCCTCCTTCTTCAGGAAGCCTGCAACGATTTGAAATCATGGCAGAACCAGATTCAGGATCTGCAAAAATTAACCATGAACATCAATATATCCAGCAAGCATTTTCTGCTGCCAAGCCTGCTCAACGATATTAAAGATGTACTCGATAGCATCAGTTTGCCTCCCGATCACCTGAAACTGGAGATCACAGAAACCGCCTTGATGGAGAATGTGGAAGAGACGGTGCGACACGTGAATCGGCTGAGAGATTACGGTCTTCAAATCGTTATCGATGATTTTGGTACCGGTTATTCATCGCTGAGTTACTTACAACGATTACCGATCGATACACTCAAGGTGGACCGAAGTTTCGTGTCACGAATTCAAAACTCACCTGACGGAAACAGAAACATTGTCGAGGCCGTTATATCCCTGGCCCATCGCCTCGATATGATTGTGGTTGCAGAAGGGGTGGAAAATCTCGAACAGCATGCCATTCTCTTAAACATGGGATGTCAATTCGGCCAGGGATATCTGTTCTCCAAACCTCTTCCCAAAGACAAGGTCGACGAGCTCATCAAAGAAATGCTGAAGTTTTCCCGGAGAAACCCGGGTCAATATTATCCCCTGACTGATGAGCTTTCCAACTAATTTGTATGTGTAGAATGTACCTGTACCCTTGCCTTGCCCTGCCCGGTATTCGCCAATAGCTTTAAATTTTCCTTGCCCGTAAACTGTGGCAGTGATAAACGGTGACTATGCTTGCATAAGGCTCAAGCTAGGGGCTGCCCCCCCAATTGGAAAGATGGAAAGTTGGAACATGGGAATCATGCACACAGCAGCTATGGCAAACGAGCAGTCGGCCGGTCAGCGATTAATGGTCGGATTTGAAGGAACCAGGCTCAATGAAGACCTCAAGTTTCTAATTAATCGCCTCAAAGTGGGCGGCATCATTCTTTTTGCCCCAAATCTGAAATCACCTGACCAGATAAAAGAACTGTGCCGTTCAATCCAGGACTACGCGCGAATCGTCCAACAACCGCCCTTGTTCATTGCGGTAGACCAGGAGGGCGGCCAGGTAGCCAGACTGCAGGAGCCCTTTTCGATTTTTCCGGGCAATCCCCACATGAAGTCCGAAGCGGATGCTGTTCATTTTGCAGAAATCACGGCCGCAGAATTGAGCCAGGTCGGCATCAACATGAACATGGCCCCTGTTATGGATGTCTCACCGGAGGGCTTTGACAGTATCATGACCGGACGCACCTTCGGGGACAACCCGGCCTGGGTTTCGCGCCTGGGTGTAAAGGTCATAGAACATTTACAGCTAAACAATATCATGGCGGTCGCCAAACATTTTCCGGGCATCGGACGAACGACGCTGGACTCTCACATGGATTTACCTGTCCTGGATGATGACCTGTCCGGGATGGAACAGTTTGATTTGATCCCGTTTGAAGCCGGAATTCAGAGCGGTGTCAGTGGCGTAATGCTCTCGCACATATTTTACACCCAACTTGATCCGCAATGGCCGGCCAGTTTGTCGCCGCCAATTGCCAGAAATCTGTTGCGCAAACAAATGGGATTTGATGGTCTTGTCCTTACCGACGATCTTGATATGGGAGCGATATCAAAGCACTATGATATTCATACCGCCATTCATCAGATTCTGGCGGCTGATATAGATCTGGCCCTTATCTGCCACAAGGGGCCGAATATTGAAATTGCTTTTGAAGAAATATTGAAAGAGATAACAGATTCCCCTGGGTTGCAGGCCAGCGGGATGTCGTCGATAGACCGAATTATGCGGGCGAAAAGAAAATATCTCAGAAATTAAAATTCGATCTCGAAAATACATCGTCCTGCAATCCTGCCACAATTCCAGCCCCAAGGTAATGATATCCTGCGGCAGCTATCATGGCCGCATTATCGCCACAAAGGCTGATTGAAGGGATATGGACGCTCATACCCCGGTGGTCGGCATCCGTTCTTAGCTTCTCCCTGAGCCGGCTGTTGGCGGCCACCCCTCCCACAAGCGCAAGGCGCTCGCAGCCTTTTCCCAGAGCTGCCTGAATTGCCTTGTAAGTAAGAACTTCCATGACCGCTTCCTGGAATCCGGCTGCAATATCCGGCAGATGCTCTTTTATTTGATTCCGGTGGTTGGTGGCATAGCGATTTACAGCTGTTTTAATTCCGCTAAAACTGAAATCAAAGCTGGCCTTGTCGAGGTATGATCGCGGGAATCTTATCCTGTCCGGATCTCCCAGCTTTGAAAGGCGATCGATAACGCTTCCTCCCGGATATCCCAGATCAAGCATCTTGGCAACCTTGTCAAAGGCTTCTCCGGCGGCATCATCTCTGGTCTGGCCCATCAATTTCGGCATAATATGATCGGTAACATGGTAGATGCTCGTATGACCTCCGGATGCCAGCAAAGCCACAAAGGGAAACGCCGGCGGATCGTCTTCCAGAAAAACAGAATTAATGTGACCCACTAAGTGATTGACCCCCACCCATGGAATCCCCAGCGCATAGGCCAATGACTTGGCAAAGGAAAATCCCACCAGCAAAGCTCCCACCAATCCGGGCCCTTGGGTGGCGGCAATGGCATCGATTTCCGTCAAAGGCAGACCCGCTTTTCTCATGGCTTCGTCAACCACCGGGACAATGGCTTCAATGTGCTTTCTCGATGCCAGTTCGGGAACAACTCCGCCGTAACGATGGTGAACTTCAACCTGGGAAGAGACCACCGAAGCCAGAATAGAGGTTCCATCTTTGACAACCGCGGCAGCGGTTTCATCGCAGGAAGTTTCGATGCCTAAAATATTCATGTTGTCAGCACTGCTTTACCAGAAAAATTATTAGAAATCGGCATACTAAAGAAGGCCTTAAAACCGGCATTGATCAACCCCGCTGGCTCCAGGCCTGTTTGATTTCCGCAAAGATATTCAGCTGGTTTCTATTTCCTGGGTACCCTCCGGGTACCCTTTTTGCCTGCGCCTCAGCCGTGGCAAGGCGGGTGGCCTTCGTATCCCTTGGCTATCCATTGAAAAAATTTCGATAGCCGGTTGGCGACTTTTTCTAATAACACCTTTGCCACTTCTACTCCCAGGTAATTCGCTGGCTGGAATCCCTGCATTCAAGGATTTCGCCAATCAGATAGGCTTTTTCGTTCATGGCCTCCAAACGTTGCAGTACATCGGCCGTTGCGTCAGCAGGAACGATGGCAATCATCCCGATCCCGTTGTTGAATGTTCGTCTCATTTCCTCGTCAGAAACATTTCCGGCCTGCTGTAAAAAAGAAAAGATTGGCGGCACATCCCATATTTCCGATTGGATAGAGATATTACAGGCCTTGGGTACAATTCGAAGAATGTTATCCTCAATCCCGCCCCCGGTGATATGGGCAAGGCCGTGGACCGGCATATCCTTTAAAATGTTTAAAAGCGACTCGACGTAGATCTTTGTCGGCGTAAGCAGTTCTTCGCCAATCGTTTTACCAAGTTCCGGGACATAAGCATCAATCTTCAATTTAAGTCGGTCAAAACAGATTTTGCGGACCAGGGAATAGCCATTGCTGTGCAAACCGCTGGAAGCGATGCCGATGAGCCTGTGCCCCACCCGAACTTCAGTGCCGTCAATAATCTTACTGTTGTCGACAATACCGACGGCAAAACCGGCCATATCGTATTCGCTACCCTGATAAAATCCCGGCATTTCTGCAGTTTCACCACCAAGCAAAGCGCAGTTAGCCTGTTTGCACCCTTCGCCGATTCCCTTGATGATTTCGGCCACCTGCTCATTTTCGAGCTTGCCCAGGGACAGGTAATCGAGAAAAAAAAGCGGTTTGGCGCCTTGCACAAGGATGTCATTGACACACATTGCCACTAGATCGATACCGACCGTATCATGCTTGTCAAGCATAAATGCAATCTTAAGCTTGGTTCCAACCCCGTCTGTGGAACTGACCAATACCGGCCTGTCAAGATTGGCAAGGTTCAAGGAAAACAAACCGCCAAATCCCCCAATTTCTCCGATGACACCGGAGCGGCAAGTCTTTTTGGCAATTTCACTGATGGTACCGATCAGTTTGTTGGCCTTATCAATATCAACTCCGGCGTCCGCATAGGTTAACGAATTGGACATGATTTGTCTCCCGTCCAAATAGATTTGATTAGAATTTGAAACCATTTCTGAGAAAAACCCTTGAAATTTAAACTGATTCGGCCTAAAAGTCAAAACAATTTTTTTGACTTCCTCCCAGCGTAGTTGTATTATTTAAACCTAATTTATAGTACAGACAGTTATAAGGGGGATATAGCTAAATGAAACAGATTCAAATTGGCCTGCTCGGCTGTGGTACGGTCGGCACCGGGGTGGCAAAGCTACTCATTGAGAACAAAGATCTTCTCACCGCACGAGTGGGAGCAGATTTAAATTTAAAATGGGTAGCGGACATCGACCTTGAAGCCGACCGGGGCATTCAATTTCCGGCAGGTGTACTAACTACCGATGCGCAGAAGGTGTTGAACGATCCTGAAATTGATATGGTCATCGAAATGATCGGCGGTGAAGGAATTGCCAAAGATCTTATGTTACAAGCCATTAACCATGGGAAACATATTGTCACCGCCAATAAAGCCCTGTTGGCCGCCCACGGGAATGAATTGTTTGCAATCGCGGCCCAGAAAGGGGTTGACCTGGCGTTTGAAGCCAGTGTGGGCGGATGTATGCCGACCATCAAGTCCATACGGGAATCCCTGGTGGGCAACCATATCAAATCAATGTCCGGAATATTAAACGGCACCTGCAATTATATCTTATCCAAAATCGAAGACGAAGGGATCCCTTTCAAGGACGCATTGGCCGAGGCTCAACGGCAGGGATATGCCGAAGCTGATCCATCGCTGGATGTCGGTGGATTTGACACCGCCCATAAAATTGCCATCCTGGCAGCATTGGCCTATGGCATGGAAATCAATTTAAAGGATGTATATATCGAAGGCATTTCGAGAATAACACCCCTGGATATAGAATTCGCAGTGCAATTCGGCTACCGGATCAAACTGCTGGCAATCAGTAAAATTCAGGATAACAAGGTGGAGACCCGGGTTCATCCCACCATGATACCCTTAAAAAACCTGTTGGCATCCATCAACGGGACAGTGAATGCCATCACCATGTCCGGCGATGCAGTCGGCGATATATTATTATACGGACGCGGGGCCGGCATGATGCCCACCGCCAGCGCCGTTGTCAGCGACATCGTTGACATCGCCCGCAACATATTAACCGGCACCGTCCGCCGGGTACCGCCCCTTTCCTATCAGCGTGAAAGCATCAGCAGGATACCGGTACTGCCCATCGATGATCTTGTGACCCATTATTATTTCAGATTTGCGGCCCTGGATCGTCCCGGAGTTCTTTCAAAGATCTCCGGAATATTGGGCAAATACGACATCAGCCTCCAGTCGGTCCACCAGAAGGGACGAAAAACAAACGGTTCCGTTCCCCTCGTGATGCTTTCACATCGGGCAAAAGAAGCGGATGTCAAGCGGGCATTGGCTGAAATCCGTGACCTGAATGTTGTTAGTGATGAACCGGTGCTCATTCGAATCGAGGACGATGAATTGGATTGATGAATTAACTTTAATAAAGGAAAAATCAAATTACCATGTTTATTGTATGTTCGGATCTAGAGGGTATTTTTACACCTGAAATTTGGATAAATTTTGCTGAAATAACGGGGATTGAGGAACTGAGACTAACCACCCGGGACATATCCGATTATAATGTCCTGATGAAGCAGCGCCTGGCAATTCTTGAGGAAAACGATCTTACACTTGATGATATCCAGACCGTCATCAGAAAAATGGAACCGGTTGAAGGCGCCCTTGCTTTTTTAAACTGGCTGCGATCCCTGGTAGAGGTCATCATCGTTTCTGATACCTATGTTGAATTCGCCGGACCGTTGATGGAAAAGCTGGACCGCCCAACCCTATTCTGCAATACCCTGTCGGTCAACGGAGAAGGGGCCATTACCGGCTACAACCTGCGACAGCAGGATGGCAAGAAAAAAGTGGTTCTGGCGCTGAAATCTCTGAATTACCAGGTAATCGCCATTGGTGATTCCTATAATGATATTACCATGCTCCAGGCGGCCGATCATGCCATATTGTATCGACCGCCGGACAATGTGCTAAAAGAATACGATGAATTTCCCGCTGCCTTTAACTATGAGGAGCTAAAAGAGCGACTGTTGGAAATAATGAAATGATAGGTTTAAGGAAAGGCGGTTCAAAGGTTCAGGGTTCACCTTTCAGGGTTGCCGACAGTAAAAGTTAAGGGCGTGAACTTTTCAACCTCTCATATGAAACTTCAGTGCGAAAGTTTCTTTTTCGATTTGACCGGCCGTTTTTTGGCCGGCGGCGGGGCTGAACCTTGAACGCTGAACCTGAAGGTTAGAAACATAAACAAAATCAGCCTTATATCTGATCTAAATAGAATTTTAACCACCTAAAGCTATCCCTATGTTTAACCATCGAACAACCTACCGTGTCATCTACGGGGATACGGACAACATGGGCCAGGCCTATTACGGCAACTATTTCCGCTGGTTTGAAATCGGCCGCAGTGAAATGTTCCGATATCTGGGATTTTCCTACAAAGAAGTCGAAGACAACGGGATTTTTCTGCCCGTGGCTGAAGCGCACTGCAAATACGCAAGACCGGCCAAATACGATGAAGTTCTGGTAATTGAAACCTCTCTCGACCCGACAATCAAAGCCGGCATAAAATTCGATTATAAAATTTTTCATGAAGACGGTCTCACCCTGGTTGCGCAAGGCTATACGCTGCACCCGTATGTCAATACCGACGGTAAAGTTGTGCGGCCACCCAAGTTTATGAAAGAAATTCTGGAAAAAACGAGGGATTAAAGATTCAGGAACCAGAAACCATGAACATTGATATTTCAAAATTTGTTCAAACCCACCTGCTGGTCATTGGCGATTTAATGATCGATGAATATGTCAGAGGAAAAGTTGATCGCATTTCGCCGGAAGCGCCCGTTCAAGTAGTGGCCGTAAAGAATCAGGACTACACCCTGGGCGGGTCAGGCAATGTCGTCAACAATTTGATGGCCCTGGGTGCCAGGGTATCCGTGCTTGGTGTCATTGGCAAGGGAAGCGACGGCAAGCTTTTACTCAATAAGTTAGACGCTCTCGGAGCCGACACCCGGGGCATAATCAAGGAACCCGGGCGGCATACGACCAAAAAAACACGCGTTATTGCCGAGCACCAACAGGTGCTTCGGATAGACCGGGAAACCAAAAAGGAAATCTCGGCCCAAACATTTAAAAGCATCATCAGGTCGGCCGAAAAAATCATTCCTGATGTTGATGTGATCCTGATCTCAGATTACGGAAAAGGGTTGATTAACCGCGCGATGATAAAAAGCCTGGTTCAAATAGCTAAAAAGCATAACAAAACCACGATTGCCGACCCCAAAGGACTCGATTTCACGAAATATGCCGGGATTAATCTGCTCACCCCCAATAAAAAGGAAGCATCGCTGGCCAGCGGTATGGAGATTACAGACGCCAGGACGCTTATAGCGGCCGGACAGGTGCTGCTTGATAAATCCGGTATTGACAAACTCCTGATTACCTGTGGCAAAGAGGGCATGATTTTTTTCGAGAAAGATGGAAAACCGTCTAAAACAGCTACCAAAGCCCGGGAGGTTTACGATGTGTCCGGCGCCGGTGATACCGTTTTAGCTGTCCTCGGGCTAGGAATAGCAGCCGGCCTGCCCTTTAAAACGGCCGTTTCCCTGGCCAACACCGCCGCGGGTATTGTCGTCGGTAAAGTGGGAACCGCTGCTGTGACTCAAAAAGAGCTTTTGCAGGCCTTGAAGCTAACCGCCGCTGAAACCGTCCCCAAGCACAAAACCTTGAAAGAGCTATCCGAGCTTTGCCGGAAACTGCAAAAAGATCGCAAAAGGGTTGTCCTAACCAACGGCTGTTTTGACCTTTTGCATGTGGGCCACATCAAGCTTTTCGCGGCCTCCAAAAAACTGGGGGATGTTCTGATTGTAGCCATTGATGATGATGCTTCCGTAAGAAGCCTGAAAGGTCCCGATCGGCCGGTTATCAGCGCCACCGAGCGCGTGCGCATTCTCAGCGCCCTCGACAGCGTGGATTATATGATCGTATTTGCTAACAGTGAATTGGATGAAGTCATTGAAAACATTCGCCCGGATATTTTGACCAAAGGCAGCAATTACGACTCCGAAGAAGTGTTGGGACGGGATATTGTTGAAAGTTATGGCGGCCGGGTGGAATTAATACCGATTACCGAAGAGATATCGACTACGCAGATAATTAATACAATTAAAAAGAAGTGATAAATATCCGCAAAACTCCTGCCGGTGTCGTATTTAAAGTCCTTGTCCAGCCAAGGTCATCTAAAAATATGATTGCCGGGCCTCACGATGGAGCACTCAAAATAAAGCTGACCGCACCGCCGGTGGACAACGCCGCCAACCAGATGTGCCTTAAATTTCTTGCCAAATACCTCAAGGTCTCAAGTTCCGATTTGGAGATCATCGCTGGCCGCAACAGCCGCCATAAGCAAATACTTCTGCGCTTTGATCATATCAATCCATCCGCTGATGAATACCAACACCTCAAACATAGGATTGAAAATCTTGCTGCATCCTGAGCAATATTAAGTGGTTGTCATAAAAACGTTTCGCTCTTCAAGCGTTTTTTTATACAACCACTTTTGCCGCAATTCCTTAATTCGGAACATAATTATGAAATGCGGTACAAATTGTCAGGCCGTCTTGACAGAAACCCCTTGACTAATTAGGTTTGTTCCGATAATGATTGTTTTCGCAAAAAATGATGCGGGGTGGAGCAGTCTGGTAGCTCGTCGGGCTCATAACCCGAAGGTCATAGGTTCAAATCCTATCCCCGCTACCACAATAAAAACAAGGGGTTAGACAATAAAATCTAACCCTTTTTTATTTTGCTTTTTTTCCGTTTCCAACCCGATTTCCAACCCTTAAGGTTAAGATCTGATACTGAAAAATATATTACTTACATTCAAGCCACAGGATAGCCTCGGAGGTTAGCATGAGCTGAATATATAGACCCCATTTTTCAATGAGAGGTGGGGTTTTGTATTTTGGGATATACTGAAGAAACCTTAATTTTAGGTTGTTTACAGATATTGGCAAGAAATGTGAAAATCGGGGATACGTCAAAATAAAGGCAAATTTAGAGCATATCATTAATTTTACCGAGGTTTAGATAACAAATTGTATCTGTCCCATTACCAGAAGGGAAACAACAGCTTCTTTCTAATTTCTCACATAATTGAGGTGAACGAAATGGC
>JBATKU010000602.1:0-1851 GCA_049669725.1 Desulfobacterales bacterium
CTCCAGTCGCGTACCGCCGGCTTGATTCGAAGAAATGCTCCTAAGACTTTGTTGGCTTTGGCATACAACGTTCGTTCCAGGCTGCACGCATATGACACCCGCCACGATCTCGATTATTAACTGAGATTCTCGTTTTGCGAAAAACATACAATTTTGGATGGCGACCACTTCTGCGCTCGCCGCAGAAATCAATAGCAGGCGGTCATTTCGAAACGACCGTCAGCCATTACCAAATTTTAAAAAGTAATTATTTTTATTGGTTCTTCTCCAATTTAGTTGGAGAAGGCCTGATAGATTTTCAGTGTAAAGTACCGTAGATCGTGGAAGCCATAGGCTTTTCGTTTGATAACTTTTATCTTGTTGTTAACCCCTTCAATTTTTCCTGTGTGGATGGGGTAATCGCAATGGTTGATGATTCCGTATTGGTATCGCTGAAGCATACGGACAAATGTGTTTACAGATCGGTTTTTAAGCGATTTAGCAAGATCACACCATTGATTAAGTGCCTTGCAAGCCCAGGTTCTTGAGCGGTATGTCCATATGTGTTTGAGTTTTTCTTTTAAAATCATCACGGTGCTGATCACTTGATTTAATGCCAGCAGTTCTTTTAGTTGCTCACGATGACATTGCCGGCGTATGTTCCTTCGGTTTTTTAGCAGCAGGTATTTGGCACCTTTAAAAACGGCCTTATCCTGCTTTGAGGCTTTACGATATTCGCTGTTTCTGACCTTATCGATGACGCGGCTAAAATTGGCCACAACGTGAAAAAGATCAAATACAATTTTTGCCTGTGGTAGTTTATCTGTTACAGCTTTGATAAACGGATCCCACATATCCATCGCTACCGCTTCGATTTTTTTGCGCTGGCTGATGCTCAGTTTATTAAAAAAGCGTTGCAGAGTCTTAGCTTTACGTTTTTTACCGACGAAAAGCACTCGACCGCTAAGATAGTCGAGCACGACCGTCAAGTAGCTGTGGCCCTTTCGGATCGATATTTCGTCTACGGCTAAAATCCGCAACCCATTTAAGTCGGGTTGACCGAAGTCGCGCTCCAGATAAAATTTGTCAATGTTTTTGACCGTTTTCCAATTTAGCCCCAGGTGCCGTGCTACCTCGGAGATGGTCATCATGTGACACAATTGATAAACGTAGCGTGCCATCCTGTCGGTCACCCGCAGGTACGGATGAAAAAGTTCCAAATCCTCGATGCGCACGCCTTGGCATCGCGGGCAAAACAGCTTGCGGTAGCGGCATCTGATCCATACCCGGGCGCTGGCCATGTTCAGATCTCGTACGGTACGTTCGGCCCAACTGTGGACACCGCAAGCTTTTTGACCGCAACCATGACACACGGGCCGATACCGTTTGCTGGGTTGGGCCATGATACGTGATTCGCTGGCATCGGCTAAAACGCTCTGATTGATAATTTTGATTCGACGAAAGGGGAAATAAGGTGCTATAGTAGCTCCGGACATCGCAGGCCTCCTTTGGATAAATTTTTTCTTGGGCGAAAAAACTATTATCCTTTGGAGATACCGGATGTCCATTCTGTTTTAAATCAAAAAATTGCATTTCCCCCTTTTTTAACTCCAACTAATTTGGAGAAGAACCATATTTTTTAGGATCCCTTTTTCTTCGCTAACCACTCTCCCATATTTCGTTGATAAAGTCCTCTGTGGGCGCGGCTTTTGCTTGCATCCCGACTTCTCAGGGCCAGCGCCGCGATCAATATTGCTGAAACGAACCTGATCGCGGCTGGAAAGCCGCTCCTACGATCCAACCCGCCCTTAATGATCAAGATATTTTTTCTATCACTCTTAAATCCGAGTCTCAGGCAAACCCGGGTTGTGA
>JBATKU010000603.1:0-1784 GCA_049669725.1 Desulfobacterales bacterium
CGTTGATCCCCCCCTGAGCCGCGATGCTGTGGGCACGCCGGGGGCTGTCTTGAATACAGAAGTTTTTTACGTAATAGCCGAGTTCAGCCAGCGATGCTGCGGCGGAACCTCCGGCAAGGCCCGTTCCAACCACAATGATCGTATATTTTCTTTTATTGGCAGGATTGACAAGCTTAAGTTCAAAACGGTGCTTATCCCATTTTTCTGCAAGGGGGCCCGAAGGTGTTTTTGCATCAAGGTGCATAGTTAAGCTCCTTATATTAATAGGGCAACATAAACAGGGATAAAACCGAACCCCATTCCCACCACCACGCTGAATACAATGCTCAATCCCCTGAGAAAGGGGGTATATTTGGGATGATTGGCCCCAAGGGTCTGGAACGCGCTCCAGAGCCCATGGCTCACATGAATCGCCGCAATGATCACCGCAGCCATATAAATGAATATATAGACCGGGTTTGCAAATGCATTGGACAAGAGTTGAAACGTAGTGGTGTTGGTTTTATCCACAAAATGAAAATTTATCAGATGAAAAACAACAAACAGCAGCAGAATAAAACCGGTGTAGGGCATGGTTGCCGATCCCAGGGTCCGTCCGCCGGCACGTTTGTTGACCGAATATCTGATGGGCCGGGCTTTAAGGTTTTGATAAAAAAGAAGCGCACCGGTCATGATATGTATGACGGCAAAAAATAAAAGCCCGAATTCTGCAAGGGTGACCAGGGGTCCTAATGAATGGAGATGCTCTACATACGAGTTAAAGAAATCTATGCCGCCGTATAGGGTCAGGTTGCCGGTGAGATGTATGGTCAGAAAACAGCAGAACCCCAGACCGGTAACCGCCATCATTAGCTTTTTCCCAACCGAAGTTCCAAGAGGGTTTGTAGGCAGGTTCATTTCTTCCTCCAATAGGTTGAACTTGTTAGCAATTTTTGATGAATTTATGGGAAAAATTCATCAAATAAAACAAAAAACCTATTCCTTTTTAGTGGGGCTGTCAACAAAATTTTCCAGCCACCATGCATCCCATTCTGTTTGCATAATACTTTCTGCAAGGGTTCGACCGGTTTTGGTTTGCAGGCGCTTCAACGCAAAAGGCAGCCATTTTTTGGGAGGTTCGTAGCCGATGTCCGAAAGAGATTTTAAGTCCAAAATCAGCGCAAGCTGGTCCGCATCATGTGCAAGTTTGGACTCTATGGACCGGCAGGCATTAAATTCTTCTATTAACTCGCCAATTTTTGTACCAAAGGGCAAGTCTCTAATAATATGCCTCACCGCTTTATTTTCATCTGCGGCTACATATTTTTTCTGGACATAATTCAGGTCACCGGTTTTTGCCTCCGGGAGATCGTGCACCAGGCACATGGCGATCAGTTTAAACGCGTCAACATCCGGTTCTATTTGAGACATAACAAAAGCAATGAATGAAACGGAAAACGAATGCTCGGCCACGGACTCCTTCCCCGCCCCAAGAAAATGGTAGCCGGATCGGGGAATTTCTTTTAAAATATTTGCTTTGAACAAAAGATTTGCAATGTTTTTCATAAGATCTCCCTATGTTATCCAATTAATGAATTCGTAAAAAGTTGTTTTTTTGACGTTTTATGAGACCATCAGGTATAAAGCAATACAAAAATTAACGGCGGTTTTGAGAACAAACCAAATTTCTTGACACCATAGTCCGGTTCATATATTTTGGGTGACAGTGTGGCTTTTAGAAAAACTTATCGCCATGGCTCATCCCATCATGGCGGGAGAATGATAGGAAACGGGGGTATGGTAAA
>JBATKU010000604.1:0-4584 GCA_049669725.1 Desulfobacterales bacterium
CTTGAATAAGAGGGCTCGGTTGATTTAATCTGAAAAATCTATTACTTGTTCAAAATAATCAGGAAAAAATTGTTATTTTAATCCGAGAATCAACACACGGGTAAGCTATCCATCTATTCGGGGTGAAATTTTTCTATTATTTTTCCCCTATCAATGAAGTTTGCGATATCATCGAATGCATTCTGATAGCCGGACATTGCTGTCTGCAGTTTATTTACGATTGGGTCATCCACACCCAGCATCTCCTCTGCTTTCGATAATAGCTTCTCACCATCTGCAAAATGATTTGAAATATCAGCTAAAAGTTCCTTGCGTTTCTCATGTTTTTTACGTTCTTTCGCTATAATGGGCAACAGTCTTCGAACTGAATATTCCACCAAGGCATCCCTTGGAGCATTGTGCGTGCTGGCAATAGTATCTAAAAAGGATAGTGACCTGCGGCTGATGACAAAGGTTTTTTGGACTCGTTGATGGGGATCGAATTCTGTATTTTCGAGTTCACTCGCCATATTCTTTAAGATCTGAAAATCTTCCATTAAATGGTCAAAAACTGATTTTTGTTTAATCCCCAGCTGAGCCGAAAGGATACTAATGGCATCAATGCAATCTTCAGAAAGTCGAAATGTGGCCCGCACCGATTGCCGTCCCCTGAGACCCAAAGCTGATGTTTTAAAGTCAGATTTGCCCAGATCAATCTGATTTCTTTTTTTTTCCATCACTTAACTCCTTTTTACAAATCCCGGCAGTTTCCATTACTCTAATATAATAAAATTTATTAGTAATGCAATAATTTTTTTATTATGGGTCTTGACAACGAAAAATTTATTTTTATCATATTATCAAATTTCGATGTTTGTCATACAGTCAGGTTGGAATCACAGGAATTGTTGGTCATTAATCTTTAAAATTAGGGAGGTGTTAAAATGATTTATCGCAGATTTTTTAACGTTCCCACCTATAGAGTCAGAAGCCCGTGGGAAGAGTTGCACCGGATGAGGCAGCAGCTTGATCAGATGTTTGATGATACGCCACAACAGCGAGCCAGTGCCGGTGTATTTCCGCTGACCAATCTAACAGAAGATAAGGACAATTATTATGTTCGAGCCGAATTACCTGGGGTTAAAGGTGATGAGCTTGACATCCAGGTTACCGGCAACAACCTCGCTATTTCCGGTGAAAGAAAAATCCCTGCGGAAGAAGAAGGCGCCAGGTATCACAGAAGGGAACGCGAAGCTGGCACATTTTCCAGGATGATCGGACTTCCTGGCGAGGTCGATACGGATAAAGTGGAAGCCAAACTGGAGAACGGTATTTTAACCATTGTGGTTTCAAAGGCAGAGATCGCAAAACCCAAACAAATTAGCATAAGTTCGTGAAAAAAATTCTTTCACAAAGGAGGGATTTAGCAATGGCTGATTCACAGAGCAAAGAACTTAGAGTTCGAGAAAAGCAAGAAGTGGCCAGTCCTGCTGAGCAAACCGCGCCGGGATTGGTTTTCACACCTGCTGTAGATATATTTAAGACGGAAAAAGAGATTACCTTGCTCGCCGATATGCCAGGTGTCAAAGCAGATGATTTAACGATTGATCTTCGTGATAACACCTTGACCCTGTCGGCAGATATTGCCCCCGTTGATAATGCTGACGAGGAAGAAATATTGGTAGAGTTTGAAACCGGCAGATATTATCGACAGTTTACCCTTGGTGAACTAATTAATCAGGAAAACATTGATGCGAATCTAAATGATGGCGTCCTTCGCCTGTCGCTTCAAAAGGTTGAAAAAGCAACCCCTAAAAGGATTACTGTTAAGACTGGCTAAGAAGAATAAGGAGCCGGAAAATCCTTGCGGACACGATTTGGGAAATTCCGGCTCAGATTATTCCCGAAAATAAATTTCGATTTCGTTCAACAAATTTTACATACATTCGCCTTTTGTTCGGTTGGTGCCAAATTGGGCTAATATAATAGGAGGTGACATAATGTAGAAACATCACCCATACCTCCTCAGCCTTCACCAGGCATTCGGCTCAATTTGGTTCAATCACTCTTTAGGCATATAAATAGAATATAAGGCAAATGGGATCCAACTTTAGACATCAGCGAGGGTAGAAAAGATATCACGGTCAAGGCTGAAATTCCCGGAATCGAAGCTAAAGATTTCGATATCTCGATAGATGGTCGACTGTTAACCATAAAAGGTGAAAAGAAGCAGGAGCAAAGGGAGGAAGAAGAAACTTATTATCGCGTCGAAAGATCGTATGGATATTTCAACAGGACGATTCAACTGCCCGCGGAAGTGATCCCGGATAACGTGGACGCAAAGTATAAGCGAGGTATCCTGAAAATCAAATTACGAAAATCAAAAGAAAATGAAAGCAAACGGATCAAAATTTCAACCGGTTAAAGCAATATTTGCAGACCTCAATTCATTAATAATCACGGAGGATTTAAATCGGTTTCCATAGACTTACTCTTGCACACATCATGAATTCTGCCTGAGGAGCTCTGCTATGGCAAAAAGCTATTTTGCAATTCTGGGTATTTCTCCGAATGCCACAGTGGATGAAATTAGAAGTGCGTATCGTCAACTTGCCAAAGAATTTCACCCGGATCATTATGCCGGTGGCAGTGCGAGATTCCAGGATATACAGGAAGCCTACACTGTGCTCGGAAATAGGCGGAGACGGCGTGAATATGAGCAAAGCATCAGAATAGTGCCAATAAAAACAACATTGAGACCCAGCCGTTACCCTGAACCCGAACCGCTTATTCCCGAAGAAAGCCCTGTCGATCTGGGTGAGGTATCACCGGTGAGATCTTTTCAGTCATTTACCCCCTCGTTTGACGAGATCTTTGACTGGCTGTGGAGCAATTTTTCCGATTTCACTCAACCGAAGTCCGCTCGTGTTCAGAACCTCTCACTTGAGGTAACACTTACACCGGACCAGGCTCGTCGCGGCGGAAATGCCAGAATCATGGTGCCCGCCCAGGCTGCCTGCCCGACTTGTCGGGGTCACGGAGGCGTGGGTTTTTATGAATGCACCCGATGTGCCGGAGAGGGTGTTATTTCCGGGGAGATGCCTGTTTCTATTTCATTTCCGCCGGGTCTTAGAAAAAACCATGCCGTGATGATTCCTTTGGATCGATTCGGAATCCCAAACACCCATATTACTGTATTATTCAGGCCAACAGCGATTGATTCAGTTTGAAATTGTTTCAATATATTGACATCAAATCTTCAGTGATTAAATTCGTCCTAACCACACAAAAAAAACTGGTTTTGCATACTGATTTTGCCACTTTTTTTATAATTAAATTAGTTAGTTAAATTTAATATGTATAGGGAGGTGAAATTATGTATCTCGTAAAATCGGGACCTCTCAAATTCAGGTAACTCACCTGTTTCGTTTCTTTCACTTCTACGGATTCAATAAGCATTATACGGGAACCTCTTCGCATTGAATTGCTCTGTTCAGGACATCCCATCCAAGGTATCCCGTCTCTCAAATTTAATAGGCAGGAACATTTTTAGAAGAATTGTGAACCTTCTATGTTTCGGCTATAAAGGGACAATCGCAAATTATTTCTAATACTTTAGGGCAATCTTAAATATTTCCATGCCTCAAAATTGCAGATACAGCTCCAACGAATAAAAACTTTAAGAGAACTTTGAAGGGCTGTGATATCATTATGGCAATTGTGGCTTTAACCGGGGCCATCAATGCAGTAAGCGCTCCTGCTGATCAAAACCATCGAAACGATCTAAACCTAAATCTCTATTTCAAAGTTCCATTACATTGCCAACGGTATTGAGATAAACCCTGTCTTTGAATTCATTGGCAAGGGCCAAAAATGCCTTCGGGCCGGTGCAGTGCCCGACCCCGATTTTTTCCAGCCCAAAGGCGTGCAGGTGATCCATTATCTTTTCCAGCTTCTCATCTGATGCGTTGCCCAGGTGCAGACCGCCCAGGATGGCATGAATCCTTTTGCAGCCGGTAATTTGGGTGACGTGGTTTAGGGTATTGACTACCCCCCGGTGGCTGCACCCCAGCAAAACCACCAATCCTTTGTCAGTATCCAGGATCAGCGCCCGGTCATCCGCCAGGGTATCGGCCGTATAATCTTCTCCATTTTTAAGAAAGAAAATTGACCCCACCGTTTCAAAATCATTTTCAAGCGGTATTTCTCCTGTGGCGGTTATACCCGGAGCTATTGGGACGGGATCCTTATCAAGCTGGATATTTATGCCCTTTTGTTCGAAAACCTTCCTGTCAACGGGTATGCCGATATAGATAGGGTTATCGCCGGCCCCCTTCACCTTGCAGCCAAACACATCCGGATGGGCGAAAAGCGTAAAATTATTGTTGCAGTCCAGTAGACTTTGGAGGCCGCCGCTGTGATCATAATGCCCGTGGCTCAAAACCACCGTGTCGATGCGGCTGAGATCAATACCCAGAACTTCGGCATTATGGGTTATGGCTAAATTTTGGCCGGTATCAAACAAAATGCGGCGATTTTCGGCTTCAATGTAAAACGAAAGGCCGTGTTCTCCTATTAACTATTTACTGCTAGGGCCAATATGGT
>JBATKU010000605.1:0-2440 GCA_049669725.1 Desulfobacterales bacterium
ACGTGTGTTTTTATATGATCGGCGATGCCACCAATACCAGAGCTGCCAAGCGCCTGACGGATATGGCCAAGGCCAACGCCTGCTCGCGGGTGATCCCCTTTAAACAATTCGTCGATAATCCCAACTATATCACCGGTGCGCTGTATGTGGTCAAGGCCAGCGAGCGCATTGAAACGATCACCGAAACCAGAATCACCGGACTCAAAGTCGGCGATGTGCTCTTTGGTTTTAATCAAACCGATATCATGTCACCATACGCGGCTGAACTGGATCAGCTGGGCATGTTTTTAAAGAAAAACCCCAACGCTTACGCACTACTGGTCGGATATACGGACAGCATCGGGTCCGAGGAATACAATCTGGGCCTGTCCAACCGCAGGGCGGACAGTGTGGCAGCCTATCTGATGAATAATCAAGGTGTGAAGCAGGACCAGATCGTTGTAAACTGGTACGGTGAAGCCAACCCGGTGGCCAGCAATGGCACGGAAGAAGGCCGCGCCCAAAACCGGCGGGTGGAGCTTGCGGTCGGCGGAATGTAATCCAACCGTATTCGGTAAATTAGCAAACAGTACATTCCCGGCGTATTGATTCCGATAATCAGTATCTATTCGAAATCAATGCGTCGGGTTTTTTTATTGCCAAAGCGCCAGCAAATATTTACGGCTGAGATTCAGATACTGGAAGCGCATCTGGGGATTATCGCAAAAAACTTCCAGGGTAATTGTTCCATCGTAACCGGTGGCCTTTAATGCATCAACTGCATTTTTCCAATTAATGTTGCCGACCCCCAAGGGCATGTGGTTGTCGGCCTTGCCCCGGTTATCGGAAAAATGGACATGGGCGATATGTTTTCCCAGATGCTTACAAAACGCTTCGTGATTGTCTTTGCCAAGATTCGCATGTCCGACATCAAGATGGAGGGTCAATCCGGGTACTTCACCTATCAACGCTTTAAAGGTTGATATCCGGTCGAAGGGTTTTATGAAGTTTTCAAACGCAATTTTCAATCCGAGGGAAAACGCCATCTCAACAACGGGCATTAAAGCTTCGATATTGAGCTCTACCAGCGACCCTTTCATGGCCGGCGGGCAGAAATAACAGGGATGGATATTCATTATCCCGGCGCCCAGCGCAGAAAATATCCGGGCACAGCGCTCCAGTTCATCGAGACAGGCCTGCCGGATGCTCCGGACCGGGTAGGCCCAGGGCAGACAGGGGTCCGTGTGACCGGTTAGCGCCAGATTGTAATGCTTAAGAATGGGACCCATTTTTTCGGTATTGACATCCATAGCCTGCGGGCCTTCGATGGTCAGATCGATAAAATCAAACCCGGCTTTTCCAAAGGCTATGGCCTCATCGTATATGGATTTAGTAGGATTATTCATTACGCCGATTTTCATTTTTTTAACACCTCCCCGGGGTAGGTTCTCTTTATACTATTTTCGACGCTGGGTTTACAACTGCTTTTCACTCGGCGGTATTTCTTCTTCCAAAAAGCGTGAAGCTTATTTACTTTTTCAAATGCCTGTATTAATTTCATGTTTAATCTTGAATCACTTATAGTGTATTGTCCTACGAATTAGTCAGATACTTATGGTTACTCCTGCGAAGCAGAATGTATCGTAATACAAAAAAGCGCTTAAGCGCTCTCTGTCTTGCCGGACTTGATCCGGCACCCAGAAACATACGTTCCTTAAACAGTACTTGATTCCGGGTCAAGCCCGGAGTTACCATGAGACAATACGGTAGCGTTTTACCGATTGTGACACAGTCTCGAAGGCAGGGATCCATTTTAAGGGCGCCTGGATTCCGGCTGCCGGAACAAATCCGGCACAGGCTTTGCCGGAATGACATGTGGGGAGCAAGTTAGGGTAATTAGAAATACTCTAGGAGGGATGCCGGGCAATGAACAGGAAAAGAACAGTTTGGCTATTGTTGGTGGCCTGCTCTTTAAGTGCGGTTTTAGCAGGAGGTGTATTAGCAGCCGGAGCCCCTCCCAAAGACGCCAATGCATTTCCCCCCAGCCTGGAGAGTTACAATGATGCCGATTATACCAGTATAATGGCCATCCTTAAAAACCGCGCCAAACAGGAGCCATTCAATCTGATCGCCACCCTTATTTTTCTGTGCGCGATCGTTCATACATTTCTGACCAGTAAATTTATGGGCATTGCCCATAAATGGGAGCACGACCACGAGCAGAAGATAAAAAAGGGGCTTGTAGACAAAAATTCCGTCCATCACGGTGCTGAAATCTTCCATTTTCTAGGAGAAGTTGAAGTCGTTTTTGGTCTCTGGGTGATTGTATTAGCTGGTGCAATCTTTTTCTTCTACGACTGGCACACTCTGGCAAATTATATCGTTTACAAAGTCAACTTCGTGGAGGCCGAGTTTGTAGTGGTGATTATGACCCTGGCGTCAACCCGGCCGATTTTGAAAC
>JBATKU010000606.1:0-2971 GCA_049669725.1 Desulfobacterales bacterium
GGGCTTCACTGTGGGCGTCGGGCAGCCAGGTATGCATCGGCGCCAGGCCCATTTTGGTGCCGTAGCCCACCAGAATAAACACAAAACCGGTTTTAAGCCACAGGGGGTCCAGTCGTCCGGCTTCACCGGTCAGGGCGGAAAAAGCCACCGGTACATCTACCCCGCCAATATCCATGGAAAGGGTAATCAGCACCGAACCCAGAAGAGCCAGGGCGATACCCACCGAGCAGATCAAGACATACTTCCAGGTGGCCTCGAGGGTTGCCGCGGACCGGTGTGTATATATCAATGGTGCACTGGCCAGGGTGGTGGCCTCGATGGCAATCCACATCACCATGATATGATCCGAAAGGGTCACCATGGTCATAGTTGACAAAAACAGGAGCATCGATCCGGTAAAAACGCGTTCGGAGCGGATTTCAGTGTTTTTGAGATACCCCGTGGTATATATTGAGATCAGGAAAAATAGCAGCGATATCACCATTAGAGACAGGAGGCCTTCGGGGGTGACGGCAAAATAAATTTCGAACAGTGCCTGCGGCCGTCGGATCCAAAGATAAAGGGATAACATCAGGTGAATGACCCCGGTCAATACCAGCAGGGAGCGACTGAATGTCCGCGGAAAAAAGAAGGCCATCACGCCGGTTAACAGTGGTATCAGAAAAACGATTTCAACCATGCAGCACCTATTCCTTTAAAGTTCTAAGCAGCGCCGTATCCACATCATCGAACGCCTGATTGATATTCTGCAGGATGATGGCCATGATCATCACGCCGGCCAGTACATCTAGCAGGATACCGAATTCAACGATATGATGGGCGCGGACCGAAAAGCTGGTTCCCACAAGATAGATCCCGTTTTCCATCATGATATAACCGAGAACCATGGCAATGGCATTGCGCCGGGCCATGAGCAGGAACATGCCGGCCACCAGCAGGGTGATGGCCGTGGGCAGCAGCAGGGCATCGCCGCCGGTCTGGGGCAAATTGAACTTGGAACTGACAAAGGTGGCCGCCACAATCAGGGCCAGACCGGCCAGCAGGGAAGCATGATACCCGACGATGGGTCCTACTTCCCGGCGGATAGCGACTTTTTTAATTGCCAGGTAGATGAACAGCGGGATGACGATTCCCCGGATTACCAGGGTGACCAGGGTGAACACGATGCTGCCGGCGGTAAGTTCGTGGCCGATGACCAGCGGTACGATGGAAACGACCACCCCCTGGAAAGCCAGCACCCTGATCAGGGTCGGCAGTCGACTGGAGCCGAAGGAAACCAGGACCGACAGGAGCACGAGGGCCAAAATGGTATCAACTGGTTGGATCATTTTAAAAACTCCAATGTGATAACGGTTGCGAAAAAAGCCAGGGCAAAAGATGTCAGAACAAACTGGGGGACTTTGTCCATGCGATAGCGGGCCATGACCGATTCCGTGACGCCGACAGCCGTATACACCAGCCCGAGCACGATAAAAAATATAATAGCGTCCGCCGCCGGGTGTCCCAGTGAGATCGGGCAGATCAAACGGGTGACCAGGGTGGAGTAGAAAAAAAGCTTGAAAAAAGAACCCAGCTCGATGAGCGCAAAATCCGGCCCGCTGTGATCCAGCACCATGACTTCATGGATCATCGTCAATTCCAGGTGAGTGGCAGGGTCATCCACCGGGACCCGGGAGCTTTCCGTCAGCAGCACAATAAAAAAAGCCATGGTCACAAACAGCAACGGTGGGCCGGCGTTTTGCCAGAGTCCGAAAGGCTCGCCCCCGGCAAAATAGGCGCCCAAGCTCAACTCACCGGTCAGGGTGTAAAACAGAATCAGGATCATGAACAGCGTGGCCTCACAGATAATCGGAAAGTAGGCTTCCCGGGCGGCACCCATGCCCTCGAAGGGCGAGGCCGTGTCCATGGCGGCAGCTATGGTGAAAAACCGGCCCAGGCCCAGCAGGTACAGCAGCAGGATGACATCCCCGTTAAATGCGAACAGCGGCGGCTGCCCGGCCACGGGCAGAAACATCAGCACCACGGTAGCCGCGCACAAAGAGACCATGGGTCCCAGTTTGAAGATAAGGGTGGTGCTGGTGCTGTAGACCGATCCTTTTTGGAAAAGTTTAATCAGGGTGTAATAATTGATCAGCAGCGGCGATCCCTTGCGGCCTCCGAACCACGCCTTGACCTTGAATATCCATGCTGAATAAAGCGGTGCCAAAAGCATGGCCAGGATCAGGAAAATAATGGATTTCATTGGTTTCCCTTAATTAATAAGTTAAATGAAAATCTCAACTTCGAATCGCCCGATGGAGAATCCCTTCAAAAAAAACCGCAGAACCGCAGAATATCGAATAACGAATTTCGAAGGGTGGTTTCGCTTCGCTCAGTCTTGTTTATAAATAGATAGAATACCTTCCTTCGACATTCATTATTCGATATTCTCTTTTTATGCCTTCCTTCTCTCCGCCAATGACGGTGCTGAACCCGGGATCAGACAAAAAACAGCAGCACCACAATCGCCAGTAAAATATAACCGACATAAAGGTGAATATCCCCGTGCTGCAGCCAGCGCAGCTTTTCGAACAGCGACTGTACCGGCCGCACGACCACATTGCCCATATGCAGTTCGGCAATATCACTGACATGGCTGCGGTAATGGCTCTTTTCCGGGAAACGTCCCCGTACCGCAAGATGATTTTCGGTCAGCGGCGCGACCGGTTTGAAAAATTCCAGAATTGAAGCCGCATAGGAAGATCCTGTGTATTGCATTTTAACCGTTGGTCTTGTAAAGCCGCAGCCCCAGGTTCCGGAGCGGGTCACAGTTTTCCCCCGATACAACAATGTGCGCAGCGCCAGAATCAATAAAAATACAACAAAGACAAGTAGCGCGGTGCGGGTAATATTGGCGGTCAGTTCAATGAAGGGTTCAAGGGGAATACGGCCATACCCCGGCCCCAGAGATGCCACGGCCTTAAGGGCCATG
>JBATKU010000607.1:0-2366 GCA_049669725.1 Desulfobacterales bacterium
GAATTGAATGTTACTGCAATTGATCAATGCTCGGCAAAATTTCAAAAACATTATGTTTACGGATGTAAGCGGTCCATAAACCCCATCTTCACAAGGGATTAAAATTGTGCCATGATTGCCTTCAAAATTCAAAAGGAGGTTTACGCATGGCAGATGTCACAAGATCACCGGAAGAACTCGATGCGAAAGAGAAACGCCAATTTTGGGAGGACCACGTTCAAGCCTGGCAACAAAGCGGACTCACCCAGGCCGAATACTGCCGGCAGAATAATCTTAAGAATCACCGGTGGTGGTATTGGCGAAAAAGAATTTCACACCCTCCTGAGACGGATGTTACATTTGTTCCGCTGCGCTTTTCATCAAGCAAAATATCACGAACCGGCATAAGTGTGGTCACCCCCAACGGTTATCTAATCGAATGTGATAATGGGTTTGATTTTTCAAAACTCCGGCAGTTGATTTTGGCGGTCCGAGGTTTATGATGCTGCCGCTTACCAATTCCCGGGTGTATTTAGCGATAGGTAGCACGGATATGAGAAAAGCCATTAATGGACTTTCGATCCTGGTGGAGCAACACCTGTCCAAGGATCCTTTTTCGGGGGACCTGTTTGTGTTTTGCAACCGTCGGCGGAATATGGTCAAGATACTTTACTGGGACAAAAACGGTTTCTGTTTATGGCACAAGCGTTTGGAAGAGCATCGCTTTCAGTGGCCCCGGTCTGCCGAGGAGGTGGTCATGATCGGCCCCAGAGAGCTTGAATGGCTTTTGGATGGTCTGGATTATACCCGTGCGCATCAGCGGTTATATTATCGAGCAGTGGCCTGATTTTTTATCTTTTTTATCAATAAAGTGTTTACAAAATCAAACGGTTATGCTATTCACAGGTCATGAATTCGGATCTGTTGAACTTGCCTGATGATGCCGCCGCGCTTAAACAAATCATCGCCTTGCATTTAAACAACGAGGAAAAATATCAGGAGCGCATCGACTATTTGGAGCAGATGGTTTGTCTGCTTCAAAAGGAGCTATTTGGCCGTAAAAGTGAAAAACATGTCTTGCCGGACCATGAGCAACGGCCGCTGTTTAATCCGATAGAAGCGCCTGAATCAGATCGCCGGATTTTTGAAGAAAAGATCGTTATTCCTGAGCATACTCGCAAAAAGCGTGGCCGTAAGCCTTTGCCTGCGGATCTGCCCCGGGTAGATGTGGTTCATGATTTACCGGAAGAAGAAAAGCAATGTGATTGTGGCGCCGCATTAAGCTGTATCGGCCGGGATGTCAGCGAAAAGCTGGACTATGTGCCGGCCAAAATTCGAGTCATCCGCCATATTCGATACAAATATGCCTGCAAGAGTTGTGAAGGCGTTGAAAGCGATGGTCCCACCGTAAAGATCGCACCGCCGCCGGTGCAATTAATTCCCAAGAGCATTGCCACCGAAGGGTTGATTGCACATCTGATTGTATCCAAATTTGCCGATGGTCTGCCGTTATATCGCCAACAAAAGATTTTCAGTCGTCTAGGCATTGACTTATCTCGTGCCACCATGGCCAACTGGGTCGTCAACGCTGGCCGGCAATGTCAACCGTTAATTGAGTTGCTTCAAGAAGAGATTCGAGGCGGTCCATTGATTAATATAGATGAGACACCGTACCAGGTATTAAACGAACCCGGTCGGCACAACACCAGCAAATCGTACATGTGGGTGTTTAAAGGCGGCCAGGAAAACAGCCCGGGCCTGCTGTATCAATATCATCGCACCCGCAGCGGAGCGCCAGCACTCAATTTTTTGGGGAACTATCAGGGGTATGTTCAAAGCGATGCTTTCTCCGGTTATGAGTGTTTGTCTGAGAAAAAGGGCATTACACATATGGGCTGCTGGGCGCATGCCCGCCGTAACTTTGTTAACGTCATTAAAGCCAAGAAGAAAAATCGTTCCAAGCAGATTCAGCCTAAAAGCCTGGCTGATGAAGCACTGGAGTTTATCGGCCGGATCTATCAGATAGAAAAAGAAGCCAAAATAAAAGAGCTCGATCCAAAGCAAATTTACCAACTGCGCCAGGAAAAGGCCAAACCGGTGTTGGAGGCATTTAAAACCTGGCTGTCATCGAAACAGCAGATCACGCCGCCGAAAGGGCTATTGGGCAAAGCCATCAATTATACGCTGAACCACTGGGGAAAGCTTATTGTGTACATAGAAGACGGCCGTTTGAGCCCGGACAACAATGCAGCCGAAAATGCGATCCGTCCCTTTGTGGTAGGCCGAAAAAATTGGTTGTTTGCCGGTCACCCGAACGGGGCCAAAGCTGGTGCGACATTTTACAGCCTGGTTGAAACAGCAAAGGCAAACGGATTGGAGCCATATAT
>JBATKU010000608.1:0-1698 GCA_049669725.1 Desulfobacterales bacterium
GGGTAATCCGCAAAAACCCGTCGATAGAAAAATCGGTCATCCCCTCCCCTAGCATATTTGTGCATGCAGAATGGAATAATTTTTAAGTTTGGATCTGTTGTCATAAGTTGTTTAATCAAAGTTCTAAGTTCATTTTCGAAACGGTCCTTGATCTGCTCGGCTGATTTATGATCAATATGGCTGCCGTAATCTTTTATGGACCAATCTCTGAGAGCAAGCAAAATCTGTTTGGGATCTCTCTTTTGGAGGTTGCGATTACTTTCGGAAAAAGCCCAAAAAAAGGCCGGATCAAGCGTCACGTGGGATTCACGTTTAACACCCAGCGCTTTTCGAGCAAGGTCACGTGAATGCTGATCACGAAATATAACAAGATCGGCAATATTTAGAATTTTTGCGATGGCGGAATCAATCTCAGGCCAGCCAAGTGGACCAACACCGCACCCACCAACAATTGTCGTGGCACCAACTTCTTTAGCCCTAACAAACAGATCAAGAATATCACGACATTCTCGGATAGGGCCCATTAGGGGCCCCCCGCCCATTATCACACTGCGATAATGTCCATTCTGAATCGCCAGCCGTGCTTCTGATAAATGCAAGACATTATTTATTTTTAGTTCCGGCATCTGTTGTTTGGTGTTCAGCGTCACATATGGTTCTATTGATCCGATATCAATTTTCCAATCCACACATTTTTGAATCACTTTTATGAGTCCACCAAGAATAGCTTTGTCTCCGAGAGTTTCAGTACCGTACCAGCCGCAGATTAAAATATTTTTATCTGCTTCACCTTTTTTTGAGATGCTTATTCTATCGCGTTCTTTAATTTTTAGTCCGGTTACCTCTGATTTGGGTATCTGCTTTAACTTAATGATTATTTGATGGATTTTTTGAGGAATGAGCTTATTAAATTTTTTCTTAAGCTTCTCGGGTTTGCTAAATATTTGCGGTGCTGGTCCGTAATCATGTAAACATGAATTGCATTTATTTTTAATAATTTCTGATAAATGCTTTTGATTTCCCCAGTAAATCTTATTCGGATTTTCAGCTAAGGCGTTTCCCAAAGTATCGCTTTCAACTGCGCAATAGGAAATTTCACCCCGGGCGCTTAAGGTTATGCCTGAAGACTGCCATAGACAGCTAACAGATCGATTTTTCTTATATATTATTTGATTTCGAAGACTTTTATAAAATAAGCGCTTTGACGCTTTCTTTTCATAGTTGGCCTGAAGATAATCAAGGAAATTTGCAAAATGAAAATTTTCCTGAAAGCTTAAGTCGAAGGGTTTAAGCTTACTAAGATTGTAGAGCCTGCGGTGTGGTATGCCAAGTCGAAAATAAGCATGAATTTCACGCTTCATGCACCAATCTAATAGGCCTTCGATACCATATACATTCGCTTTAATTACGGTACATCCAATACTGGTTGAATCAGCTGCATCAGACGCTTGGAGAAAATCTAAAACCCTAACCGCAGAGTCAAAATTTCCAATGCGGCCACGGACCCGATCGTGAATTTCACCAATTCCATCAAGTGATACCATCACATTTAATTTGACATCTTGTTCATGGCAGACATTTTTTAGGGAAGTTATTGCCTGGCATACGGTTTTAGACTGCAGTGCATTAGTAATAAGATAAATATGCTGAATTTTCGGCAGTGTTTTTACAACGGAATCAACGATCTCAATTATATCC
>JBATKU010000609.1:0-24451 GCA_049669725.1 Desulfobacterales bacterium
ACATCGAGGCTGAACTGGGCATTGATTCCATCAAGCGGGTGGAAATTCTGTCCACCCTCGAAGAAAAAATGCCCGATTTACCCACGGTTTCACCTGAAATCATGGGCAGCTTGAAAACACTGGGGCAGATTATTGAATATCTTGCAGAATCCCCCGGATCCGGTGCCCAGCAGGAGCAAACCGATAAAACGCATGCGCCAATTAAATCGGATCAGCGGGAACAATCACGGCCGGGTCCGGATACGGCAAGGATTCCTCGCAACGTGGTATCAATCGTGGAAGCTCCCTTCGTAACTGGCACTCCTCTGACAATTGCCGAAAACCGCAAAGTTTTTGTAACTGAAGACAACACCGGTCTGTCTGAACAAATAGCAGAAGAACTGACCAGGCTGGGCATCGGCACAATCAGAATCTCGGTGGATATCCTCAAATACAAAAAGCAGCTTCCGGCCGCCGCCGGACTGATCATTGTCCCGGACCCTGGAACTGATAAAATAGATCAGGATTTAAAAGATGCCTTTGCGCTTGCCAAGCACCTGGCTCCCGGACTGATTGAGTCGGCCGATCAAGGCGGAGCATTATTTGCAACTGTCACCCGCCTTGACGGCGCTTTTGGTTTGAAACGCAAGCAAACCCACCTGCCGGCCCAGGGCGGTCTGGCAGGCCTTGTTAAAACCGCCGCCATTGAATGGCAAAGCGTTTGCTGCCATGCCATCGACATCGCACCGGACTGGTCAGACAACCGTCAAATTGCAGAGGCCGTTGTTAAAGAGGTCCTTGCGCCCGGTCCGATCGAAATTGGTCTTGATTCAGATCATCGGTGCACCGTGGCCTTACAACCTGAACCCTATCCCGAAGGCCAAATAAACCTGGCTCCCGGCGATGTGGTTGTCATCAGCGGCGGCGCCAGAGGCATAACCGCATCAGCTGCCCTGGCAATGGCCAGAGAGGCTGCGGCCACGCTGGTTCTATTGGGTCGATCTCCGCAACCCGTGGCCGAACCCGGATGGTTGTCTGCGCTAACCGATGAATCCGCCATAAAAAAAGCTATCCTGGAAAATGAATTCAACGGTCTAAACGCTACCCCGGCTGAAATTGAAAGCGCATTTAAAGGCCATATGGCAAATCGTGAGATTGCATCAAACCTGGCTGAATTAAAATCAACCGGAGCAGACGCCTATTACTATGAGACTGATATTCGCAATTTTGAAATGGTTAAAACCGTCATCGATGACATTCGAGCCAATCATGGTCCCATCGCAGGCATCATCCACGGCGCAGGAGTGCTGGAGGATCGCCTGATTATCGATAAAACCGTCGACCAATTCGAGCGCGTGTTTGATACCAAGGTTAAGGGACTTGACAACTTGCTGGAAGCCACAGGCCAGGATCATTTAAAACATCTGGTTTTGTTTTCCTCGGTAGCGGCGCGAATGGGCAACAGAGGCCAGGCCGACTATGCCATGGCCAACGAGGTATTGAACAAGATGGCCCTGAATGAATCGGCGAAACGACCGGATTGCCGGGTTGTGGCGATAAACTGGGGTCCCTGGGACGGCGGTATGGTCACCCCTGCTTTGAAACGTGAATTTGAGCGCCACGGCATCCACCTGATCCCGGTCGCTAAAGGTGTTCAGTGCCTGCTGGATGAAATGACGGCAGGGTTAAACAACCCTGTGGAAGTCGTCATCGGTGCCGAAATCGGCGTCGCAAGCGAAAAAGTCCCCCGGGAAAGAAAACGCCCGGAATTGGTAAAACCCTCACCGGCTGTAAGAAAGCAACAATTAGCACTCTCCTTTGAACGGGAAATCGGTGTCTCTGATTTCCCCATTTTAAATTCACATGTCATTGACGGCAAACCGGTGGTGCCGATGGCTTTGATGACCGAATGGTTCGCCCATGGCGCCCTGCATGAAAACCCCGGTTTGGTTCTTCATGGTTTGGATGATATTCGTGTTTTAAAGGGGATTCGTCTGGATTCTGAAAAAAAGCACATTCGCCTGCTTGCCGGGAAACTCAAAAAAAATGGCGAATTCTATGAGGTGCCGGTTGAATTAAGAGACGGCCAAAAGGCCGGACAGGATATCATCCATTCGAGCGCCAGCGCCATTTTGAGCGATCAGTTGCCGTCAGCACCGTCTTATCAGTTTTCGAAAGCCATGGTTGCCAAAGCCTATACCAAAAAAATTGAGGATGTTTATGATAAGGTACTTTTTCACGGCAATCAACTTCACGGAATCCGTAAAATTGTCAGCTGCTCATCGCGGGGAATGGTGGCGCATATATCACCGGCCCCTGCCCCGGACGAATGGATATCAGCACCATTGAGAAATCAATGGATTGGGGACCCGCTGGTTCTTGACAGTGCATTTCAAATGGCAACCGTATGGTGTTTTGAAGAGAAGGGAATTGTGTCATTGCCAAGTTACGCTGCATCGTACCGGCAGTATTGTTCTCAATTTCCCTCAGACGGGGTAACGGCAGTACTGGAGATAAAAGAGGCAACCAGCCGTAAAATGCGCGGGGATTTTATGTTTATAGATTCCAATGATGAGATCGTGGCCAGTCTATCCGGTTTTGAGGCAATAATGGATCCATCGCTGCTTAAGGCCTTTAAGCCGCAATATAAAGCCTCGGCCTAAATAATTGAATATTTTCGATTGAATATTGATTATTTAAGGTCAGTCTCCGGCGGATCAATTTTGATAGAACCTATCGAAAAATGGCGGAGCGGAGCGACTTCCACAAATATTCAATTTTAAATAGTCAATAGTCAATTCCGGCTTTTGCGGGCTAGACCGCTTTTTCGATTCCCCTGTGAATATCCGCCGGGATCCCGCAAAAATCAATGGGCTCGATTGAAGCAACAAAGCTTTTGCATGACGCGCAGAATTTTCTAGGTTTCCCGCGACCGCTCCAAAGTAGCTTCATCCTGTGGGAAACGCCGCATTTGGGACAGATACACTCGACTGTCAGACCGTCACGATGATTGTTACGGCCGGGGTCAATACCCTCCAACTCATCCGCCAAACAGGTGCGATTGCTGACTACATGCATTTCCATATCTCCCCTTAAGGTTATACCGCTTTCCATCTTTTGTTTTGCTCATATTTCTTGATGAGTTCTTCGATGGCCTCTTCCAGGAGGACGCCGATGGATTTATCCTCGTCAACTGCAAGATGTTTCAATTTCTTGAGGCGCTCGGCATCAATTCTGGTAGAAAATGTCTTTTTGTTACCCATATGGCCATTATTATAATATTTATTTCTTTATTTCAAGTATTTTTTATATAAATCTTTATATTTTTTCAAATAAACATTTTTACAGTATTATGTAAATATGAATATAATTAAAATAATAATGACATGTTTATGTTAATTGGATTCGTATCAGGTGTTGACGCAGGAAAACGTTTGCCAACGGCAGGAGAAATGATCAGATTGCACCAGGCTGTCAAGCCTATAACTTCTTGACATCGAAAAGTGGCTGCTGATAGGTTATGGGTATCAATTGAAGATATCTTATGATTGTGAGGCCGGTATGATAAATTGAAAATCAACCCCATTTCTCCTGCGGGAAAATAGGGTTTTAGTTTGCCGGGGATCGCCACAAAGAGCGTTATACTGAAGAAATGAAACTTCAACGATGCTTAAAAATTCTGGAGCTTGAAACCATCGGCTCTCTCCAGGAAGCCAAACGGGCCTATAAGGATTTGGTTCGAGTGTGGCATCCGGATCGGTTCCAGAGCAATCCCCGGCTAAAACAAAAAGCGGATAAAAAGCTACGGGAAATCAACTTGGCCTATAAATATTTGCTTAACCATATAGAGTCAAATCAGACCGGGGGATTGTCCATACCCCAGGTCGCTTCATCGAAATCAACACCGGGGATCGATGTCGCTGATTATGCTAAGCAATCGGGAGGTTATCGTGTGGAAAGAAAAAACCCGGATACCGCCCGATTTGCAGATCCTGCTGCCAAAGCCCGACCGCGCACTTCTTCCATCGGCCGATTCGTTTTGCTGGCCTTTTTGTCTGTCTTTGTGGCTATATCAGCACTGGTTATCTACTTCTTGTATAGTACGGACAAAATTGCTTCAATGTCCAAGGGGATGGCATCGGAAGCCTTGGAAAAAATCGTAGACAAGCTGGAGAAAACCAAAACCATTCCCAAAAATGACCCCTCGGTTAAAGGGATCATTAAAGAACTGGACCGGACGACCATGTCTTCGGAAGCAGATACTAAATTTGAAATTCACCTCGACAGTGGCAGTATAATTATGACCGAGGTATGGTGGGAAGAAAGTGATATGATCATGTATAGAGTAGACGGAGGGTCCATGGGAATTGAAAGAAGCAGAGTTAAAAAGATTGTCAAACGATAGCCGTCCACAGTTCAGTCCACTGTCCAGATGATAATCAAGAATAGCGGTTTTGATGCCATTGTGATTGGAGCCGGACCGGCTGGTTCTACCGCGGCCTACCTTCTGGCCAAAAGCGGATTTCATGTTCTTGTGATAGACAAGAGGAAATTTCCCCGTGACAAGCTTTGCGGCGGACTTTTAACGCGCAAAACCCTCCGACTGCTGGAAGAAATTTTTCAAACCTCCCGCGATTGCCTAAGATCCAATCAAATTATTTCGCACCAAAGCTCCAGGTATGGTGTCAATCTTCGCGACAAGGCCTGCATTTTAGGAAAGCTGGAATATCCTTTTCATTTTGTAGACCGACAGGTTTATGATTCTTTCTGGCTGAATAAGGCCCGACAAGCCGGGGCCGAATTCAGACCCGGAGAGAAAGTCATTGCCCTGGACCCGTTTAAAAATCAGGTTATTACCGGAAACGGTAATCGATATTCAGGAACGTATATATTAGGAGCAGACGGAGCGCCAAGCAGGCTGCGCAAATTGCTCACCGGATTGGGATTTATTAAGAACGAAAAAAAATCAGGAATGGCCACTGCCCTGGAACTTGTTGTTTCACGCAGCCTATCACCGGCACTGCCTGATTACCCGGTTATCTACCTCGGCCACATTCGGTGGGGATATGCCTGGTGTTTTCCCAGAAAAGATCTCCGGGTTCTGGGAATTTGCGGGTTAAACGAAAAGTCGGGGAAATTTCTAAAGCGTGGTATGGTCCAATTCTTAAAAACGGCTGAAATCTCAACTGACAATATCTGCGCCGCTAAAAGTCATGCCCTGCCCTATGGGAATTACCTAACTCAGCCGGGCAGTGGCAATATTTTACTGCTGGGCGACGCCTGCGGCCTGGCCGACCCTTTACTCGGCGAGGGAATTTACTATGCTCACAAAAGTGGGCAACTTGCGGCGCTGGCGGCCAAACAGTCATACCCCAATTCACAAAATGCCTGCAGCATATACAGACAACATCTATATGCGCATATTATTCCGGAACTCAAATTCGCCCGGATCGGCCGACAGATTATATTCTCTCTTCCGGGCTCCTGGCCGGGATTGATTTTATCTTCTTTGCTTAAAATCAATCCCCGCCAATGCGAGGAAACCATTCAGGGTCAACGGTCTTTTAGATGGTTTCGTCCGGTCATCACAGACAGCCGAAAGTAAAACATAAATCAATAAAAATGACAAAAAAAGCGGGGTGAAAAAAATTCACCCCGCTAATGGCCCTGATCGGCCAGAATGGTCACTTCTGGTGATTAATTAAGACAGGCATCAAATCGCTTGCTAGGCGCTGACATATACTCCCCGTCCTGACTTCTTGATTCTGCCTTCCTTCGACGCCCGGAACACTATGTTGCGAACTTTTTTATCGTCAAAACCAGTTTTTTTCTTCAAGGTTGGAACATCTACACCCTTTTTAGATCGCTTAACAATTTGTAAGATCTTATCAGTGGCGGTTACCTGGGTGGCTTTTTTTTTGGCTACTGTTTTCTTGGCCGGCGCTTTCTTGGCCGGCGCTTTCTTGGCCGGTGCTTTTTTGGCTACTGTTTTCTTGGCCGACGCTTTTTTGGCCGGTGCTTTCTTGGCTACTGTTTTCTTGGCCGACGCTTTTTTGGCCGGCCCTTTCTTAACGGCTTTGGCTTTCTTGACAACTTTCTTTTTAGTAACCTTTTTTGCTTTCGGCATCGACTTATGGGCCTTGATTAACTTTTCCAATCTTTTTTCTAGCGCCTTAATATCTCTTTTTACTGCATCCAAATCTTTCTTTAAAATCGCCATTTTTGTTCTCCTCTTTAAAATTTTGAGATAACTTGTCCGTTCAAAGTAATATCTATTACCAAACAACTATAACTGCATATTTATTTAAACGCAAAGACTATTAGATATATCTATATCAAAAAAAGTACTAATGTCAAGCAATAACACATAAATAACAACCGCATAAAGTAGATTAGACAAATACTATTTATCTTTATCCCCTTTTGCCGGACCACCCAACTTTACTTTAGAAAAGAATTGAATTGTTATCGCTGTTTTCCTTGCCTTAAGCACTTGAATTCGATATATAGAAAACTTTTGGAAGCAGGCTGGAAATGAACTACCCCGCCGCAAGCAAAGGGGTTTCAATTGGAACATTTATAATCGCCCAAGGCGCGAGGAATTAGACCCTTGGCCGGCGGATTAATGCCTTTAATTTTTTTCCATGAGTGACGACCGCGACCCCATGAACCCTAGTGCACCCATTGCCGTGGTTGGGATGGCCGGGCTTTTCCCCGGTGCCTCTAACCTGGAACTCTTCTGGCAAAACATCATCAACAAGGTCTCCGCTGACGTTGAGGTCGGTGAAGACCGATGGTCTGTGGATCCCAATTTTATCTACCGTCCGGGTATTCAAACAGACAAAGCCTATTCGAAGCGCTGCTGCCTGATAAAAAATTTTGAATTTGATCCGGCCGGCATTGACCTTGATCGAAGTTTGATTTCATCGCTCGACCCGCTCTATCATATTGTCCTGCATGTCGGTCGGGAAGCCATCTCAGGAATTCCGTCATCATCGTTAAATCGCCAACGAACCGGTGTCGTTCTGGCCGCGATTGCATTGCCGACGGACGCCACCGCAGCGGTCACCAGTGATATTATCGGATCCGCCTTTGAAGAAAAATTGTTTGAGGCTGCAGCCCCTGACGTATTCAAAAATCGGCGTAAGCCTTATACCCGGGCCCATTATCTTGCCAACCGTGTCACCAGCCTGCCCGGATCTATTCTGGCCCGCGCGTTTGGTCTTGGCGGCGGCACCTATACCCTGGATGCCGCATGCGCATCATCCCTCTATGCCGTTAAGCTGGCCTGTGATGAACTGAATGCCCATCGGGCTGATGCCATGCTGGCCGGAGGCGTTTCAAGGCCCAGTTGTTTGTTTACCCAGGTTGGTTTTAGCCAGCTGCGTGCTTTATCACCTTCCGGACGATGTGCCCCCTTCGATCAAAACGCCGACGGCCTGGTTGTGGGAGAAGGCGCCGGAATTCTGATTCTCAAACGTCTGGCGGACGCCGTGCGCGACCATGATCCTATATTCGGACTGATATATGGCGTGGGGCTTTCCAATGATATGCGCGGCAATCTCCTGGCGCCTGACAGTGAAGGCCAGTTACGCGCCATGCGCCAAGTCTATGAATCCTGCAACTGGTCTGCCCATGATATTGATCTGGTTGAGTGTCATGGCGCCGGAACACCGCGCGGGGACCTGACCGAATTGGAGAGTTTAGCAGAGTTGTGGGGAGAATCCGGCTGGCAAAAAGGGCAATGCGCGATCGGTTCGGTCAAATCCATGATCGGTCATTTGTTGACTGCCGCCGGCGCGGCCGGCCTGATTAAAACCCTTCTGGCCTTGCAAAATAAAATTTTACCGCCTTCCTTGAACTATGAAAAACCCCCTGCCAACAGCCCCCTGCCGGACAGTCCTTTTCGAGTACAGACCCAGCCGACACCCTGGCATCGCAGAAAAGATAAGATTCCGCGACGAGCAGCGGTAAGCGCCTTTGGTTTCGGCGGCATCAATGCCCACCTGCTGCTGGAAGAATGGGATCCGAATGGGGATTGCGGATTGCGGATTGCGGATCGGAGAAATGCATCAATTCCCAAATCCCAAATCCCAAATCCCAAATCCAATGTCGCCATTGTTGGTATGGAAGCTGTTTTCGGATCATTATCTTCTTTGCGCGATTTCCAGGAGCTGATTTTCAAAGGCGATACCTGTATTGATAGACGTCCGGAACAGCGATGGAAAGGATGTGATACGGTTGCCGGCCGCTACATAGAAAAATTAGAGCTAACCGGCGGCTTTATGGAAGGGCTGTCCATCGCGCCCGGTGAGTTTCACCTACCGCCCAAAGAAATCCCGGAAATTCTCCCGCAACAGCTGCTGATGCTGAAAGTCGCTTCAGCAGCACTGAAGAATGCCGGATTTCCGCTACGGGAAGACCGGCCTGCTATGGGGACGATCATCGGCATTGCTTTTGATTTCGAGGCCACCAATTTTCAACTGCGCTGGCATCTGACAAATTTGCTCCCCCAATGGATAAAAAAATTAGGTTGGAATCTGCCACAGGGAGAATTAAATGCCTGGATCGAATCCTTGCAAGATACCTGCAACCCGCCGCTGACGGCACCGCGCACCCTGGGCGCCCTGGGGGGGATTGTCGCCAGCAGGGTTGCCCGGGAATTTCGCCTCGGGGGCCCTAGTTATGTGGTATCCTGCGAAGAAGCGTCCGGTTTAAAAGCACTGGAAATCGGGGTAAGGGCCCTGCAGCAAAATGAGGCCGAAGCATTTTTGGTGGGTGCCGTGGATCTATCGGGCGATGTCCGCAATATTATTCTGGAAAATCAGGCCAGACCATTTTCGCGCAACCTTCAAATTCGACCTTTCGATCAGGATGCAGACGGCACCCTTCCCGGCGAAGGGGCTGCGGCACTTGTCATCAAGCGCCTGGACCGGGCCATAAAAGACGGCGACCGGATCTATTCGGTGATTAAGGGGATTGCCGGCGCCAGCGGAGGCGGTATAGATAAAAGTCTGCCGTCACTGAATGCCTATACCCGCTCACTTACCCGCTGCTTTCGGGATGCCGCTGTTGAACCGTCAACCATAAGTTTTATCGAAACTCACAGCGGCGGCAATCCGTCGGAAGACCGCCTGGAGACCAGGGCACTGCATGAGTTCTTTTCAGATAGTGATGGCTCCTGCGCTATCGGTTCGGTAAAGGCCAACATCGGACATACCGGGTCTGCTTCTGCCCTCGCCGCTGTGGTTAAAGCCAATTTATGTCTTTATCATGAAATTATTCCCCCGCTACCAAACTTCAGTGTTCCTGAAAATTCGCTCTGGCATGGTGAAAATTTTCACATCCCGATCTACCCTCAGTTCTGGCTAAGAAATCGCCAGGAAGGGCCGCGCAAAGCCCTGGTTGGCGCCATGACACCCGACGGCAATTGCATGCACATCATCCTGGAAGGTTTTGATTATCAGCAAAGAAGTGAAATTGCGGAAGGGATTTTGCAAAAAGTTCAACTGGAAAGAAAAAGACCTCTTGGCTTTCAAAACCCTGGGATCTTTATCGTTGCAGGAGACAACAAACAGGCTCTGCTTGCCGGCCTTGAGGCCCTCAATCAGCATGTCGACATGCAGCTGAACGCCCAAGACCCTGACTGCCGGAAACAGGTCACCATGGAACAGGTTGCCCGCCAGTGGCATATTAAAAACGCTGTCAAATTAGAGCACCCCCGGGCATTGTCCGTTGTGGCCGTTAATTTTTCCGATCTGAAAAAACAAATTACTGAAGCGCAAACAGCCGTCTTAGCAGACAGCCCCCGGAAGATTAAAGGCAACAGCGGCATTGCTTTTTCACCTCACCCCCTCGGCAGGCAAGGACAGCTGGCGTTTGTATTTCCGGGTTCAGGTAGCCATTATATGGGTATGGGCCGCGATATCGGTGTTCACTGGCCTGAAATTTTGCGCCAAATGGATGCCCGCACCCGGCAGCTAAAGTCCCAGTTGCTGCCGGATTGCTTTGTTCCCTGGCGGGTTTCGTGGCAGCCGGGATGGCAAAAAACAGCTTATGAGAAAATCATATCCGATCCTCTTAACATGATTTTCGGGCAGGTGGTTCACGGCGGTCTAATCGCCGACCTAGTCAAATATTTTGATATCAATCCCTCGGCCGTAATCGGTTACAGCCTGGGAGAGTCAACGGGTTATTTTGCCATGGGCGTCTGGCCCGAACGCGGTAAGATGCTCCGACGCATGCAGCAATCAGATTTATTTACCCGTCAACTTGCCGGCCCCTGCAATGCCGCCCGCAGGATGTGGGATATTGCCCCGGATGAAAATGTTGACTGGTGCGTGGCAGTCGTAAACCGTTCGGCTGATTCAGTTCGCCCAGCAGTTGAGCGCTATGCCACCACCCGTTTATTGATTATCAACACGCCCGACGAGTGTGTCATCGGGGGCCGCAGGCAGGATGTGGTTTCCGCTATCAAAGCACTCAAATGTGAGGCGATATACCTGGATGGTGTCGTCACCGTCCACTGCGATGCCTTAAAGCCGGTTGCTGATGCGTATCGGCAGCTGCACCTTTTCCCGATCCATCGGCCTGACGGAATTCGTTTTTACAGCTGTGCCCTTGGCCGGGCCTATGACTTAACAAGCGAAGCGGCGGCATCTTCCATTCTAAATCAGGCTTTGAACGGTTTTGATTTCACGACCACCATAAATCAAGCTTACCGCGACGGGGTCAGAATATTTTTGGAAATGGGCCCCTATTCTTCGTGCACCCGAATGATCAGCAGGATCCTCAAAGATGCCCCCCATCTGGCAATATCCGCGTGCCAGCGAGGAGAAAATGACTACACCACGATCGCCAAGGTGCTGGCGACACTGATCGCAGAGCGGATGCCGGTTGATTTGGATAAACTCTACGGAACCCGGGCCTATGCGCCGGAGATGATTGAACCGGCCATAAAAATCTCAGGCAGCCCCATCAAAATCACCATTGGCGGCAAAGCGCCCCCATTGGAATTGGGAATGCGGAATTCGGAATTCGGAATTTTGGAAGGTACAGGACAGGGTCAGATATCGGACGTCCCGAATCCAGAGATCAGAGACCAGAGACCAGAAACAGATAGTCAAATTTCAGGACTAATTGAAGCCGCCGATCGCATTGCCCGCCGGACGGCCGAGGCCCATCATAAATTCCTAGAGCTCTCCGAAGAAAGCACCCGCGCCTATGCCGAAGCCTTTAACCTTCATACCCGACTCCTTGAACGCGCCATGGCGGAATCCGGAGACTCGATTCCTACCACCACATCCGAACCCATCGATCCAAACATTCCGCATTCCACATTCCCCATTCCCACTTCCGATTCTCCCCCTTCCAATTCTCCCCATTCAAAACCTGCTTTCTCCCGGCGGCAGTGCCTGGAATTTGCCATCGGATCCGCCGGCAGCGTGCTGGGACCCGAATTTGCCATAGTGGATTCATTTCCGGCCAGAGTGCGTTTGCCGGATGAACCCTTGATGCTGGTGGACCGCATCCTGACAATCGAAGGCCAAAAAGGCGTCCTGGGGCCCGGTCGTATCGTTACTGAACACGATGTATTGCCTGGAGCATGGTACCTGGACGGCGGACATGCCCCGGTGTGCATCTCCGTCGAAGCGGGACAGGCCGATCTTTTTCTGTGCGCCTATCTGGGCATTGACCTGGCAGTGGCAGGCAAACGAACCTACCGCCTGCTGGATGCCACCGTCAAGTTTCATAGCCAACTGCCTGTCCCGGGGCAAACCATTCGGTATGAAATCGAAATTTCGAAGTTCATTCGTCAGGGAGAAACATATTTATTCCTGTTTAGCTTTAAGGGTTATATCGATGATCTGCCGCTGATTACAATGACCAACGGCTGTGCCGGATTTTTCACGGAGGCGGAGGTAACAAATTCCGGCGGCATCATACTCACCGAAGAGGAGATGCAGCCGGTTGCCGGAAAAAAGCCGGCAGATTGGCAAAATATTGTGCCACTGCAAAAGGAAAGATACGATGACCTGGGGGTGCAGGCTTTACGGGAAGGCGCCCTGGAGCGATGCTTTGGCAGGCTGTTTAACGGTATTACCCTGGCAGAATCACTCCGGCTGCCGGTCGGACGCATGAAATTGATCGATCGCATCCTGGACCTGAATCCGGCCGGCGGTAAATATGGTTCAGGGTTGATTAGGGCGGAAGCAGACATCCATCCCGATGACTGGTTTTTAACCTGTCATTTCGTCGATGACATGGTCATGCCCGGAACTTTGATGTATGAATGCTGTGCTCACACCTTAAGAGTATTTCTGCAACGCATGGGTTGGGTAGCCGAAAGACCGGGGGTATATTATGAGCCGGTTATCGGTGTTGAAAGTACCTTGAAATGCCGGGGCCCGGTTACCCCGAATACCCGCAAGGTTATTTATGAAATAGAAATCAGCGAAATCGGATACAAGCCTCAGCCTTATGTCATTGCAGATGCCCACATGTATGCCGACGGACATAGGATCGTTCATTTCAAGGATATGTCTATACAAATGAGCGGTATCACCAGGGACGAAATCGAGTCCTTCTGGGAAAACAGGAAAACGCGAACGGAGGTTCAAGCTTGGCCCGCCCCTCAGACGCCATTGTTTGATCGCGAACAAATGCTCGAATTTGCCGGCGGCCGCCCATCAAAGGCGTTCGGCGCCCCTTACGAACCTTTTGATAAGGACAGATTCATCGCCCGCTTGCCCCGCCCCCCCTATTTGATGATTGATCGCATCCGTCGCATCGCGCCCCGGGCCTGGAAATTAAAACCCGATGGGTGGATCGAGGCCGAGTATGACGTCCCCCCGGATGCCTGGTACTTCAAGGCCGATCGCACACCGGCGATGCCGTTAAGCATAGTCATGGAGATCGCTCTACAACCCTGTGGCTGGCTGGCAGCCTATATGGGATCGGCCCTTAAGAGCGAAAATGACCTCAGATTCAGAAACCTGGGCGGCACAGCAACCCTTTTTCGCGAAATACCGCCGGACGCCGGAATGCTGACAATCAAATCAAGGTTGACCCGGGCTTCGGAAGCTGCCGATATGATCATTGAACACTATGATTTTGAAGTCCGGCAACCGGATCACAAACTTTATGCCGGCCATACCTATTTCGGTTTCTTCACCCGGGAGGCCCTGGCCCGGCAGGAAGGCATCCGAAAGACCGATCGCCAGGAGTACAACCCAGGGCCGGAAGAAATCAAATACCGCCGGACAGCTGAGCTAGTCGATTATGCGCCCCTGTCACCACAGGACCCTGAATACGACCGGGCTTCCGGGTTGGCGCTGCCGGCCAAAGCAATTCGCATGGTCGACTGCATCGAAGCCTTTTTACCGGACGGAGGTCCCGGCGGATTGGGTTATATCCGCGGAACCAAACCGGTTGATCCGCGGGAATGGTTTTTCAAAGCCCACTTTTATCAGGATCCGGTATGTCCGGGTTCATTGGGAATAGAATCATTTATTCAGCTGCTCAAGTATCTGGCCCGGGAGCGCTGGCCGCATTTAATTGAAACACACCGTTTTGGTCTGTTAGCTGAAGAGGCCCACAGCTGGACCTATCGAGGCCAGATACTGCCCCAAAACCGGCTGATTACCGTCGAAGCCTCAATTACCGGAATCCAAGAAAACCCGGTGCCAAAAATCACCGCCGATGGCTATCTGCAAGTCGACGGACTATATATTTATAAAATGGAAAATTTTGGCATTGAACTACTAAAAATTTAAGGTAAATTATTAAAGTTTATATTTTAACAAACCAATATATAACGGATATTATATATGTTATATTCTAATGTTTACATCGACGCCTTTGGCTATGAACTCCCTCCCAATGTCATTGCCTCCGACGATCTGGAAAAGCGTCTGGAACCGGTTTATGAGGCACTTCATTTCCAGAAAGGACAACTGGAGGCGATTACCGGGATTCGGGAACGCCGGTTCTGGGACCCGGATTTCAACATGCACACCGGCGCCCTAAAAGCCGCTCAAAAAGCGCTGGATGTTTCCCGTATCACTCCGGACGATATCGGCATGCTGATTTATGGCGGCGTTTGCCGGGATAATCTAGAGCCGGCCACCGCCTGTGCGGTCGCCCATGGTCTGGATTTAGGTCCGGCCACTCAGATTTATGATGTTTCCAATGCCTGCCTGGGAATTTTAAACGGCATGGTGCAAACGGCCAATGCCATTGAACTGGGGCAGATCCGCGCCGGCTTGATCGTATCCTGTGAATCCGCCCGTCAGATCATTGATATCACCATCGATCGGTTGCTCAAGACCCGGGACATGGAGGTTTTTAAAAAAACCATCGCCACCCTGACGGGAGGTTCCGGTGCGGTTGCAGTTGTGCTGGCGGATCGATCTTTATCCCAATCCGGCCATCGGATTCTGGGAGGCGTCGCCCGCAGCGCCGCCGAGCATCACCGCTTATGTGTGTGGGGACCGGACACCGGTATTCCTGCCAGCGGTTTGCATATGATGGAAACAGATTCCGTCGCTGTTCTTCAAAATGGTGTGCCGCTCGGCATTGAAACATTTAGCGCCCTGCGTCAGAAAATTGGCTGGACAGACAATCAGCCTGACAAAATAATCTGCCATCAGGTGGGGGCGACCCATCAGCGCCATATCCTGGATGCCATCGGGATTGCGCCATCAAAAGATTTTACCACCTTTAAATATCTGGGAAACATAGGTACGGTGTCCTTGCCGATCACAGCAGCCATAGCGGATGAAAGAGAGTTTCTGCTGCCCGGCGACCGGGTCGGATTCCTGGGAATCGGAAGCGGACTAAACTGCCTGATGCTGGGGATGGAATGGTAGATATGTTTAAACGAAAACCCATCGACATAGAGAGCTTCCGACACCTGTACCCGTTTAAATCCCACTACCTGGATTTAGACGTTCTCAAATATCACTATGTGGATGAAGGCAGCGGTCAACCCGTTGTGATGGTCCATGGCAACCCGACCTGGTCTTTTTACTATCGAGAATTGATTAAAGCCCTGAGCGGGCAATATCGTGTGATTGCGCCGGATCATATCGGCTGCGGTTTATCGGACAAACCCGACAGCAAAACCTATGATTATAGATTGAAAAACCGCGTTGATGACCTCGACGCCCTGATTGAAAATCTTAAGATAAAAGAAAAGATTACCCTGGTACTTCACGATTGGGGTGGTTTTATCGGCATGGCCTATGCTTTGAGACATCCAGAGCGTATCGGTCGATTCGTTTTAATGAATACGGCGGCATTTTTGCCGCCCCCGGGCAAGCCCATTCCGATCATACTTATTTTGATTCGCAGATTGAGACTTCTTGCCATGCTTGCCGTCCAGGGTTTTAATCTGTTTGCCCTTGGTGCTCTTTTCAAGAACTCCTATAAAGGTCTCTCTAAAGATGTCAAAACGGGCCTTATCGCGCCTTACAATTGTTGGCAAAACCGTATTGCAACCTTGAAGTTTGTCCAGGATATACATCTGACAGAAAATAATCCGAGCTACGAAGAAGTTAAGCAAGTAGATAAAAATCTGAAATTATTTTTAAATCTTCCAATCCTGATTTGCTGGGGCGAGCACGATTTTGTTTTTGATCTGGATTATCTCGATGAGTGGCTGCGCCGCTTTCCGGATGCCGAGGTTCATCGCTTCCCGGATGCCGGCCATTACGTCCTTGAAGATGTTCCCGAAAAAATCATACCGCTGATAGATCGATTTTTAGGCTGGCATCCACAGGATGAGGACAGAGGACAGACCTCAGAGGACCCCCCTTCGCCCTGAGGGCTTCGGGGGGCTGGCAGAGGACAGACGACAGAGTTCTGGATTGCGGATATGGGATTGATGAAAAGAATGTTATCGATTTTATTTTTTGGCTATCAGTTATCGCTGAATGTTCCTTCACGCGGAACTCATAACACGCAACCCGTAACACGCAACGCGCAACACGTAACGCGAAACCCAAATTATGAACCCCTCGGATCACATGAACACCGATTTTGTTAATATCGCCGCCTATCTCAATCGGGCGGCCGAAACCCAACCCTATAAACGCGCGGTCGTCTGTCCGGCCGGACGGGATAAATATGGACGGGTTACCTATTCGCACCTGACCTTCTTGCAGCTTGATCAGGAGTCGGACTATCTGGCCCATGGATTGGAAGCGGCCGGTATTTCCCGGGGAATACGAACCGTATTGATGGTTAAACCTGGCATCGAATTTTTTGCATTAATTTTCGCAATTTTTAAAACCGGGGCGGTACCGGTGGTGGTAGATCCGGGAATGGGAATCCGGCGAATGGTTGCCTGTTTTCAGTCTACGCGCCCTCAGGCATTTATCGGTATTCCCCTGGCCCATGTGGTACGCACCGTTTTCCCTGGTTTTTTTAAAACAGTCCAAACCTGGATCACCGTGGGCCGACGCTGGTTCTGGGGAGGCCGCACCTTAAAACAGATCCGGCAAACCCATGCCGGACCCTACACCATTGCCAGGACCGGCCGTGATGACACGGCGGCTGTTCTTTTTACTACCGGCAGCACCGGTCCGGCTAAAGGCGCCCTATACAGCCACGGAAATTTTGATGCCCAGCTCAAGCAGATAAAAACGTATTTGCAGATGTCAGACGATGAAATTGATCTGTCCACTTTTCCGTTATTTGCCCTGTTTTATCCGGCCCTGGGAATCACATCGGTAATCCCGGACATGGATCCCACCCGGCCGGCTTTGGTGAACCCTGAACGCATCATCGAAGCGATTGAAAATCTTGGTGTGACCAACATGTTTGCCTCACCGGCGCTCTTAAATCGTGTCGGCAGCTACGGCAAAAAAAATGGTGTCCAGCTGCCGTCTTTAAAGCGGGTCATCTCAGCGGGCGCTCCCGTATCGACTGCCAATATCGAACAGTTCAGCGCCTTGCTGGCTGAAGATGCTGAAATCCATACCCCTTACGGCGCCACCGAAGCAGTCCCGATCGTATCCATCAAGAGCAAGGAAATTCTGAATGAAACCCGCCAATTGAGCGATAAAGCATTCGGTACCTGCATCGGGCGCCCGATAAACGACATCGACATCCGTATCATTAAAATCAGTGACGAACCCATTGACGAATGGTCGGATGACCTGATGGTCTCTCCGGGTGAGGTCGGTGAGATCACCGTAACGGGAGATTTGGTCAGCCGGCAGTATTTTGAAAATCACACCGCCAACCGACTTGGCAAAATAAAGGACGGTGACGACATTATCCATCGCATGGGCGATGTCGGCTGGCTGGATCAAAAGGGTCGCATCTGGTTTTGCGGCCGTAAAAGTCATCGGGTCATAACCGCCGGTGGGACCCTGTTTACCATTCCCTGTGAATCCCTGTTCAACAAAAATCCGCGGGTATTCCGCAGTGCACTGGTAGGGGTTGGCCCGTCAGGTCGGCAAGAGCCGATTATTTGCATTGAACTGCATAAAACCGACGATGGCAAAAACAAGGCCCATTTAGAAAATGAACTCCTTAAAATTGCCGCCGCCAATGAATTGACAAAAGACATCAACACCATATTGTTCCACAAAGCCTTTCCGGTGGATATACGCCACAATTCGAAAATCTTTCGTGAAAAATTAGCTGTTTGGGCAGGGAAACAAATTAAATGATACCGGATGAATTCCTTGATAAACACAAGCCCGAAAAGGTTCTCGTAACCGGTGGCGGGGGCTTTCTGGGCAAGGCGATTGCAAGTCGCCTGGTCGCAAGGGGTGATCATGTCCGGAGCCTGACGCGAAATTTTTATCCGGAACTTGAAACAATGGGGGTTGATCAGATCCAGGGAGATATATCCGATTCTGAAACGGTTGCCAGGGCATGCGAAGACAGGACAATTGTATATCATGTCGCCGCAAAGCCTCCCCCCTGGGGAAAGTATGAAAACTACCACCAGACCAATGTGGTTGGAACCCAGCACATCATCGACAGATGTCTGGACCAGGATCAAGCGAGGCTAATCTACACCAGTTCCCCCAGTGTCGTTCATAATGGCAAGGACATAGAAGGCGCCGACGAGTCCATGCCCTATCCCGAAAAATTTTGCAGCCACTATGCCAAGACCAAAGCCATTGCCGAACAGCTGGTTGTAAAAGCTTCCCGCAATAAGCTTAAAACCATTATTTTGCGACCGCACAAAATCTGGGGCCCAGGTGACAATCAAATCCTTACACGACTGGTTGCAAGGGCTAAAAAATTAAAACAAATCGGTGATGGCAAAAACCTGATCGACGTCACCTACATTGATGATGCCGCAGATGCGCATACCTTGGCTGCCGACAAGCTGAGGGAAAACCCGGATCTTTCCGGCAATATCTATTTCATCAGTCAGGGAGAACCGGTTCTGGCGTGGTACATGGTTAATGAATTTTTAAAAGCAGCGGGGTGCAGCCCTGTTAAACAATCAGTGCCATTCAGGGTTGCCTGGATCACCGGTGCCCTGCTGGAACTCATTTACAAAATTCTCCATCTGTCAAATGAGCCCTATATTACGCGATTTCTGGCCGAAACGGTTTCGCAATCCAACTGGTTTAAAATCGACGCAGCCAAAAGAGACCTTGGATATGCTCCGAAAATCTCCACTGAAGAAGGTTTGCGCCGACTTGAAGAATGGCTGAAAAATAAAGCCTGAGCAGCTTTTAATCCGGCAAAAGGTCATAAAAATAAAGCATGGCATCCGAGCGGGTGATGATGCCAATAATTTTGCCCTCTTCCACGACCGGAAGACGACCGATATCATGTTTAACCATCCGGCGGGCCGCTTCCAACGGACTTTTCCCGGGATCGATAGTCTTGACGTTTTTGGTCATAAAGGCCTTGACCGGCGCAGTTAGCTGGGACTCCTTTTTTATCCTGCGAAAATCTCGACGGGAAATCATGCCCACCAGAGTAGTATTATTGACGACCGGTAAGCCCGTGCATCCTTTCTCCCTTAAAATCCCAGCCACCGTTGTCATGGGTGTGTCTTCCAACACCGTAACTACCGGAAAAGACATGAGATCGCTGATCTGGACCGAGGCCTGCTGATTTCCCATGATCAGTTCTTGAATCCATGTTTCGACCGCATCGGGGTTGACGGATTTTAGCAGGGCCGCGCCGGCATGGGGATGTCCGCCGCCACCCATGCTGCGCATGATCGCGCCGACATCGATACCATCCGCCGAGCTGCGGCCGATCACCATGCACCGCTCCCGATCTGAATCCGAGAAAATTCCGAAGGTCACATCAACATTTACTATTTCCATATACATTCGGACAACAACGGCCAGACTGTCCACATGGCCGCTAACCTCTATCTTATTGATACTCATCGTATGTCCGTTGATTTTGGTGCGCCCGGCAGTTTCGAGCATTTTGAAGAGAATATTTTTTTGCTTCTCACCGTATGCGGGCCGCAAAAAAGTGCTGATGATGTTTAAATCCGCTTTATGCTCAAGCAAATAGGCAGCGGCGTAAGCATCTGCGGCCGTTGTCGATGGAAACGTCAGATTTCCGGTATCTTCATAAATTCCTGCTAAGAACAGGGTGGCTTGAATCGGTGTAATTAATTTGCTTTCTTTTTTAAGCTCTCTGATCAGCAGTGTAACAGTGGCTCCGGTGCGCTCCCGGCATTGGAAGTCGGCCGCAATATTGCCTTCGTTGAAATGATGATCCCATAAAAAAATTTCAAGATCATTCCTGGTTTTAAGGTCTGCCATACGATCGAGGCGTTCCCAGCGATTCACGTCAACCACCACCAGCCGGGTAATTTCACCCAGATTAAAGCCATCCACCGTGCTGACCTGCAAAAGATCTTTATGGATGGATAAAAAGGCTTTTACATTGGGATTTAAACTTTTGGGTAGGATTGGAATGGAACCGGAATATAGCAGCGTTGCAGCGATAACACTGGCCAGGGCGTCAAAATCTGTGTTCTTGTGGGTTGTAACAATGCGCATACGGGATAAATTATATATGACTGCTGACAAAAAGAAAAGCAAAAGAAGCGTAAGAACGTCTGTTGACAGATCGTGTCGGTTTGATATTAAGTATAAAACTCAATACCCAAAGGCAAACGGAGTTACTTCATGAATAAAGTCATCCTGTCGGTTCTGGGGCACGATCGCCCGGGAATAGTGGCCGCAGTTGCCAATATTCTTTTTGAGTGCAGCTGCAATATCGAAAATGTCAGCCAAACCATCCTGAAAACCGAATTTGCCGGATCTTTTATTATTTCCATGCCGCCGGATCTGACCCAGGAGGAACTCCGCCTGGCGCTGGATGAAGGCCTGGCTGCCATGAACATGCATATTCACATCGAATCTGTTTTAAAACAGAAAACGGAACTTGTTGCCAGCAAGGCCGAACCCTTTGTTATTACCACCAAGGGCCCGGATCGCAAAGGACTTGTGGCCGGTATCAGCGCAATCATTGCCCGCTATGGCGTCAATATCACCAACCTGCAGGCGGTATTCAAGGGAGGCGATGATCCCGGCAACAATATTATGATATACGAAGTGGATATCCCCATTGATATTGATCGCCAGGACTTTTACCTGGCCCTCAGAACCAAGGCCGAATCCCTGGCCCTGAGCATCAGTATCCAGCACCGCAATATTTTTGAAACGATCAATAGGATTTGAGACAGATGACAGAAAACAGAGGACGGAGGACAGAAAAAAGAGGGGGCCCTTTATTGATCTCCCCAGAGCCCTGTCTTCTGACATCTTTCCGCGGAAATCTGACCCCTGTCTTCTGTAAAGAAAGGTACCCATGTTAACCGATCGAGAGATTATCTCCACCCTGGAGATGCTTGAAAACGAAAACCTGGATGTACGCACGGTGACTTTGGGAATTAGTCTTTTTGATTGCGCCAGTCACGACCCGGAGAAAGTTAAAAACAAAATTTTTACAAGAATCAGTCAACTCGCCGAAAATTTAGTGCCGGTCTGTGATCGAATCGGTGAAAAATACGGTATCCCGGTGGTGAACAAACGCATTGCGGTCAGCCCCATCGCCGTCGTGGGTGCCGCCCATTCTTCTTCACAGATGGTGGATATCGCCAAAACCCTCGATGCGGTAGCGGCAGAAGTCAATGTTGACTTCATCGGCGGCTTTTCGGCCCTGGTTCAAAAAGGCATCGCGCGCGGCGATCGCGCCCTTATCGAAGCCATCCCCCACGCCTTGACTGCCACCGAGCGGGTGTGCGCCTCTATCAATGTGGCATCCACTCGGGCAGGCATCAATATGGACGCGGTGCTGATGATGGGCAGTACCATCAAGCAGGCGGCCAAACTGACCGCGGAAAAAGACGGCCTTGCCTGTGCCAAACTGTGTGTTTTTGCCAACATACCCCAGGATATCCCTTTTATGGCCGGGGCCTACCTGGGTGTCGGCGAAGCAGATGCTGTCATCAATATGGGCGTCAGCGGGCCGGGAGTTGTAAAAAAGGCGATCGATCGGGCCCTGGAAGCCAATCCCGACTTGGATCTTGGACAAATATCTGAATTAATTAAAAAAACAGCTTATAAAGTCACCCGCGTCGGCGAGTTGATCGGTCGCGAAGTGGCTGACAGCCTGAAAGTCCCGTTCGGTGTTGTGGATCTATCACTGGCCCCAACACCCAACGTCGGGGACAGTGTCGGAGAAATTTTTCAGAGCCTGGGCCTTTTAAGTATCGGAGTACCCGGAACGACCGCAGCACTGGCGCTATTAAATGACGCCATCAAAAAAGGCGGCGCCTTCGCCAGCTCCCGGGTCGGCGGATTAAGCGGCGCGTTTATCCCTGTCAGTGAAGACCTCAACATTTCAGAGGCCGCCCGCAAGGGTTACCTCAGCCTTGACAAACTCGAGGCCATCACCAGTGTCTGCTCGGTAGGGTTGGATATGGTCGCAATTCCGGGAGATACGTCTGCTGAAACCATCGCAGCGATTATCGCCGATGAAATGGCCATCGGCGTCATCAATCATAAGACCACGGCAACACGTCTGATCCCGGTGCCCGGAAAAAAAGCCGGCGACAGCGCCTATTTTGGAGGTCTTCTCGGCCAGTCCACTATATTACCTGTAAACAACACTCAACAATCCAACCGATTTATTAGACACGGCGGCTTAATACCCGCACCCATACAAAGCCTGACCAACTAGTCAGATAATTAAGCTGAAAACCCGATTTCATGAATAATAATTCTCAAATATTAAGGCTGAATCTCAAATCGACCTGGATTTGGCCATTAATAGTAGACGTTATCAAGTACCTACTGGTGATAGCCGCCATTACCTGGCTAGTGCTAACCGGAACGGAGAAGCTCGGATATAACTGGCAGTGGTACCGGGTACCGCAATATCTTTATGCCGTGACAGATGGACAGTTTCTATTCGGCCCGCTGCTCGATGGACTGCTGGTGACCTTTCGTATCACAGCCATCAGCCTTGTGCTGGCCTTTATTTTCGGGTTGATAGCCGCCCTTTTGCGGCTGTCAAACTCATTGTTAGGAAAGATACTCGCCCGGGGGTATGTCGAGGTCATTCGCAACACCCCCTTGCTGGTGCAGCTGTTTTTTATCTACTTCGTATTGTCGCCTATATTTGATATCAGTGCGTTTACTTCCGCCGTTTTTGCCCTGAGCCTGTTTGAGGGCGCCTATGCATCGGAAATATTTCGGGCAGGTATCGTCTCCATCCACAAAGGTCAATGGGAAGCCGCTTTTAGCATTGGTTTGAACTCCTATCAGACCTATCGCCTGATTGTTTTACCCCAGGCCATTCGGCGTATTCTTCCGCCCTTGACCAGCCAAGCGGTTTCATTGATAAAAGACTCGGCGCTTGTCAGCACAATCGCGATTTATGATTTAACCATGCGCGGTCAGTCGATCATCGCCGAAACCTTTCTGGTTTTTGAAATCTGGTTCACCGTGGCAGCCATTTATCTGACAGTTACGCTGGCGTTGTCATTAACGGTGTTTTATATGGAAAAGAAATTTAAAATAGAATACTGAAGTAGCAACCGATTTTTGTCTCTTAAAGGAAAAAGCCGGCAGCTATGCTATTATATTCACCACTAATTTCAGAAAAGGGGGGCATCCAATGAAAACCAGCATAACTTGCACACTTATCGTCCTTTTGTCATTACTGGTATTCGGTCTGGCCGGATCGGCAACGGCCGGAAAACTCCAACAGGGGCTTGTTCAGGAAAGTGCGGTGGAACAGATAATGAAGCGCGGAACCCTTAAAGTGGGTATGTCAACCTTTGTGCCCTGGGCCATGAAAGATAAAACCGGCAAACTAATCGGTTTTGAAATCGATGTGGCCACCCGGTTGGCGGAGGATATGGGAGTTAAGGTGGAATTTATACCCACAAAATGGGCCGGTATCATCCCGGCCCTGTTAACCGGAAAATTTGATGTACTTATCGGCGGCATGAGTGTTCGGCCGGATCGAAATTTGAAAGTAAACTTCACCATCCCCTATGATTATGCCGGTCAATCCCTGGTTGCCAACAAAAAACTGGCTACCGGTTTCAGCGGTCTGCAGGATTTTGACCGCCCGGATGTTGTGATAGCAGCCAGACTGGGATCAACCGCCGCCGACGCTGCCAAAAGATTTATGCCCAATGCCAAAAAGCGTTTTTTTGACGATGAAGCCCAGGTGATCCAGGAAGTCGTCAACGGTAACGCGCATGCTGCCGTGGCATCTGCGCCGTTACCGGCTTTTCAGGCCATAAAATATCCTGACAGACTCTTTCTGCCGTTTCAGGGAACATTTACCAAAGAGCCCATCGGCTTTGCATTGCGAAAAGGCGATTATGACACCCTCAATTTTTTTAACAACTGGATTCGTGTCATTGAAGCCAAGGGATGGCTTGCCGAGCGCAAACACTATTGGTTTGAAACCAAAGACTGGGAAGGGATGCTAAAATAACAGCGCGGCGCGCTATCGTGTTAGGGTCTTTTTTAGCCTCTGCACCATCTTCCCGTTTATCCCTTATGGGGTTTCAGGCGTCAGGTTTCAGGTGTCAGAAGAACGAGTGACATAGAAGAATTAACACCAGCGTAGAGCGGTTTCGGCCAGCAAAAATTCCACACAACCAAAGGCACTCGGGTTTCCTGATACTGACACCTGAAACCTGACACCTGAAACCTTCACTTCTGGATTTGCCTTGTTTAATCAAAAAGCAAAATTTACCATCATCGACCTGATCCTGTCCCTTTTGCTGCTTTCCGCGGTTATTTATGCGGTTTATAAAATACAGATCGGTTTCAGCTACAAGTGGAATTGGGGGGCAATCCCTCAATATTTCCTGCGCTACGATGCGGAGCTTAAAAAATGGGTGCCAAATATCCTTTTGCAAGGATTCTTGACCACTATCCGTTTAAGTATCTGGGCCACAATCTTTGCCACGCTGATTGGCGCCGCTATGGGCCTT
>JBATKU010000610.1:0-1729 GCA_049669725.1 Desulfobacterales bacterium
GGGTAAGAGTCAGTTATCGTAAACCCGTGGGACAAAGCCCAGGGATACAATATCAGACGGGAACGAAGCCGCTCCGCTTTCGCGTAGCGGCAGTTGGGTTGATTACGACCTCCTGACCCTCCTACTCATTTTCACCTTACGTTTTCCTTCCTTGTCATTCCCCCCAAAAAGCAAGTAGCTTTCCCACATCTAGGCACCATTAACCTTTACGAAAGGAGAATGCGCATGGGAAAGCTACACGAACAGATGAAAGCAGATTTGACGCTAAAAGGCTACAGTGAGCATACACACGAGGCCTACCTTCGATACCTCCGAGGGTTCGCCAAGCACTACATGCGCTCACCGGCCGAGATGGGCGAGGAGGAAATCCGAGCCTTTCTCCTGCATCTGGCTGAGGAGCAGAAGGCCGACCCCTATCTGCAAAAGGCCTATATCTCGGCACTGAAATTCTTCTACCGAACCACCTTGGGACGCCCGGAAGTCGTGGCCAACATCCCCAACCCGAAACTTCCCAAACGCATGCCTGTGGTTCTGAGCGAGGAAGAAGTATTGGCCATCTTCGAGGCAATTCGTCACATCAAGCACAAGGCCATGATCGCCACCACCTACGGAGCGGGACTTCGCATCTCAGAGGTCTGCTCCTTGCGTAAATCCGATGTCGACAGCCAACGGATGCGTATCCTCATCCACGGGAAGGGGAAGAAAGACCGCTACTGCCTGCTCAGTCCCATGATCCTCGAACTGTTGCGCGAGTACTACCGTAAGGTCCGCCCCAAGGGCGACTGGCTCTTCCCGGGCCGGAACCCGCAAAAGCATCTGAGCAGTGGCGCAATCCACAAGGCCTTGAAAAACGCGGTCAAGAAGGTGGGGATCAAGAAGAAGGTCTCCATGCACGCCTTGCGCCATTCCTTCGCCACCCACTTGCTCGAGCACGGCACCGATATTCGTTTCGTTCAGGTTTTGCTTGGCCATGCCTCCATCCGGAGCACGATGCGCTACACGCACGTCAGCAACGCTGCCCTCTCCCGGATTGAAAGTCCCTGGGATCGCCTCCTGAAGACTAAGAAGCAAGGAGGTCAGCCATGCAAAGAACCCAAGTGAGCTTCGATACCAGCCTTACCTCCCGAACAGCGTCCTCCGTAGAGTTGGCGCACATCCTACGCAGCCACGGGGAAGACTATCTCCAAGGCCGTCCCACGAGTGGCGAACAACGCAAGGTCATACGGGACATCACCCGCTGTCGCACCCCAACCCTCGGGGGCCATCTGGAGACGTGTGGGAACCGTTGCGGATACGAGCGTGTGAGCTTCCACTCGTGCCGTAACCGGCACTGCCCGAAGTGTCAGAGCCTTCAAAAGGTTCGCTGGCTCTTCGAACGCTCCCAAAAACTCTTACCCACCTCCTACTTCCATGTGGTCGTTACCCTGCCGCACGAGCTCAACCCGCTGATCCTCAAAAACCGCCGGCTCCTCTATAACCTCTTGTTTGAATCCGCATCGGAAGGGCTCATCGAATTGACCAAAGGCTGGAAACGCCTCGGCGCACTACCAGGGTTTACCGCCATCCTTCACACATGGAGCCAGGAACTCCGACTCCACGTCCACCTGCATATGGTGGTCACGGCCGGAGGTTTGAGCCTCGCAGGCGACCGATGGATCGGGGCCAAAAACAGCTTCCTGGTCCCGGTCCGCGCCCTGTCAAAGATGGTCAGAGGAAAGTTTCTTCAGGG
>JBATKU010000611.1:0-2054 GCA_049669725.1 Desulfobacterales bacterium
AATCTGAAATGGTTAATGGCATGTGATAGCTTCATTTGTATCCATACCACCAGAAAAACATTTAGCTCATCCTCATTGAAGCAAAATTTTAGGACTCAAGCACTGCCTGCAACGGGGCCACCACCCCCTATCATCTGTCTTTGAACCTTAGGTGTAAAGCTTCAAGACTTCACGTTAGAAACTCTCAAAACCTGACTCTTTCCGGGAGCGGCTTTGGGAACTTTTAGCATATCCTTTCCGGGGATGTAGCTAAAATATTTCTGACGGCATCATGCTCTAAGTTTTACTCAAAAATTTTTCCTCTTTCTCCTGCATCTCCCATTTGATTAAACTGCAGGTCGGATGAGCACATTCTACATGCCACACTGTGATAATAAGCACAATTCATGCCAATAGTTTTAAAAGTAATATTTTGTCTATTTCTCATTTAAATTAAAGCTGTTAAGGTTTAGCTTAAAATTATCCATCTGATTATTTGGGTGTAATTACCGGCAAATGGGAATGAAATTTATTTCACAATGTGAAAATTATTTTACAATTTGGATGATCATAAAGGAAGAAAGAATTAAAATGCAAGGCTATCAAACAAGTTCATAGCAAATTGGGTTCCCGAATCATGAAAATTTGAGGATTGAATTTTTAATGCTCATGAACGAAATCATAAAAAGTACAGATCACTTGCCAAAACAACAACCCGAAGCGATTTTATATCAATTACATATATCGTAAAATCAACAAAAATGCAAAAAGGACAAACTCCCCTCGAAGAGCTTGCCCCTATAGAAAAACGATATCACAGGTTCTTAACGCACTGTTAAGATGTTGGATACAGGTATCTGATATTTCGAGATGCAGAGCATGTCGGATTTTCTCGTCCATCCTTATTACCATACGACTATCATATGACATCCGGAAGTAATCGATCAGACACTTTTTATCTTCGAAACGGCGTCTTCATCAGGCTGGCGCAGGAACAGTAACCGAACTGCAAACGACTACCGTAATTTTGCTTCTTCTTTTTTTGCCTCAAGGATTATTCCGATTATACGATTTGGATAATCCGGAGGGAACGTCCAATAGCGCAGGCCATGCTCATTGTAATTTTCCACCAGCCCGCGTTTCAATGGATCGGCGTGGAATATAAATTGGACCAGAACGTCACTGCTGATCCACGGATGTCCATACCAGAAGTCATGTGCTCCGGATGACAAACCGATAACGGTTTTCTCGTCTATACCGATGATATCAAACCCGGACTCGACACTGGCGTTTCGGCCCCATTGAGCGGCCTCAGGGCTAAGATCCTCGGCTTTGGGTCGTCCGGCCCGGGACACGCCGTGATGCCATTCTGCCATGGCCAGGACTGTGTCCTTGAGATTGATGGTGAGCGTAACGCTGCGGGGGATGTCAAGATAGGTTTGAAGATGCTCCACAAAGGTGTCTATACCAATGTCTGCCCCTGCAAAGTAAACCTCTCCCAAGCGTAATTGCCGGCGACTCTCTCCTTCTGTCTTCCGTCCGAGGATGGCCAACCCAGGGCTTACGATCTGAGAGCCTGCGCTGTAGGCAAGGATATTTATATTTTCCGCAGTGGTGTATTCGTTCAGCAGAGTAATGAGGTGCATAAAGGCAGGAGCCGATTTTTGAGCATGACGGACATCCGTGCCATAAGCGAGCAAATTTTCGGCAGATGGCCACAGGAAAGCGAGAACCATGGAATTGCGGCCTGTGAAATGACGGTACTGGGCTGCCTGTGCCGCTGCACGATATATGCTGGAATTGGCACCGTGGACATAAACCATGATGTCCTTGTCAACACTGCGGGCAAGGACATCATTGACGGCATCAGCAAGGGACTCAATTTCTTTGGGTACCGGAACAGTTTCACCGTTAAGGGGAATCACCGCCAATTCTTGAAGATCTTCCAAATGCAAAGCCGGTCGATCACGATTTTCATCAGAGGTCGACAACTCGAAGATCTGCCTCCAGTCAGTTTCCTTTCCGCCGATTGTAAAATATTCGATGCCTAATCGCAGTTTGTTTCCCGGAAAGAT
>JBATKU010000612.1:0-1529 GCA_049669725.1 Desulfobacterales bacterium
GTGTAACGGCCGTTTACCGTTGAGAATTTCCGATACCGCAGATTTTCCGCCTATAATTCCAACTAAATCTTTTTGCTTGAGGTTGTTCTGGTCCATTAAAAATTTTAAGTTTTTTATACCGTCGGCATTTTTAACCGGATAACGGTTTTCCTCGTAATGCTCGATTAAAATCGCAAGCGCCTCAGCATATTCCGCCAGGGGCCCTTTGTTTATGTCAAAAACGGCTTCCATTGAGCTTAGAGCTTTTTGATAGTCTTTATCATTTTTAACAGGTTTCATCGGGTACAGATTGTCTAAAGCAATTTTATTCAGGGCCGGCATTTTTCATCCTCCTTTAATTTCAAGATTTCTCCATTACCGGACTTCGACATCGCGTGCTGGAGTTACAGCCATGGAGTGCAATCGATAATTACGTTTTAGGGACTAAAAACCTGAATGATGAAAACTCGGTTGGTTGCGGATTGTCCGGGTTAGGTTCTCATAGAACATGAATAGACCCATCAGAATCCTGCGTCTGATTGCACGCTTAAACATAGGCGGACCGGCCATCCAGGCGATTACCTTGAGCAGCGAGCTTTCTAAAGAAAACTATCAAACTTTGCTCGTGTGCGGCAGCTTGAGCCCCGGCGAAGGGGATATGACATACCTGGCCCTCGACAAGGGGGTTCATCGTTTCATTATCAAAGAGCTCGGCCGCAATATATCGTTGCTGGACGATTTGATATCCTTCTTTATTATCCGAGAAATTATCAAACGTTTTAAGCCCGACATTCTCCACACCCATACGGCCAAGGCTGGAACCCTGGGAAGACTGGCTGCGTTGAGTCTGAGGGTTCCAATTTTGAAATCCAAGAAGATTCGAGTGTTTCATACTTTTCATGGCCACACCTTCCACAGTTACTTTAACCGGCTAAAGACCTTTGTTTTTATCCGGGTTGAAAGATTTCTTGCCCGGTCTACCGATAGCATTATCGTGGTCAGCGAACAGCAAAAAGAAGATATTTGCGGCACCTATAAAATTGCACATGAAAAAAAGGTGCAAGTCATACGGTTGGGGTTTGATCTTTCAGCATATGGAAAAATTGCCCCTCACCGGAAGGCTTCTTTGCTAAATAACGGTTATCGTAAAAACCGCGAATCATTGCGAGTAGGAATGGTCGGACGGCTGACCCCCATCAAAAACCATTTTATGTTGCTTGAGGCCATAAATTATTTGAACCTGTCGGCCCAAATTGCTTGTTTCAAATTTATTGTGGTCGGTGATGGCGAGCTAAAAACCATACTGATGGGAAAAGCCGAAAAATTGAATGTTAGAGATGCTATATCCTTCAGAGGATGGCAAAAAGATATGCCCGCGGTCTATTCGGAACTCGATATCGTTGTCCTCACGTCCAAAAATGAAGGGACACCGGTGGCCATCATCGAGGCGATGGCTGCCTCAAGGCCGGTGGTTGCTACAGCAGTAGGGGGGGTACCGGATTTGATCGGCGCCGTTATGGAAACAAATCCTGATGGATTCCAGATTGGAG
>JBATKU010000613.1:0-1903 GCA_049669725.1 Desulfobacterales bacterium
AGACAAGAGAGTACTATTACCTTGCTCTAACCTCCGAACAAAAAACCGAAAGAGAGGAATATTTTGCAAGGACTTTTAGAGGCCTCGGACATCAAATGCATCTCATTCAAGATAAAGCTGTGCCGTATCATGTACGCAATGATGCCCATCTTGAGGAGACATTTGGATGGAAAAATGTGGCCGGCACTTCTCTTTTTGAAACGTGGACAAGGGACAACATTCCAATAATTGAACCTTTTGCTTCTAATCCAGTATTGCCCATAGTGACATTTGATGTTTCCTATAACGGCCTTGCTCCCATAACCCAACTTATCGATACCGACCAATATGACGGAACTAATCCGACTGCAAATCTTGCACAAGGATTGGCAGAATATACCAATGCAAATTTTTTTAGCGAACATACCATATTTGCCGCAGAAAGATTTTCAGAAGAACACAGACATTATTTCCCATATCCAAGAGAATCAAGCACGAATTTGCAAAATTATATAAATGAGTTGCCGGAAACAGTCATTGCGGAGGATGGGGTCGCCGACTCAAACATATATATTAAAAAAACGGGAGATGGGGAGAATATCAAACATTTTGTGAAGCCAACTTATCTGTCTCGCGATGTATATCTAAATGTAAGTGATCCGGAAATCTTTAAAAGAGCATTCTATCTTGATAAAGAGTGTCACAAGGATTATGCAGACAAATTGGTTCCCCGTGCTGTTGGTTATTCTGCTGCGCTTTTGGATTATTTCTTCCGTGGAGAGCTTGAGGTTTCGGTCCTTCCGCTTTTTTCCGAAAACGCCAGCTATGGATTGCGGGTGAAAATTAAAAATGTTATTCCTACGCAGGAGACCATGATAAGGGGCGCTGAAGATCAGTTTGCCCTGGTATGCCGGTATACTCCTGACGGCGCAAATGCAGATGGGTCTGAAGATAAATTTATCACCGCGGCCTCATATAGTTGCCGGGAGGGTATCTGCGACGAAATCCAATATGAAGAGGAACTAATGGTTGACTTCTACCTTCCCTGGGAAGAGGAGAACCGTATTGGAATGCAAATCTATGAATCGGCTGAAGAACCGGTTAAATGTATGCTGGTATTTAAAGGTACGCTGGGCGAAGAAGAAACGGCAGTGATCGGCAAATATTTCACCCTCGGTCAGGATCAGATAAAGTTTAATGAGGAATGGGATAACGGGCTAACCGGCAATCATCCCTGGGAACATACAACAGCAGATAAAAATCCTGATAACGGCACAACATCCAATGAAATTGTGACAACTGACACAAGCAGCAACAGCCTTATCAAAGACAACGTCAGGTATGCAGGCTATGCTGAGGCCCGGTTTAATGAAACATCTGTTGACTTTAACGACGTGATTACACCGTACACATATCTCCAGTTTAAAATTGACGATCTTTCTAAAACCGAGACCTCCACCTTTCACTGGCAGGCCCTGGTGTTGCATTTTAATGAAGGTCGTTTTTTGCAAATGACTCAAAGCGGTCAGGGGTATGCTATAAATGGCACTACAGCAACCTATACCTTTAATCTTGGAGCCGATACCAATCAAAATATTTTTGAGATGTTTCAAAATTCAGGTGTCTCAATCCCGGATCCCTTTTATATCGAACGTATTGATTTTGTGCAACAGTTGTTTCAAGAGAGTCAGCCCACCACCACGGAAGACCGTCAGCACATGGAGGTCGATTATATTCGGATTATCGAGGAGAAGCATGAGGGGTAACAAAGTATAAGTTCTGATATTAGTCTTATTTAAGGGGATTGGGACGGTTCTGCAATTCTGCGTTCTTTTTAGAGTTTGACTGGAAAAGGCGGTATAGAGTTTTATCTTTAACCGCCTTTTTCCTTTTTTGGGGGAAACATTGGGGAATAGTTGAGAAG
>JBATKU010000614.1:0-1697 GCA_049669725.1 Desulfobacterales bacterium
GCCTTAAAGTTATTAAAGAATAAAGAGCTGAATCATCTATACACACAGGAGGCCAAATGCCGCTAAAAGTTACTGTAAATCCAAAACGACCGGGCGTTATGGTGATCGCCCCCATCGGCGCCATTGATGCGAGCACCTATACCATTCTCGAGGATAAAGTTGAGGCAGCCTTGAAAGAATCCCCGGATGTCATCATATTCGACATGGAATTCACCGATTATATCAGCAGTACGGGTATCCGGGTGCTTTTGAAAACCAAAAAAGCCCTGAAAGAAACCAACGGGAAAATGGTATTCATGAACCTGCAGCCTCAAATCAAAAAAGTATTTGAAATCCTCCAGGCCATACCGACCCTAAAGGTTTTCGCCAGCATTGCAGAACTGGATAATTATTTAGATGTGATGCAAAAAGCCGCGCGGTAGACCATATCAGCAGTAAATATGAGTTGTAAAACTGCACCACAAAAGCTAATATAGATCAAAGTAATGATAGCCGGTGGGAGCGGCTTCCAGCCGCGATCACAATAGAGGTTTTATCGTTTAATTTCGCGGCTGGAAGTCGCTCCCACTTTTAAAGGGCCTGGTATGAAAAAGATTGTAACCCTTGCAGCACTCGCAGTACTTATTATCTCCTGCGCTCACGGCAAGACCGAACACTTTCCGACGGTTGAACATCAATCCGAAGCTGCTGAAGTTTTCGTTATCCGGGATAATAATTTTATGGGATGGGGAATGTCTTTAAAGGTGGCGCTGGACGATTCTATTATCGCCCGCCTGCGCTCGGGCGAATACGTCACGTTTTATGTCCAACCCGGTTTCCACTCCCTGGGAGTATCTAAACCCACAATGACAGTACCTTTTGAAAAGGGTCGCACCTACCATTTTCTGATCAGTGCCGAATACACCAAGTTCGGCTTCGACATCCGACGAATCGGCGATCAGCAGGCCGACATGTGGCTCTCCAAAACGAAACCAATCGAATAGAGATTGCGGATTTGAGATTGCGGCCCGCCCTGGCGCGACGGCTTCGCTTAGACGGCACCAAAACGGATCGCCTGAGAAGTTGCGAACAATTTAGACAAACCTTGTAAAACAGGTCTGGGCCAGGGATTTCGGATTGATGAATGGAATGTTATCGATTGTCTTTTTGACTATCAGTTATCGCTGAATATCCCCTAACGCAAGACTTGTAACACGCAACCCGCAACGGTGACCACAATCGAGCATCCAGTATCGAGCATCGAGCCACAAGTATTGCTCATCAACCTATCAATAGCAGGTATACATCCATTACATTCGTGCGGGTGGGTCCGGTGATCACCAGATCTGCCAGGGGTTGAAAGAAGTGATAAGAGTCGTTGCGCCTGAGGAAGTCTAAGGGGTCAAGACCTTTGGCCCGGGCGCGCACCAGGGTGCTGCCATCGGCCATCGCCCCGGCCGCATCGGTCGGCCCGTCATTGCCGTCGGTGCCACCGGCCAATGCCACGACGTTTTCCACGCCGTCGATCACCAGGGCGGAAGCCAGGGCCAATTCCTGATTGCGCCCGCCTTTGCCGTTTCCCTGGATGGTTACCGTAGTCTCGCCCCCGCACAGGATGCAGGCCGGTGCCGATAATGGATTTCCCGAATCACGAACCTCTCTGGCGATGGCAGTCAAGACCTTAGCCACTTCCCGTGCTTCCCCTTCAACTGTGGACG
>JBATKU010000615.1:0-2197 GCA_049669725.1 Desulfobacterales bacterium
GCAACATTTATTGCAGTTGGTATACCGATGCTCGCAGAAGGATTGACGTTGGATCTCGTTGAATTCGGCTTTCATGGTGATACCAGCAATATACCATCAGCTTGGGAAGTTTTCGGAACTGCAGGAGAACAAATTTACGAGCTTAACAATCCTTGTCCATGAAGTTAGGAACGAAATGGAAAAAATTATAAATTTAGCAGAGGCCATAATTGGTTTAATCGGTGCATTTTATTTTTTTTTATACTATACAGGTCGACTAAAATATTTCGGCGAAAAAGAACTTCGCAGACAAAACAGGGTTGAAAAATACGGCTGGCTTTTTGTTTCTGTAATACTTCTTCTGCTGTTTTGTAGTGTGGGTTTAATCATAACCACCTTCACTTAGTGAGTTAATCAATTGTTAGCTAAAGAAATAGGGTCGCATCTTAAATCATAAATATTGAAGAAAGCGAAGGCAGTTGGAGATTTATCTTTAACTGCCTTTTTCTTTGTGCGCCCGGCAGGGCGCACCTACTTGGAGGTGCAAGTCCTCTACAGGCCCGACAGGGGGAACTGTTAGCCGAACGGCAAGGGTGTTTACCGCGAGGTAAAATCTGAAGGAAGCCGGAGGCAAAACGCTGGCCCGACGAACAGAAACCGTATAAGAGGCGGCCATGGCGGACAAGAAGGCAAATATCTTCAAAGTCCAATACCTGTACGGAAGCCATGGACGGGTAAAATAGGGGACGTTGTTGACAGAATTGACTTATGGGTGTTATGTAATTGATCAAAACATCTGGACAGGAGGGCTACGATGCCGCGAAGAGCTCGGTTGGATGCCCCTGGAACCCTGCACCATGTAATTGTACGGGGAATCGAACGGCGCCGGATTGTCGACGATGTAGCTGATCGGAAAAATTTTGTAACACGCCTGGCCGAGCTATCCGTCGCCACAGATACCCGCATCTATGCCTGGGCGTTGATGACCAACCATGCGCACATTCTTTTGCGCAGCTCAGAAATTGGTCTTTCCGGTTTTATGCGTCGGTTGCTGACCGGCTATGCAGTCTCTTACAATCGACGTCATCGTCGCTGGGGTCATTTATTCCAAAACCGTTATAAATCGATTGTCTGCGATGAAGATGCCTATTTTACCGAATTGGTGCGTTATATCCATCTAAACCCGCTGCGGGCTAGATTAGTTAAAAGCATATCCGAGCTGGACCGCTACCGCTGGAGTGGGCATGGCGTATTAATGGGCAAAATTAAAAATGACTGGCAGGATCGCAACTACGTATTGAAATGGTTTGGCCAAAAGCAGGGTGGGGCCAAGACTGCCTATCGCAACTATATCAAAAAGGGGATGGATCAGGGTCGCCGCCCGGAGCTAGTAGGAGGAGGGCTCATTCGATCCTTAGGCGGGTGGTCGGCGGTCAAAGCCTTGCGTCGCTCAGGGGAACGAGAATTAAGTGACGATCGCATATTGGGCAGTGGTGATTTTGTCGAGCAAATCATTAAAGAAGCTGAGACCAAAATCAAATATCAGCTGCCGGATTTAGAGCAGTCGCAAAGAATTGATGAATTAATTATTGAACTATGTGAAAATGAAAAAGTATCCATAGAAGAAATAAAAGGGGGCAGCCGGCGCAGGGAGGCAAGCCGGGTTCGGGCTCGGATTGCGATCGGACTGGTAAAGACGCATGGGGTCGCTTTAGCAGAAGTTGCCAGGCATCTGGGTGTTTCAACCTCAGCCGTATCAAAAATTATTAAACGGGCGAGCTAATAAGTCAATTTAGTCAACAACGTCCCCTATCTCCCCCGGAGAATAGATGCACCCGGAGCCCTTAACCATATAATCGCCAGGGGTATTGACCGCCAAAGAATATTTCAAGATGATGCCGACCGGGATAACTTTTTAGATCGACTTGTAAATATCCTTTCTGAAACCCAAACCGCCTGCTTTGCCTGGGCGCTTCCGTCCCTTAACTTCTTAACTTAGCACACCCTATTTTACGCGCTTGAAAGCTTGAATAGCAAAAAAGATTAAGGCGCAGCCAATCAATTCGAAAAGCACGGGCACAGATATGAGAAATTCAGCAATGCGTTGAATGTACACCGATGGAATAGTGTCAATCCAATTAAAATATTTTTGATCCAGGACATCAATAAGACGGACATTTTTATAAACAAAATTACTGGATGCGCCTAACTTTAAGGC
>JBATKU010000616.1:0-3599 GCA_049669725.1 Desulfobacterales bacterium
AACCGAGTTCATGAACTGCAGCAACAATATCACTTTTGGTCAAAGCCATAGCACCTCCTCAAAATGGACAATAATCCCCTATTACCTACGATGAGTTGTAATTAACCTATGTGTATGCCAGTTAATAATAATTTCCAGTTCTATGAGATATTGCTCCCATCGCCTTGCGGTTGTGCGTCTTCCTGCTTGGCAGGCATAACTGTTTCTATCTTTGTCATTATACTATCGACACTTTTCATTATCTCGTCGATCTCAGCTTTCAGCTTCAAATCATCTGGATCCGTCATTCAGTCATCCCCATATCTACTATTTTTGTGATATCTTCTAGGTTACAATCTTTTCGAACACCCTGTAACTATTAAGAATATATGGATTTCGAATTTATGTCAAGCAACTTATTAAAAAAAATGTACATTCAAATGTTGACCCGAGACGACCTTAAAAGCACCTATTTTTTAGGATCTAGGCCTATGGTTTAAAAAGACTTTTTAACTGATCTGCAGGATTTCATATTAGACCCCCGGCTGAAAGCTGTTGCAAGCAAACTCAGTTTGCAGAAATAGCAAAATTCAGATAAAAGCTCTCTGGGTTAGATACTAAAAAAGGGGTTCCGATGATTTTCCAGGAACCCCTCAAAACTTGTCTAAGAATTTAAGCCTGGTCCCAAGGACCGGATGTGATATGATTGGCCATGTCCCAATCGACAACAATGGGGCAGTGGCAAACATCGCCACCTTTGTGTTTGCTGTAGTGTTGACTGGATCGATGCTACATTTCTTTTCTGTGGCTATTATTCGATTTACCATTTCATTTATGTTCATTTCAGCGCTAATTTTGGCAATAATATAGTTGCAGAATTTAAAGGGTAAAGGCCGTGCATGCTCGGCAACCATAAGGGCCGCAGCTCATTTCCATGTTCGGCATATAATAAAATGTGTGAGCAACCTGTTCCTAAAATAACCGATAAAGATGTTAAAAGGATCGCGCTTCGAGATTTTGGCGAAGATCGGCTGTTTAAAGTTCTATCAATTCTAAGTAAATTTGGTAAACAAGATTGGAATGAACCAAATCCTCGAATTCAACTCGCAATACTTAAATTAGCAAGTGGTGATATCATTAAACTGGCTGACGCGACAAAAGCTGCGATTGAAGATTTTAGAGATATCTTGTCAGAAGCAGAGTATCCAAGATATTCAAGAGAGATAGGCTTCAAGGAAGTGGCCCAGGATTTTAAACGTGCTGTTATTGATGATGACTGGAAACAGTATCGCGAGTGGCTTGAAAAAGAATAGTATGAACATTTTCAACGGGCGAGATAATTCGCCGAACAACGGCGTGAATATGGACGGGCTGCATCCAGCGGTTTTTAGAAATATCGATTGACTTCAACAGAGGTGCCTTCTAAATCTTTCTGGGTCGCACTCGCCCGGCGTTAGGCAGCAAGCTACTATCTTCCTGGTTGCTCTATGAACGTAACAGTTGGAAAATTTTCTATTGCTTGTCGATTTATATGCGGTGCCTTGGTTTTCTGGCCCTTGGCTTATCGAATATCTGTCGAGAATGGAAGCGCGGTCCAGTTCCTCGCCTTGATATTGCTTGCAGCGCTGGCAGGATTCACCCTTCTCCTAAATTCGCTATTCTGTCTCGTCCGGTATCGCACGTGGGGATCAGCAGGCGTCAGCCTTATATTTGTTGCCGTGAGTGTGGTCGGTTTTGCTGTGGCGTGGCACTTTCTTCCTCAGTTCAGAATGTAAGATTGAGAGGCGTTTACCCTATATGTTTTTGTTACTCAGCCCTGGATTTTAAGAAAGCCATCTAACCAATCATTGCAGCCGATTCGCGTTACGCGCTCGCAGCTGAACTCAATACGTTAAGCAGTAAAGATGAAATGATTCAAACCTCCAGACTTATTAAATTCAATTGCTTCTGGGTTATCACCCTGTCCCTGTTTGCTTCCACCCTGCAAGCCAACGCAGGAGTGCGGATAACCATGGCCGAAGACCTTGTACCGGGGCGACACTTCCTGGTGACCGTTACGATCTACTATCGCGGGTTTGATGGTTACCACACCGAGCAGCTCGACAATTCTTTCCTAACCTCAGGCGAGAGCAAAGACACCACGGTACTGGCGGTCATTCCGTTTCTCTATGATCGTGTCACCGCCAGCGCTGTTCATCCCTGCTATTATGGCGATGGCACTCGATCAACTAAGGCGCCGTTAGCACTGCGCACTGTAACGCTGCCGACCCTGCACCCACCGAGTTGGCGGTCCATACTGGAAAGAGGTGGGCCCATCAAGGAAGGCGTAACCGGTATCACCCCCAATATTGTCAACGGCCACTTCTACATGATCTTGCAATACTATCTGCCGGCCTTCGATCGTGCTGGCATCCAGGAGGACCTTAGCCAGTATCTGCCGCTTCTGCAAGAACTGGCTGCCTTTGCCCATAGCGAACAAGCCTATAAAAACAGAAAATCACCCGGAATTCGGCTCTCGGGTCCGGACCAAGAGAAGTATGTTGAAACCGTGAAAAGGACCGTGAATGCAACTCGGAGGGAGTTGGACCGCAGGCTCGATGAGATTAAAGCCTGGTTGGCGCTGAGACAGAACAATAGGGCACGTATGCACGACTGGATGGTTCATTTCCATAAGGGCGATTATGTCTACCGGGAGATGATGAATAATTCAGACCACAAGCGGATACAGCAGTGGTTGGAAAATATTTGAAATAAAAGAAAAATTCAGCCTTGGCCATCCAGCCGGCTAAGATGTTTATGTCTTTGAGATTAAATACTGCAAGAATGAGACGCCCGTTCAAGCGGCTGATTATCTTGGCCAGGACTTTAACGCCAAATATCGCGCCAAACATTTTCCACTTACCAAGAAAGTAATAGCGTGCGAAAACAAACAGCCCGAAGTCGGTGGCAAGTGTGGGCAGGCATCACAAGGAACGATGCCGAGACACCCTGTATCGGCAGTCTGAAGCCTAACCGGTAAATGCCAATTTTTTCAAAGCGATCATCGAAAAATATAGCGTTTGTATATCACAAACGCCTGGAAAGGCTGCTGGGTGTGGATATATAGCAGCTATCTTTAACGTCTGAGCTAACCTACCGGCCTCCTTACACCCAAGCCTGCACAGGCATTTACGTAAAACCGCATAGTTTTTCCGGTTAGGTTCAGCGATTTGTTATGCAAAGCACTTAATTTTGTTTGGTAATTTATCCAGTCAGCTTTCGAAAAAAGGGCACCTTAGCATTTCCCATACGATTTATGTAATCATCTCGCGAGTCGAAGATCATAAAATGTGTCACATCCTCCCAGGCTATTCCAGCCTGTAAATTAGATACCCAATCAACGCCTTTTTCATCTGTAGATGGTATTCTACCTTTTATGAAAAGCTTACCGCCATAATCTATAAATGTTACGAATTCTAGTAGGATACCATCTTGTATCCCTCTTGGCGCATTTCGAGTATAGAAAATGACCATTTTCCCTGTAAAATCTGGAAGATTATCTTTTTGCATTAATGACCCTTTTTTAATCCACTAAAAGCATAATGCTTAAGCTGTGGGGCGCGAGCCGCGCAGCGGTGAAG
>JBATKU010000617.1:0-7871 GCA_049669725.1 Desulfobacterales bacterium
GCGGTACAGATAACTCCAGGTCGGTTCGCCGTGCAAACACAGAAAAATGTTTTCGGCATCCTGCGGGCCTTCATCCACGTAGTGCAACCGCAGTCCATCATAGCCTTTTAAACCATCCAGGTAACGGGGGACAAATGGGAAATCAGGCAACTCATTAAACCGTTCATCGGATGTTCTGAATACATCAGCCATACCGCACCTCCTTAGGAAATAACCAAACTAATGATAATTGATTTAGACCTCAAAGACAATCCATTAAAATGTCGACCTGAATTTTCTTGCTTGATTTACAGGTTAAGTTATATTTATCATACAGTTTATAGTATGAGTAATTTTTTCACGATATCCGAATTAAAAACTGCATCTTGTCCAATAAGAATTTTTTACCGCAGCACATTAGAAGCTATCTTAAAACCCTTCCATCCTCAGGAGGATAAAATGAAAACCGCCGAAGACATCGTAAATGATAAACAACGTAAAATTGTTTTTGTTTCCTGGGATCAGACGGTTCATCAAACCTGCCGTAAAATGATCGAAAACAAAATCGGTGCAATAGTGATTAAAAAAAATGATGAATTTGTTGGAATCTGGTCAGAGCGCGACCTGCTGCGTAATATTTGCAATGATAAATTTGATCCTCTGACAGCGAAAATCTGCGATTATATGAGCGCCCCACTTCATTCGGCACCCCACAGCACACGAATTCACAAACTCGAGGAAATGTTTCTGGGGTTGTTTCTGCGCCATCTGCTGATTGAAAAAGACGGTGAATACATCGGTATGCTTTCCATTGGAGATGTCCTCAGGGCCGGCCTGCTTGCAAAGGACCATCAATTTAAAAAGCTGAATGAATTTGTCAGCTGGGACTATTATGAGAACTGGCAACTGGGAAGAGGTAAGAAAAGCTGAGAGATCTATGGACAAACCGGGACTTCTTTGATATAAACCAAAATTTTATAAAAATACTCTAATTCCGGTCGATTCATGATTCTATTGTTTGTACGGACGAATGTTAATTCTGGGGTTGCTAATGATCTATTCCCGCTTTCTGCTTGTCGCGCTGGTGCTGAGTCTGCTTTTGCTTTTACCGCTGCCGAGTGCATCGGCAGATGATGATAAAATCGAAGATATAACTGAGCCATACAAATGGTTTTTTACCCTTTATGGGGGACCTCACGCTCAGCCGGATTTGGAGCATGTCCTGTTATTTGATATGGATATTGAGGATGACACCTATATCGTTGTCGGCGCCCTGGCATATGAGTTCTGGCGTTATCAGGACTATATCAGTTTTGAAGCCGAGGGGCAGCTCGGTAAATTTTTCGGACAGGAGCACCAGGGGCAAATAAACGGACTGGTTATCGCGCGCTGGCTTAAATTTCCCTGGGATAAATATGTTGATACGAGTTTTGCCGTGGGAGATGGATTGTCCTATAATACCGAAGTCTCCCAAATAGAAAAAGACGACGATGAGGATGCCGGCCGCTGGCTCAACTATTTGATGTTCGAATTAACCCTGGGGCTGCCCCAGTATCCGCGATGGGATTTTGTCTATCGTGTTCATCATCGATCAGGCGTAAAAGGCCTGATTGGAGACGGTGGCTCCAACTACCCTACCATCGGTTTTAAATATGCTTTTTAAATGCACCGGTTTATAATAACGCTCAATCCTTCCCAATTAATGATACCTTAAAAAACCATGCCCCGTAGAACAGAAACACTGGTCATTGGCGGCGGTGCCATCGGCATTAGCTGTGCCTTCTATCTTAATCAGCTGGGAAAAAATGTTACAGTCATTGAAAAAGGTGATATCTGCTCGGGAAGCTCCCATGGCAACGCCGGCCTGATCGTTCCCAGCCACAGCATACCCCTGGCCGCTCCCGGGGTCATCATTCAGGGAATCAAATGGATGTTTGATCCCGAAAGTCCGTTTTATATCAAACCACGTCTGGATCGTGACTTTCTCTCCTGGCTGTGGAAATTCCGGGGTGCCTGCAACGAAACAAATGTCAACAGGGCCCTGCCGATATTAAGCGACCTCAATGCCGTCAGTCTGGAATTGTTTGATGAACTGGCAGCCCTTGAGGGCGTTGAATTTAATTATGAAAAAAAAGGCGTTGTCCAGATTTTTAAAACCCGCCAAGGGCTGGAAAAAGGGATCAAAGAAGCCCGTCGGCTGAAGGAATACGGGGTTGATAGCCAGGTCCTGAACAATAAAGATCTGAGCACGTACTGCGGAAAGATGCGAACATCCAGTGCCGGCGGCCTGTATTTCCCACAGGATGCCCAGCTGATTCCCGATCGGTTTGTACACCAGCTGGCCCGTCATATTGAAAACAGCGGCGTTCAACTGGTGACATCCGCCGAGGTAATCGCTTTTGATATCTCGGGTCGCAAGGTGACAACCGTCAAAACCACCCGGGGCGACATAGCGGTTGCAGAAGTCGTCCTGGCGGGTGGTTCCTGGTCTAATAACCTGGCGCGCGAGCTTCACATCAAACTGCCAATGGAACCTGCCAAGGGGTATAGTCTGACCTTCAAGCGACCGCCGTCATGTCCGGACATACCGTTTATGATGGCCGAAACAAAAGTGGTTTTAACCCCCATGGACGACATGCTGCGTTTGGCCGGCACTTTGGAGCTGGCCGGATTGGATATGTCGATTAACAACCGCCGCCTGCAGGCCATCCTCAAGTCGATCCCCGACTACTTTCCGGATTTCGATAACGGTTCCCTTGAGCTAATTGAGATCTGGCGCGGTTTGCGCCCCTGCTCCCCTGACGGACTTCCCTATCTCGGACGATCCCGCCGCTATGACAATGTCATTATTGCCACCGGCCACGGCATGAAGGGTATTTCGCTGGCGCCCATCACCGGCAAATTAGTCTCTCAGCTGGCAGCCGGCAAGCAGCCGCAGATTGATTTGACCATCCTGGACGTCGACCGCTTTGGTCCTCATTGAGCTTAAAGCGCTAAATGAAGGGTTATTTGTTATTAACTAATAGTGAATTACAGATAACTCCCAATTGTTTATTACACAATTGGGATCTAGTTGAGTACTGCGGCAGCTGCGCTGGCCAGTTCAATCAAATAGTTGGGGAAAATTCCCGCCACCACCATTACACACACCAACAAACCGGCAAGAATTTTGATCTGCGGTGAAAGGGACAGAGGCGGCAGTTCTTCAGTCGGCTCTTCCAGATAGGCGGCTTTTAAGATGAGAAGGTAGTAGTAAAGGGAGATGACCACGTTGATCATGGCGATCAACACCAGGGTAAAATAGCCTTTTTCCATGGCAGCGGCAAACACCAGAAACTTGCCGGTAAAGCCGATGGTTGGAGGAATACCGGCCAGACTGAATACCGACACCATCAGCGCCATGGCCAGCAGCGGTGAACGGCGATGCAGGCCGGCCAGTTGTGACATTTGTAGATTGCTGCCGTCATCGGCCACTTTGACCACCACTAAAAACGCGGTAAATTTCATCACCAGCAGGGCCATCGCATAAAAAATGACACTGGAGTAGGCGAAGGTGCTCATGCCCAGGATCCCGATAAGCACATAGCCGGCATGGGCCACCGTGGAGTAAGCCAGCAGTCTTTTAAGGTCCTTTTGAACGATGGCGGCCAGATTGCCTACGGTCATGGAAATAATGGAAAGGACGACCAGAACGTGGGCCAGATAGGTGCTGCCGTCACCGGTAACGGCGATCATGCGGACCAGAATGGCAATCGCGGCCACTTTTGAGGCGGTTGCAACATAAGCGGTTACCTGATTGGCGGCACCCTGGTAGACATCCGGCGCCCAGAAATGAAAGGGAAAGACGGCCAGTTTGAAAAAAAACCCGCACAGGGTCAACAGCAGCCCGATGACGACCAGGGGTGAATCAAGTGCACCCGGCAGCACCCGCACCATCTCGCTCACATAGGTTACCTGGGTGGCGGCGTAAAGAAGGGCAACACCAAAAATCATTACGGCCGACACCAGGATGCCCACCAGAAAATATTTAAGCCCGGCCTCAAGGCCGACGCGCTCATCTCTTCTCAGGGCAACCAATATGTACAGAGAATAGCTGGAAAGTTCAAGGGCCACGTAAATGGTCAGGATGTGGGCGCCGCTGACCAGCATCATCATGGCCAGGGTGCATACAAACAGAAGAAGATAGAACTCCGGGTGGTGTCGTTCAGCGATGGCTTTGAGCTCCGAGCAAATACAGATGATCAGAAAAAGTCCCAGGGACAACATGACCTTGAACACCTGGGAGAACAGGTCCACCCGGTAAGCTTTATAAAATATAAATCCTTCCTGATTGACGCTAATCAAACAAACCAATACGCCCAGGGCTGCCAAAATCATGGCCGTAACATAATCCCGCCTGGGATTGGATTGCTTGAGCATCGACAGGCTCAGAAAAATCATAGCGCCGGCAAAATAGTAAAGCTCAGGATAGAAGAGAAACCATTTCATCACGGTAAACCATTAAAAAACGGAATAGACGCAGTTTCAATCATATCAAACATCAGCGCCGGAAAGAGCCCGAATAGCAGCAGGGTTGCCAGCAAAATCATACGGGGAATTCCAAGGCCGAAGGTCACATCGCTCAGGTGAGCAAACTTTTCATTTTTGGGGCCGTAGAAGGTTCGCTGCACCACCCGCAGCATAAATAGCGCGCTGACCACCAGCGCGCAAACGGCCAGAGCACCGCGAACCGGATAGGTCTTAAAGGCCGCAATAAAAACCATCAGTTCGCCCCAGAAGCTGGCCAGACAGGGTATGCCCATGCTGGCCATGGCGGCTACAATAAAATAGGTTGAGGCCACGGGCATGACGCGGCTTAATCCCCCCAGCTCTGCTATCACTTTGGTATGGGTGCGGTCATAAATATAGCCCACCGCAGAGAAGAATAAGGCCGTCATGACACCGTGGGCAAACATCTGAAACACCGCACCGTTTAGTCCATCAACCGAAACGGTTGACAGCCCGAGTCCTACGATTCCCATATGCGAAACGCTGGAGTATCCGATCACATATTTGAGATCTTTCTGACTGAGCCCCACAAACGCGCCATAGACAATGCCGATGGTTGCCAGCACAGCCATAAGCTGGGCCCAGTGCTGCCAGCCCTCCGGGCAGAGAAAAATGCCGACGCGCAGGATGGCAAAGCCTCCTATCTTCATTAGAACACCGGCATGCACCATGCTCACGCCATGGGGTGCGGCAACATGCCCCACCGGAGACCAGGTGTGAAAGGGCCACACACCGGCCAGAATGCCAAACCCGATATAAAACAGGATGAAGGCAAATTTTTGCTGATCGGGGGTAAAGGTCCCCGGCCTCATGAGGATGGTGATATCAAAGGTGTTTAGACCTGATCCTACAAAAAGATAGATAATCGCCGGCAACACGAGGGCACTGCCCGCCAGCAGGTAAAGGGTCAGCTTCATGGCCCCATATTCCTTGCGGGTAGTTCCCCAGATGGCAATCAGCAGATACATCGGGAAAAGAGAAACATCATACCAGATGAAGATGAAAAACAGATCCATGCTCATAAAAATGCCGAAGACAGCGAGCACCATCAGAAAATAAAAGGCATAGAACTCTTTGACCCGGTTTTCCAGCTCCCACATGGTCAGTACGCCGGTAAAAAATACGATACCGGTCAACAGCAGCATGGGAAGATTAAAGCCGTCGGCCGCATTAAAATAGGTTATCCCCAGCGATTTAACCCAGGGCAATTTTTCAACGAACTGAAGCCCGCCCTGGGCCTTGTCGTAAGCCATAAACAGGTATATGGACAGGATCAAGGTAATACCGGAAAAAACGGCACTGACCCACTTAATCTGCGCTTTGCGGTCTTCCGGAATACAAAGAATCACCAGAAGCCCACCAATGCAGCTTAGCAAAATAGCGGTAAGATATGGAAAGTCGGCATACTCCATAGATGTAAATGCCTAAAGTGTCTAAAATGCCTAAATTGCCTAAAATTAATGTATTCTATCTTTATTGCTAGAAGAAAAAGTAAAGTGCCAGCAGGACAATGACCACAAATATTGTCAGTAAACGATACTGAATCATCCCCTGGTGCAAAAAAGAGGTGAACCGCCCGGTGGCAACGGTCCCCTTGCTCAAGCCGTCGATGGCCCCGTCTATCACCTTGTTATCGTTATTGGCAAACCCCCTGGACACCACCCCGTAGATAAAGACATCAAGAAACCGCCGGTAAAAATGATCGATATACCACCGTTGGACGAACAGATTGTTTAACGGTGCAATTCTTTCGACAAAACCAATCCGGGACGCACCCCGGCGGCCGTATTCGATCCAGGCCAGAACCACCCCACAGCCGGCAGAGCCCAATGCTGCAAAAGGCAACCAGGTGTGATGGCCGCCGCCGGTTGTCTTGATGAATTGCTGGACTTTAAAAAATTCTTCCAGCGGCCCTTCAAAAAAGCCCAGGACAACGGTAAGCGCCGCCAGCAGAATCAGGGGCCAGCCCATTAACCAGTAGCCGCCATGCCCGTGATCAGGATGGGTAGCGGTTTCATCCTCAGGGTCTTCCGGCCGCAGAATAATAAAGATCAATCGAAAGGTGTAATAGGCTGTTAAAAAGGCTCCCAGTAAACCGGCCACCAGCCAGACAGGATTTTGTAAATCCGCCAGGGCGGCCAGGATCAGCTCTTTGCTGTAAAAGCCGGAAAAAGGCGGCAACCCAGATAGAGCCGCCGCGCCGATCACCGTGCAAATTATCGGTACTTTCAGGCGCCGCCCCCCCTGACGGCCGATCTCAAAGGCGTCATTGGTTTCAAAGGCATGGATAAAAACGCCGGCACACAGGAACAGCAGCGCTTTAAATCCGGCATGGGTGGTCAGATGAAACATTCCGGAGAAATAACTGCCGGCCGCCAGTCCCATAATCATAAATCCCAGCTGACTGATCGTGGAGTAAGCCCACACCTGCTTGATGTCACGACTGACCATGGCCATGGTGGACGCCAGCAGCATGCTGATGGTGCCGATGGCCAGAAAGATTGCCATGGCAAAGGCTGAATGGCTGAAAAACGGAAACAGACGACCAAACAGATATACGCCGGCAGCCACCATCGTGGCCGAGTGCAGCAAGGCACTGACCGGCGTCGGCCCCTCCATGGCGTCGGGCAGCCAGGTCAGAAGTGGAAACTGAGCGCTTTTACCGACGATGCCCCCGAAGATCAGAAGGGAGGTAAACGTAATCAGCAGTGGTGACATCCGTTCGGCTACCCGGGGGTCGTTCATCTCCAGAATATTTAAATTGCCCAGATTTACCAGGGCCAGCAGCAATCCCAGGAAAAAGGCCACATCCCCGAAGCGGGTCATTACAAAGGCTTTTTTGCCGGCCTCGGTGGCGCTGAATTTTTCATACCAGAACCCGATCAGCAGGTAGGAGGAAAGCCCCACCAGCTCCCAGAAAATATATAGCTGCACCATTGTCGGTGCAATGGTCAAATTCATCATAGCCCAGGCGAAAAGCGACATGAAGGCGTAGTAACGGGAGAACCCCTCATCACCGGCCATATAGCCCAGCGAATAGATCTGGACCAAAAAACTGATGGTTGCCACGATGGTGAGCATCAGCAAACTGGCCTGGTCGAGAAGGTATCCGAAAGGAATATGGATGTCACCGGATACGAGCCAGCGGCCAAGATACTGGAGCGGTTCTTCCAGGTGCCAGTGGCGGGCTAGCAAAAAAATGGCACAGAGCCAGGATACCGTGATTGCCCCGATCGACAACCCGGCCGAAATTCCCCGATGGTTCCTGGCTAGCACCATGATCACCAAAAAGGCAACAAATGGCAGCATCGTGGCAAGCACTGTGGCCAGCAGGGTAAAATCCC
>JBATKU010000618.1:0-2796 GCA_049669725.1 Desulfobacterales bacterium
CTGGAATCCGGGACTTCCTTAGCCAGTGCCAGAAAGATATCCTTGCGGGTCAGTTTTAGTGGTGCGGCTTTCTTAGATCCGGCCATTACAATGCCGTCATAACCAATTTTTACCTCGACAATTTCTTTAACGCCATTGGCAATACAACGCTCATACTCCGACTGTTTGATCCGGCGGGATGCATTGGTGATGTCGGGATGCTCGACGCCGACACCGGCACAAAAAAGTTTTAGTCCGCCGCCGGACCCGGTGGATTCAATTTTTGGGGTTTTAAACTTGGTGGTTTTTCCAAATTGCTCGGCAACAACGGTTGCAAAGGGATAGACCGTGGAAGAACCAACAACGCTAATGTAATCGCGGCTGGAACCCGCGCCGGCCATGCCGGATGAATACACAACCAATAAAGCGACAATCAGGAATAAAAATACTTTTCTCATACTGTCAAACCTCCTCATTTGTGAATAAATAAATTGAGCTCTTTAACTCTGAGCTGTTAATCAATACTTAGTTCTGTAATGTTAAATAAATATTAGGAAAATGTTGATTTTTTATGTGTAAGCAAATTATTCAATTTTGTAGAAAATGGTCCTGCAATCGAATCTAACCAACGTTTTTAAAACTTTTTGCGCAATATAACGGCGGCGGCATTCATGGTGATTAAAAAAACCAGCAGGGCCAGGATGGCGGCAGATGTTCGCTCCACAAAAGCTCTTTCCGGACTATCGGCCCACAGAAATATCTGCACCGGAAGCGCGGTGGCCGGATCGGTAAAGCCAGCGGGAATATCAACGATGAAGGCCACCATGCCAATCATCAGTAGCGGTGCTGTTTCACCCAACGCCCGCGCCATTCCGATAATGGTTCCGGTCAACATGCCGGGCAATGCCAGCGGCAGCACATGGTGGGCGACCATCTGCATTTTTGAAGCCCCGATCCCCAGTGCTGCTTCCCGAATGGAAGGCGGCACCGATTTCAGCGCCGACCGACTGGCAATAATAATGACCGGAAGCGTCATTAGCGCCAGCACAAGACCACCGACCAGTGGGGCTGACCGAGGCAGACCAAAAAAATTAAGAAACACAGCCAGACCCAGCAATCCGAATACAATGGATGGGACGGCAGCTAGATTGTTGATATTGACCTCAATTAAATCCGTCCATCGATTCTTGGGTGCAAATTCTTCCAGATAGACGGCAGCGGCAACGCCAATGGGAAATGATAAAATCAAAGTTACCACCAGGGTGAGAAATGAGCCGACCACCGCGCCCCAGATACCAGCCAATTCAGGCTCACGCGAATCGCCGCCCGTAAAAAACGTTTTATTGAATTTCTTTTTAATATTTCCTGCTGCGGACAGCTGCTCAATCCAGGCCAGCTGTTTGTCTTTCAGCCGGCGTTCATCCTCAGGGACCTTACGGCTATAGTGTCCCTTGATAAGCATGTCGACATCATCATCGGCCGGGACCCAGAAAGTTTGTGTTTGTCCAATAATACCTGGATTTTTCAGGGCCAGCGCCCTCAATTGAAAAGAGGCGCCTTTGCTGACCAGGCCATAAAGCATTCGTTTATCCTTGCGAGATTTGGCATCAGGAAATATGGCGCGTAGGGATTTCTTTACCAGACCCTGATAATCAGCAGTTGCCAGGGAGTCCTGTTGAAGGTGATCGGGATCAAAAAACACATTCAATTGAATATAGGTTTGCTGAAATGCACCGTATCCATTTCCGGTAATGCTGATAAATAGAAAGGAAAGAAACAGTAAACTGGCAACAATCGCCATCAATCCATAAAAGCGAAAACGTTTCTCGGCCCGGTAGCGCCTGGCAAGCCCACGATTAACGATATCCAGGGTTCTTTGCGGACGCTTTTTATAATTATTAGACTTAATTTCTGGATTATTCATACTGCTCCCGGTATTTACGAACCACATACAGAGCGATGACATTCAAGATTAGGGTAACGACAAACAGCAATAATCCAAGGGCAAAGGCCGCCAGGGTTTTAGGACTGTCAAATTCCTGATCGCCCACCAGCAAGGTCACTATTTGGACGGTCACAGTGGTTACGGTTTCCAACGGGTTGAGCGTTAACTTAGCTGCCAGACCGGCTGCCATTACCACAATCATTGTCTCACCGATTGCTCGGGACACCGCCAGCAAAACACCACCGACAATACCCGGCAATGCCGCCGGCAACACCACCTGCTTAATGGTCTCCGACCGGGTGGCTCCCAGACTGTAGGCACCATCCCTTAAAGACTGGGGAACTGCATTAATAAAATCATCGGATAATGAAGATACGAATGGGATGATCATAATTCCCATCACCAAACCCGCCGCGAGAGCGCTTTCAGAAGAAACACCCAGTCCCAGAAGGCCCCCCGTTTCCCTGATGAAAGGTGCTACGGTCAGAGCGGCAAAAAATCCATAAACAACCGTTGGAATGCCCGCCAGAATTTCAATCAATGGCTTGGCGATGGCACGAAAATTTTTATTTGCATATTCGGACAGATAAATGGCCGACATCAGCCCGATAGGCACTGCTACCAGCATAGCGATGGCCGAAATCAAGGCGGTGCCCAAAAAAACCGGAACCGCCCCAAACGCTCCCGAGGATCCGACCTGGTCAGCTCGAATTGCCATCTGGGGGCTCCATTCGAGCCCGAAAAGAAACTCGGTAATTGGAATTACCTTAAAAAAACGAATGGCTTCATACAATACAGACAGGACAATACCGATGGTGGTAAAAATCGCAATGGTGGAGCAGGCAATCAGAATATATTGGATGACCTTCTCG
>JBATKU010000619.1:0-7214 GCA_049669725.1 Desulfobacterales bacterium
ACACATAGCGGTCGGGAACCCCGTATTTCGGGAGTTTGCCTTCTTCGGATCCTTTTTTCAGAAAGGCTTTTAATTCTTCTTCACTGACCTTGCCTTCAAAATCGGGTTTGAGGGTCACGATCATCAGCGGGCGCTCGCCCCACTTTTCATCCGGCACGCCGATGGCGGCCGACTCTAGCACGGCTTCGTGCTGGCTTAGCAAATTCTCAAGATCCAGTGATGACACCCACTCACCGCCGCTTTTGATGACGTCTTTGATGCGATCGGTAATCTGCAGATAACCGTCTTCATTGATGTACCCCACATCGCCGCTGTGCAGCCAGCCGTTGCGCCACAGCTCCTTGGATTTATCCGGTGCCTTGAAATAGCCCTGGGTCAGCCAGGGCGATCTCATCACGACTTCACCGGTCGATACGCCGTCATGGGGTAATATGGTGCCATCGGCGTCTACCACTTCTACTTCAGCCAACGGAATGGGTTTACCGGTTTTGATAATGATATCCAGCAATCTATCTTTTTCCCAATCCAGCATATCTTCTTTGGGGTTCGCTGCGGTCATCACCGGGCCGGTTTCCGACATCCCGTAGCCGGCGTTTATCTCTATTCCGAGATCCTGGGCCGCTTGGGCAAGACCCCTGGACAGTCTGGCGCCGCCGATAACAATCTTCCAGTTTGACAGATCCACTTCTTTGGCCGTCGGACTGGTTAGAAGCATTTGTAGAATAGTCGGTACACAATGCGAAAAGGTAACTTTTTCTTTTTCAATCAGACGCAACAGCTTTTCGGGTTCATACTGTCCGGGATAGATTTGTTTGGCGCCGAGCAGGGTCGCCACATAGGGAAAGCCCCAGGCGTGAACGTGAAACATCGGCGTCAGGGGCATATACACATCATTGGATCGAAAACGGCAGGTGGTATTATAAGATCCAAACTCTACGGCTACCGCCAGGGTATGGAGCACCAGCTGTCGATGGGTAAAGTAAACCCCTTTGGGATTCCCGGTGGTACCGGTGGTGTAAAACGTGGTGGCCTTGGTGTTTTCGTCCAGATCGGGAAATTCAAATGACGCAGATGATGACTGCATTAACCCCTCAAATTCGGCGACAAAACCAATTTTGGTGTCCGTTATCCCGCCCTTTTCAGCGATCACCACCACTGTTTTAACCGTCTTGAGTGTATCCCATATATTTTCCAGTACAACCAGGAAATCGGCATTGATAATGATCATTTGGGCTTCGGCGTGGTTAACCGTATATGAAATTTGTTCGGCGGATAATCTCCAGTTGACGGTTTGCAGCACCGCACCGATCATCGGGATGGCAAAAAAACATTCCAGGTAACGGTGGCTGTCATAATCAAATACGGCGATCGTATCGCCTGCGGCGGCTCCCAGTTCTGTCAATCCGTTGGCCAGTCTGGCGATGCGTTGACGGAGATCTCGATACGTGTAGCGGTGGCTGTCGCCGTATATAATTTCGCGGGCCGGAGATTTTATCAGGGGGTCTTTGAGCAATTTTTTAATGATGAGCGGATAGTCATAATTGTCTCCGGGGCGGTACATTTTTTCTGCCATTGATAATGCTTCCTTCCATTTTAATTTCCAATGGGATATCATTTGGCGAAATTTTTCTGTTTATAAAACCATAAATACAGTTTTACTGTCAACAGAGGCTATTGATTAATACCAGGGATCGTAGTAAAAATAGCGCATCAGGATACAAACCCATTGACGATCAATAGAGTATGGCCTGCCTTGGGCGGTCCAATTTAAAAGGAGGAATACCGCATGGCAACACCGGATAATCTCGCTTTATTGGATGCAACGGCCCAGGCTGAACTGGTTCGAAATAAGGAGGTTAAGCCCATCGAACTGGTGGAGGCTTCGATTTCCCGCATCGAACGATTAAATCCCACCCTCAATGCTGTTATAACACCGATGTACGAGCTTGCACGAACTGCAGCCGGCGGGCAGTTGCCGGACGGACCTTTCACAGGGGTTCCTTTTCTCCTCAAAGATATTTTAGCAGCATATGCGGGCGTCAGATTGACACTGGGATCAAAATTGCTGCAAAATTTTGTCCCGGACCATGACAGTGAACTTGTAGTCAGACTCAAACAGGCCGGCCTGATCATCGTCGGCCGAACCAACGCACCGGAGTTTGGCCTTTTGCCGACGACCGAGCCCCTGCTCTTTGGTCCCTGTCGCAATCCGTGGAATACCGACCGAACAACGGGCGGTTCCAGCGGCGGGGCGGCCGCGGCGGTTGCGGCGGGAATGGTTCCCATGGCCCATGGCAATGACGGCGGAGGATCTATTCGTATCCCGGCATCGTGCTGCGGTATTTTCGGTCTTAAACCTACAAGAGCCCGCAATCCCCTGGGGCCTGATTTTGGTGATGTGATGAACGGACTGGTAGTCGAACATGCACTTACCCGGTCCGTTAGAGACAGCGCCGCCTTGCTCGATGCCACTGCGGGGCCTGATGTGGGTGATCCGTACTGGGCTCCACTGCCCGAGCGTCCCTATTTCCAGGAAGTTGGAGCAGACCCCGGCCGGCTCAGAATTGCCTTTACCACCGAAGCTGTCACCGATGTTACGGTACATGCCGACTGTGTGCAGGCTGTGGAGGATGCGGCAAAATTGTGTGCCGATCTCGGGCATGAAATTGAAGAAAAAAACTTGCCGCTTAATGCTGAGATGCTGGTTGACGCATTTAGCGTATTGTGGGCTGCCGGTACCGGCTCGACTATCAAAGCTCTGGGGGCTACTCGGGTTCAGGTCGAGCCGCTTACCTGGGCGCACAAAGAAATGAGCGACCATTACAGCGCAGCGGATTACATTCTTGCCATCCAGACGCTGCAAGGCATCAGCCGTGAAGTCGCCCGGTTTTTTCAGGATTACGATGTGCTGTTAACTCCGACCCTGGCCGAACCGCCGCTGCCTCTGGGCAGCTTTAACTCACCTCCGGACAACCCTTTGCAGGGCTTTTATCGTTCAGCCGAATTTGCCTGCTTTACACCGATTTGCAATATGACAGGGCAGCCGGCGATGTCCCTTCCGCTATTCTGGAATGCCGATAATCTGCCCGTGGGGACGCATTTTATCGGCCGTTTCGGCGACGAGGCCACCCTGTTCCGATTGGCCGCCCAGCTTGAGGAGGCACGGCCGTGGGCAGAGCGACGACCACCGGTTTTTGGTTAAATAGTTTATTGGTTGATTCTTTTTCTATTCATCCAATCAACCAACCATCTGTTAACTATTCCGTTTCGTATTCCAGGGTGACGGTAACAGTGCGGTTTAACGCCCGGCCTTCGGGCAGCTCATTGTCAAAAAGGGGGTCGAGCGGACCGGTGCCGGCATACGTAAGGTTTTCACCCGCCGGAACCCCACCCGCCAAAATCTGATCATAGGCCGCCCGGGCCCGTTTTATGGAAAGGGCCACATTGTAATCCTGGTTTCCGATAGAATCCGTATGACCGGTGATGCTTACCCTGGCCGTTGGGATCTCTTTGATTCTGTCGACAATTCGATCAACAATTTCTTTGTTGTGTGCTTTGATATCGGAGCGGTTAAAGTCGAACAGGATCAGGGCATATTTTTCCAAAACCCGGTACCCTTTTTTCTGGGCCAAACGTTCCTCCCTTTTGATAAATTTTACAGCAGTATCCGCCGTCACCTTAAGGGATTTGCCTTTGAGATCGGTAACTTCGATGTCGGCCGTGACCGTTTTGGATAAACTGATCTGGCTTAAGTCGATTTCCTTTAGCATCAATGAATAGACTGGTTCAAGATCACCATGGCCTTCAAGGGATCCTAGTGGCTTGCCATCACCGGTCAAATTTATGGACCATTTGTCGATTCCGTATCCTGACTGGATCTGCGGTGAGATGCGAATTTCTTCCGTATTACAGATTGCCTGTACGTAGGTGCTTTTTATGACATCAAGTAACATGGGGGAGTCAGAATAGATTTCAACCCGTTGATTTTCCGCCCTGCCTTCTATGAGACTGACAGCACTCGCAACCTCCGGCAGGTTGCGGGCATGCACATCCATTCTGGCGGGATCAATGCCCCAGATGTATCTCAAGTATGCTTTAACCGCCTCGGCACGGCTGCGGGAAAGATCAATTTTTCCGCGTTCAACCCCTCGATTCGAATTGCAGCCCACAATACGGATGTGTGCTTCAGTATGCTTTACCAGGCGTTGGCCGAGAATATTTAGAATATGATGATGCTTTTGCATGGTGTCTTTTAAATTGAGCTCATCAAAGGTCCGGGTGTCGGCCTGGTTGTTGAACAGCTTGTAGCCGGTCGGGATATCACTGGCGCCTTCGGCGAAGTAGATATAGTTTAGAAACGGCGAGCTATCGATGGTAGTCAATTCCTCAATGGTTAAGGTTGCCGGCTCGATGGATACAGAACCACGGGGCGGACCAACCATTTCATCAATCCAGCGTTTGCTGGTGACCGCTATGGGTAAAAGGATGGTATCCGTTTCTCTGACAGTGCCCTGGTCATCGACAACCCGGGCTGTGACTCCCAAGGTCTTTAGCCCCACGAGTTTTTCCATATCCAGGTCACTCAATGCAACCGTATACAGGGGTTCTATATTATCGGTGCCGTTGAATGTTTTCAGCGGCAGGTCATCCCCTAAGATGGTGAGCTGCCATTCACGGAAACCGGTTTCAAACAGGATATTTGTGTGGATTGAAATTTCATGGTTACCGTTTATTTCCGCTATAAATTTATCCGGAGCCCCGGCCTGCATCGTTTCCGAGTCGTATTCCATTTCCACCCTTTGATTCTCAGGACGGGCACCGATTGAATCGATGGGAGTGGCCTCTTGCGGCAAATTGCGGGCTATAATCGTCATGCGGGATTTATCAATACCCCAATACTCGCTGAGATAGGCACCGACGGCCTCCGCCCGGCGGCGGGATAGATCAAGATTGTCCTTTTCAATACCACTATCGGCGTTACAGCCTGTAATCTTGATACGGGCTGATGATTGCCGGGAAAGGTCCTGACCAACTATATTCAATATGTTGAGATATTTATCCCAGGCATTTTTCAATAAGGTCTCATCAAAGGAGGCCCCTTCCGAGTTGTCCTTAAACAGGACGTAGTCGGCAGGAATTTCGCTCTGGCCTGTCTCAAAGAAAAGGTAGTTTTTGACAGGCGAGCCATCGACCATGGTCAATGTGTCAAAGTTAAATCCGGCCGGCTCAACAATCACCGGATCGGGCAAGCGGTAGGAAATGAGATAGCGGTAAAGCAAGGTAGAGGTAAAAGCCTTGAAAATAGAGGCCAGTTCAGAGGATGAGGTGGCTTTCCAGATACGACCGCCATGGTCCTCGGAAAAAGATGCCAGAAATCGGTTCAGTTTGGGACCGGGCATGTAATCGACACAAAATACTTCAAAATTTTCGATTCCTTCAGCTTCATTTTTGATGATGGTGGGCGGAACGTCACTGTTGAGGTCCTCGCCGTCTGAAAACACCACCAGGAATTTATTGTCTTCTGGCGGCATCTTGCGAATAATATCCACGCCGGCGAGCATGGCCTCATACAGGTAAGTTTTACCTGTTAGGCCCCGGCCATGGGATTCTTTTAAAAAATTTTTAAGCTTCGAAATATCATTGGAACTGTATATCCGGGTATGAAGCGGTATCTCTTTAACAATCACCTTGGGCTGATCATCAAATACGACCAGGTGAATATTGTCTATGGGGCGAACCGTTTTAAAAAATTCATCCAGAGCCAGGAGAAGCGGTTCAACCGCCTGGCGTTCTTGCATTGAGAATGAGTTGTCTATAACCAGGACGATATTCAAAGAGATTTCTTTGATGCTCTCAAGCGGCTCAGCTGAAAGGATATCCGCCTTTTGGATTCCCCGCCCCACTGTAAAATCTGCTGGTTTAAGACCCCGGACGGGCTCCCCCTGAGCATCCTTTATCGAGACCAGAACTTTGCCGTCCTCGATGACATTGTAGCTTAACTGGGTGTCCGGCTGCTTCACCAAAATTTTGATATCCTGTGACGCATAACAAATAGGGAAACTTAAACCAAAACATACTAGAATAAAAAACCATGTTAACGCTTTCTTCATTATTTTCTCCCAACCCGGGCGGTCCGGAAATCGACCTGATGTCCAGGCCGCATGCCGATAGGTTAAACAACATCAGTGAGTTATTGATTATACTCGGAAGCCATTTATATAACGCAAATTCCATTCCAAAGCCAGCAATTTATTTATTATGTGCATAATATCAAAAGGTTAGGGCAGAGAGAGTTAAGCTGTTCATAATTGATGAGTAAAAACCGTACAAAAAAATATACGTCAGCCTATACAAAAATACAATTTGACAGAAAGAAATTACCGGTATGCGTTTAAATCACCAGATGCATAAGGTGCTGAAATATTATTGAAATAAGATATAGCCAACCTATATGGAATGCTTCTTGCTTCTTCATTGGATGAACCATTAATCAGAAATAAATTTTTAGCAACAGGCAAACCATGGCATCCGACGACAAATTAACCCACAGCATTATCTGCGAACACACCCGCCAGGTGGCAATTCACGATAAATCAAAATCAACAATAGACCGGAAAAGGGATTGGCATGCGGTCTCTTCCGAAATGCGGCTAAAAGAATTTAATCGAAGTCGGCATATGCTTCTGGCGAATGCCCTAAGGTTAAGAAGTATGGCTAAAGCTTTGCCGGAGGATTCTAAAGAATAAAACCATTTTTTCCTCTTTAGGCCGTAATGATATTATCCTCGAATATTTTACTCTGCCGTTCAAGAAATTCTATCAGGATTTGAGATTCCCATTGAACCCGGAGTTCACTTGCTGTTATAGGAAAAAAGAATCCGGTTATCTGGAAAGAACAAGTTGTATAGGTTGTGGGAGCGGTCTTCGAACCGCGAAGAGCGTTTAAACCGTTTATGGAAATCGCGGCTGGAAAGCCGCTACCACCGCTAAACCGAGTCTATTACGACCTTTAAAAGGGCTATCCTATTCCTCATCAATTTTTTTTGACTGACGCAAAGCCGTTACGATGCGATAGGTAAAACCAAAGACAAGGGTTGCGCTGATAAGGATAATAATATTGCTGGCAAAAAATGTCATGATAAAGATAAACGGGTCTTTGAGATCATAGGACGAGATGAGCAGTTGGACACCGTAGTACAGAAAAAAGGCGCCGAT
>JBATKU010000620.1:0-1928 GCA_049669725.1 Desulfobacterales bacterium
CCAACATGGTCTATTGGCAAGGCATATGGCCAGAAATGAGCAAGAAAACCAAGCGGCGAGAGATACGATGTCCAATGAGAAACGACTCTCTTTTCGAGGGATTTACCTCATTGGCCTGGCCGCGACAACCATCGGCATCGGAGTGATCATACTCCTGAATCTGGCCACCCCCTTAGAATATATGCGTGGGCGACTGGCCGAACCGGATCAAGAATGTTACCAGAAGCTACATCACATCCTCAACCTGGCATTTTTACTTTTGATAAGCTGCCCTCTATTGCTTTTACTCATTAGACATTTTTTACGTCCTCTTTCCGAATGTGTCAATTTCCTGAGGAAGGGCCAGGAAAGCGAAGATTTTATAGAGAAGGCCAGGCAGAGGGCGATAAACCTTCCATTTATATTGATTCCCTTAAATTTAGGTCTTTGGATTCTACTGCCTTCCTTTTTATATTTTGCAGCCTATGTAACCGGTAATATCGATTGGCGAACTGCCATTATCCTGGCTATCCGAGCCATCATGGTCGGTTTCATTTCTGCAGGGATCATGTCTCTATGGATCGAGTCCTATATCCGCCGACGGTTTACTCCCTTGCTTTTTCCCCAGGGCCGACTCACAGAGGTCAAAGGCGTCGCTCGTTACTCGATTTCAAGAAGAATCCGCCTCCATAATCGGCTCGGGAGCATTACCCCGATGGTTATCATGGTAATCACGCTGATCACGCTCCAGTGGCAACTGGACTCCTGGTCCATCTCAGCCAGAGATTACGGCTCAGGGATTATTATCTTTTGTGTGGTCCTTTTCGCAGTCTTTTTTGTCACATTGAGCGTGCTCAACAAATTACTCAACCGCTCCATCGTTGGGCCGGTCGAAAATATAATTTCTGCTGTGAGCAAAATCAAGGAGGGGAATCTGCAGACCCGTGTGAAAGTCGTCTCTAATGATGAGATCGGCGTCCTGGGGGATGCCGTCAATGACATGACCAAGGGCCTGATTGAACGCGAAAGAATGCAACATTCCCTTAATCTGGCCAAGGAAGTTCAACAGAATCTTCTTCCCAAAGAGAATTTGAAAGTTAATGGATACGATATCGCTGGAAAAAGCGTCTACTGTGATGAAACCGGTGGGGATTATTATGATTTTATAACTATTGGAGAAGATGATAAATGTAAAATTGGGGTGGCCATTGGTGATGTCTCCGGCCATGGTATTTCTTCTGCTTTACTTATGGCTACCGCTCGATCATCATTGCGTCAGCGTGCCTCCTTGCCGGGTAGCACTGCTAAAATCATTACTGATGTGAACCGACACCTCGTACATGATGTCGAAGATTCCGGGCAATTTATGACGATGTTTTTTCTGACTTTTGACTCTGTAACAAGACAGCTCGAATGGGTGCGGGCAGGACATGATCCTGCCATTCTTTATGATCCCAGGTCGGACTCATTCAATGAGCTTGGTGGATCGGGAATAGCACTTGGTGTAGATGCTGAATGGATCTATGAGGACAATAAAAAAACTGACTTTTCAAACGGTCAAATCATTTTTCTCAGCACCGACGGGATCTGGGAAGCACGAAATAAAAAGGGTGATATGTTAGGTAAAGAGCCAATCCTAAATGCAATTCGACAACATTCCTCTTCAGATTCAGAACAAATTATTGATGCAGTTTTTGATACTCTGGATGAATTTATAATTGACGCGAAAATAGAGGATGACATAACATCAGTGATCATAAAATGCACGGATGACCAAGCAAGTTAGAAAGAGCGGATACATAAATATTAACTCATTCAAATATAATGCCTATGTAGAAACCAGAGATATCCAACCAATCGCGGATGAGCTGAAATTGCAGATATCCTGCTATAATATCTGCAATAAATCATACTCTCAAAAATACAGGTATTGTAAACATAGCAAAGAT
>JBATKU010000621.1:0-19662 GCA_049669725.1 Desulfobacterales bacterium
GACGGCTGAAAATTGGGCCAGAAGCTCGGGACAGGGAATTTGGTCCCAGGGTGATAATTACATCTCTCCGGCTCTCTGGAGAAAATCGAAAATGTGAAAGATCATCTTTCTGTCTATATTCGAGAAAAGTAAAAACCTCCTCAAGAAAAAATTAAATCCAACCCCTAATCCTCGGCATTTAATAAAAACACTATATCAATACTTTACAATTTCATTAAAATAGTATATTAATAAAGCATTATTTTAATAAAAAGGAGGTGATAGCACATGGCTATGCTGAATGTTAAGCAGGTTAACAAGCAGGGTCAAATTTCTATCGGCAAAAAGTATGCAGGCAAAAAAGTTCGGATCGATGAATATCCTGATGGTACAGTAGTTTTGGAACCCGTTGAGATAATTAGCGAATTTGAAATGAAGCTTATTAAAAGCAAAGCCTTTCAGGACCGGTTAAAAGCATTCGACCGTTGGGAATCGAATAATAAACCAGCAGAAACCGACCTCTCCGCTTTGGAGGAAAACCTTGAAGATTGATCTGAACTTTCCGGATTTCCAAAAAGATCTTTTCAAACTCGAAAAGAAGGAACTCTATTTACTGATCAAGACCTTCAGGACCCTGTCGAGGATGGATTTCGATCAGCTCAGATCTTCGCCGGGGCTAAACCTGGAGCAAATAAAAAAAACGAAGACCCGCAAAGGCAGTCCCATCTACTCAATACGTATCACCCGCGCTTTCAGGGCCATCCTCGCAATTGAGGGTGATTACCTGCGCTTCATTTCGCTTCATCCTGATCACGATTCAGTCTACAAGAGATAGGGCTGCTTCTGATCACTCAACCCATTTCCGGCCGTCGACTCTGAGCCAGGTTCGGCCGACCGTTCTTTCAACCCTGACGTTAAGCGTCAGCGGATCGAAAAAATAGGTGAGATAGCAGTGGAGTCGGGGATCTGACAGCACCTCCGGATTGAAGATCACAATATTCGTTCCATTGTATCTGGACGAAGGCGCTAACAGCCCCGGATGCCCCTCCCGGTTCATTCTTTGGCCGATTTGGCGGGTGAACCCGTAATTATCGGCCACCAATTCGGGAAAGGATTTCTGCTTGTCCCTGAGATCGATCAGGATGGCGCGGCATTTAACCCGGTAGACAGCCCGCTCACGGACAACTACCTCGTCGAGGCCTTCGACGGCACGCTCGGCTTTGAGCATGTGAAAGCCCGTTTCAAATACCGTGGTTTTCATTTCGAGAGAACCGTACCACACGCCGTAGGTTCCGTCACCGAAGCGGGTGAACAGGTAGGGTTCGTTTTTAAACGGATACTCGATTATCGACCGGGTATAATCAAAACCCCGGTGAATAATTTTAGGGTCCCGGAGAACCGATCGATCTTTCACCCGCATTTCCGCTTCGGCCGCGATGGCCGAGGCATTCTCATCCCCGTCGGTCAGATCATCGAACAGATCCTCTGATTCTCGCAGAGTGGTGATATTCCGATAGGGTTGACCGGTATAGTCAGCTGATTCGTCAAATAGAGTCCTGGGGGCGGTCATCACATACCCCGTAGAAAATCAAGATATCTTGCGACCCGGGCAACCCCAATCAATCCCTGGTATTTCATGATGTCCAATGGCTGTTGATCGTCTAATATCCGGTTGCGGCGCTTAATCCAGGTGTACCGGATATTTTCATTGCGCGGGTAAAGAAGCCGCAGGCTTTTGTGGATGGAAAGCAGCCAGCCGATTCGATCGAGCATGTCCCGGGAAGAAGGCACGGCCCCTCCGTTGCGATACTTTGAAATCTGTGCCCGGCTGGTTCGACTCAGACCCAGAAGTTCAAGTTGATCTGCAGTGGAAAGATTCCAGAGCTCAAACAGGCGGGTTACCATCAGGGCCAGCTTACTCCTAGAATCGCTGTTTTCAATGTTAATGTGGGTTTCTTCTGCAACCTGGGCCATAGCAGGCATTTTAGATGTCTTCCTTTGCATGCCTTATTATAAACATTTATTGTTTATTATGCAACAGCGTATTTCTGCCGTTCAAATTAATGAATAATGTGTCCGATCGCTTTTAACTAATCAATTTATCCAGTTAAATTCTTCGAAGAAGAGGAGCGAGGCGAATTTAACCGGGACTAATCATCTATTTAACTAACTTTATGTAGAGATTATCATGAAGGTTTGACAGATCCGGTCACACCTCTCGAATTTTTTCCAGCCAGTTTTTTAAACATCGGAAACCTCCCTTATTTGATACCGTATCAAAATACTAATGTTGGAAATATAAAATAAGCGTTCTTTGATATTATCCATTTAGATGGATTATGTTGTAATGAATCTTGCGGTTTAGCCGACTTACAGGCAATCATATCAAAGATACAGTTACCGGGTGGATGTTGATATTAATGCCGCCATACGGGAACTAATTAATTAATACCTGGACAGATATTTGAGCCGGTGATTTGATAGAGCTATTTTGGCCGGGCCGGTTAAATTGACAAGCACATAATTGATAACTACTCTCAATTCTTAATAGTTTTTCAACCTGTATACCATGCGGTCTTCTTTTCCCAATTCAACCGCTGACGGCTAACTGCATCTTTAAGGAACCTTCTGGAAGACTCAGGAGAAAAGGTTATGTCATTAAAAGATTTGTTCCGTTTCCCGGCATCCCGGCTGTCTCGGCGGATTGCGCTCTGGGTTTTTTTTAGTGTTATCTTAATTGAAACCCTGATTTTTATACCGTCATACAAGAACCGCGAAAAAGAACTCCTTTCTCATCTCAAAGATATTTCAGCCGCCCGGGTGGCTTTAATCATGGAAATTGTCCCTCCGGATGCATCGGATGGCGAACTTTTCGAGGAAATCAAAAAACTTCAAAACGACAAGGTCGTTATCGGAGGCGCTCTATACTCGGCTGATGGGCGCAAAATCGGCGAGTTCGGTGAAATGCCGGAATTGATGATCGCCGACGTCGAGCCGGCCGGTATGACGTTTATGTTAAATCAGGACGGTTCGCGCTATGATATTGCCTGCTCGCCGGTGGAGCTTCAAAGAGATTATCACTTGATTCTTCGTCATGAATCAGCATCTATCAAGGATAGTCTTTTTGCCTATTTTCTTCGAATTGCCGGTCTGGTGGTGATCATTTCCCTGGTTGTAACCGTGGGCACCTGGCTTACACTGCGCTGGATCGTGGTTAATCCGATTTTGAAGTTAAGAAAGGATCTGGTTCGGGCCGGGGAAGCCCTCAGTAATGATCAACAGACCCCTGAGTTATATTCCGCCACGGTTCAACGCCACGATGAATTGGGTGAGGTGATCGGGGCATTCAGGCAAATGTATCGGCAGATTTCCGATGCTATTAACGAACGCAAGCAGGCCGAGGAAGCCCTGCAGATCAGTTTCGAACAGGTTGAGGCCTACTCCCAGGTGCTCAACAATGAGCTGGAAAAAGGCCGGCAGATGCAGGTTAATTTTCTGCCCAGCCAGCTGCTGCAACTGCCAGGCTGGGAAACTGCGGCTTACTTCAAACCGGCCCATCAGGTAGCCGGTGACTTTTACGACGTCTTCGAGCTTCCCGGCGGCAATATCGGTTTTGTGGTTGCCGATGTGTGTGACAAAGGGGTGGGGGCAGCTCTTTTCATGGCGCTATTTCGCAGCCTGATCCGGATTTTTTCGGGTCAAACATCCCTGAATGGACTGCCGCTTACTTGCAGTGATGCCCTGCTTGATGAGATGGACGATTATACCAACAATCCATCAATTGATCCGACTCATGTTACGGCGCTGAAAGCCATTCATCTCACCAACAATTACATTGCTTTGAATCATGGTGAGCTTGCCATGTTTGCCACTCTGTTTTTCGGGGTTCTGGATCCGGGTTCAGGCGCGATCAGTTATGTTAACGGGGGGCATGAACCCATATTCGTCATTGGCCCCGGCGGAGGTGTTAAGGAGCGTCTTACCACCACGGGTCCATCGGTCGGTGTGGAGCCAAAAATCAACTTTAAAATTGAGCAAAGCCGCCTGGAGCCGGGTGATACCCTGCTGGGGTATACCGACGGTGTGGTTGAGGCCAATGCGTCAGACGGCGGATTTTATACCATGGATCGCCTGGTGGCCATATTAGACGCGCCGGCAGACTCGGCCGCCGACCTGCTCGACCGGATTGCCGGAAGTCTTCAGGAACACATTGGCGAGGCGGATCAGTTTGATGATATTACATTGCTGGCCATCCGCAGAATTCCACAGCCTTGAATTTTTTATATAGAAGCTTAAGATTAACCGGTACTATAATTTTCAAAACGGATAGAACATATGGACAACTGGATTCCGTTTGCCGAAGGGGAATATCTGGTGGAACAGGTGCTGCTGGTGGCCGCCAATGATAGTGCGGTTGCCGTCGACGATGTTGTCGTTGAGGTTTATGCCGATCAGCTCGGACAGCGCCATTTGAAGGGCAGGGGGCGGGTCCGCAATATCCTGATGGTCCAACTTCTTGAAGACAGCGACGATCTGGATCTGCTGATGGACTTTGGAGATGAGTTTAAATTTTTACTGAAAGAGCCGATTCTGCAGGCCGGCAAGGTATTTTCGCCGGATGTCAGGTCCGTTCTTCAGTTCTTTCCCCAAAATCCCTGGCAGCAAATCCCACCAGACGAATTTGATGACCTGATGTCTCGCCTGAGGCTTCTATCCGATTCCGATCTGTTGTGAAATAATAATAATTTCATCATTCCCTTTGTCATCTAAAGCCCAAACCCATATCCACGGCGTGTAATCAAAGGCCGGCCATAGAGGGCGGAAAACCTACTTCCTGGCCTTGGCGCCGAAGGCCTTTAATTCATCCAGATACAGCTTGATAATCGGAGAGATTGCGGGTGGATGCCATTTCGTATGCTTTGGTTCTTCAGGCCAGGTGAAGGGAAGGTGGCATATCTGTCCCGGTGTCTTTGCCTTTTCCAGGAAAGAAAGTGCCGCCAGCAGCACCTTTTGTTGTCCTTCAGAATCATTCACTTGGCCCACCGGGCGACCGAAGGGATATTCAATGGCCACCACCCGGGGGATACCCACTTCGCGGTGAAATTCCGGTGTCATCGTCAAAACTGCGGTTGACATGCCGTTTTCTTCCAGAACACGCGATACCAGTCCGACGGACCGGCAGCACAGTGGTCAGGCTGGTGTCAGCAAGACCGCCTCTACGCCTTCAGCTTTCATACTGGATACCACCCCAGGAATGGTTTGCTCCAGGAGTTCTTTAGGGTCCAGTTGAAAACCGTAATAGGAATAGCTGGTCGCCGCTAGACGGCCGATAAGGCCCTCCTTTTCAAATTCTTGAAATCTTTTCAAGGGCAGGATGACATTGATGTCCTGCTTGATATAGTCGGTGCTGATGTGAAGATGATTCACATCGATATCTGCTTCACCGGCAGTTACTGGAATTTTGCGACTGGTGGGATCTCCCCAAAGCGGTTCTCGCCTTTCCCGCTCCACGTCAAAGGGAGGGTCGGTTTTCATGCTGATGCCTGCTGAGGTCATCAGGGCAAAGGTTGTTTCGCTGATCGGCTTTTGAAGCGGTGTCCAGGGAATGTCACCTCTAAACGGTTCCTCGGGGATGTCCTTACCGATCCAAGCTCCCAGAGAGGGGGGCATGAAACGAAAGCCATCAACCACCTTTTCAGAATTTTCGCCCATGGGATTTTCCTCCTTAATGGTTACCACTCGCTGGTGAGCTTGCGGGCAACCGTGCGCCAGTTGGAATTTATTTTGGTTGTGGCGTCCAGAGCAATGTCAAGATGGCTTTCCATGAATTCAGAGTAGATTTTTTTATACAGCTTTTTGTCCTTGATGCCCCTTTTTTGCAGGGGCATATCAGAAACCAGCATCACCGATCCGATCGGGACCTCGTAACGGTAAGCCACTGAAAAAAGGGTTGCCAGTTCCATCTCGATGGCGAGGATCCTTTGGGTTCTTAAATATTTGACAAACTCTTCATCGTATTCCCACAGCCGCCGATCGGTTGTGTACACAATTCCGCACCTTGGGTTCAGACCGATCTTGCGAACAGCACCGATGCAATACAGGTTGACCGAGGAGGCCGGAATGGCGGGAAATTCATGGGGCAGGTAATGTCGGCTGGTGCCTTCGCCGCGGATGGCGGCCGAAGGGACGAGAAAGTCCCCCACCTGGAGAATATCGTCGATCCCGCCACACATTCCCAGCATGATAACGGATTTGAGATTGTCGAGATAGGCCAGGCAGTTTATAATTAGCGCGGCCTGGGGTGAGCCGATGCCAAAGTCAATCATTGTGCAGTTATAGTCTTTGGCATTGACGATCCGAAAATTACCCTCGGCAGCTTTCCCATTGGTTTTTTCCTGGAAGCGCTTGATATACTGCCTAAAATTGGTGATCAACACATGGTCACAAAAATCTTCCAGTTTACTGTTGGTATAGCGCTCCAGTGTCTGTCGGATGTATTCATGCTCTTTCAGCGACATTCAGCTCTCCTCTAATTCTTTTAAAAACCCATTACATCCAGAGCCCGTTGCAATTTGATGTCCCTGTGCATTTCCTGTTTGGTACTGTCATCCAGGGTGGTGACACGTTTAGGAACCGTAGGGAATGACCCCCGTTGCGCCTCGTTTAATTTGTTGGAAAGCGGCGTGAAGTAGAAGGCCAGTTTCATTTTGCCTTCGACTTCAAAAAGTTTGAGCTTTATTTTTATGTCTTGATGTTTCCATCTGTATATCGTTTGCCGGGTTTTCATTTTTAAAATGGTTTTAGGCGTTCCGAATTTTTTACTGATATGCTCTTTTACCCGCTCAAAAACCTTGAATGTATCAACCTGGATATAGGTGGCAAAGAACTGATCCTTGTAAAACCCATAAATGACCGAGGGGTTTTCGACTTCAAAAACGGTGTAAGTTTTTGCCGGATTCTCGTAATAGGCAACATCACCCTTGCCCGAAATTTTTATAAAATCAGGCAGGGCGGAGATATTGGTTCCCCATTTGGCACCCAAAAAACTTTCATTCAATTCGGCTGCATGCAGTACGCCGGTGAATATGAACCAAAACAGTATTCCAATAACAGCAAATTTAAAGCATCGCATAGCTTAATTCCGAAAACGAATTACTCTCTCTCGGAGGGTCAGGTGTATTTAAGACTCAGCTCACTGAGAGTGGTTATATATTCTTTTTGATGGATAAGGCCAATTTGATTCTTAATTTCCAGCAGGGAAGATTTTATGTACGGCCGAATATCGATGCCTCTTGAATTTAGCTCTTCGTCATTGGCTCTATCGAGTATAAGAACGCAGTAATAGGTTGTTAAGGCCCTTACTTTTGGAGTTCTTCTTAACAAATAACTTCTTCCGCCCAGCGTGTTCAATATATATCCGGCATATTCATACATGGCAGTCATTGAAGGGCGTCCCTTTAGGGTGGCTTCGCCCCCCCCGTCCATGGTAAACCACTGATAAAAAGTTTCCATTACCGATTCCATCACCTCGGGCTCGTTTTGTAAAATTTGCCTGGTGAGTAGCACCCGCTTTTTTCCCATGACGCGATAGAAGTGAGCGACATTGCGAACCATGTTGTAGAGCGAATCCATTTCACCGACGATTATCGGAGGCTTGGCCGATAATTTTTCGATGGCGATTTGGTATTGCAGATAACTGCCTCCTGCCAGATTAAGGGATTGAACATACGGTCGATTATCCAGGTAGGCGAAAAATGCTTCTATCTGGCGTTCTGTCTCTACAATACGCGACGGCTTTTTAGAGGGTGTTTTCGTTTCGTCTGCCTGCTGGCGGCCCTCATTTTCTTTTTCACCAAAAATTGTTGCTAATTTTTCTTCCGGAACTTCTTGCCCTTTAACTTCGGTCAACTCCTGCCTAAGCGCGGAGACCTCCTGTTCCAGTTTATTCGCTTTGCCCTGCCAGACTTCCTGTTCGTTTTTGACCGCTTTTTCCAGCTTGCCTTTATACCAACCGGAGATTTTGCTGAATATGAAAAAGCCGCTTACGACAATTATTACCAGGGCTACGACTATTTTGGCTGGTTTATCCATTTTAAATCATATGCCTCCGTCTTATGCAGTGCACGTGACATTAAAAAATTGTAGGGGTTGTATATGATATGAGATCCCGGAATGCGGATAACCCATTATAAAACAGAAATGACCTTAAAAGGCAATAGGGAATGGAGTGGAGCCAAAAGAAAGGTTACTTCCGGGAAGGCCCATGCTATTTCCAGTAGCCGGCCGATTTGGTCGAGGACTGAGTCCTGGAAAGCACAATGCCATGGGGCCCGTAAGGAAGTCCACCGCCTATCTTGCCGGTGGAAGGATCCCAGTAATATCCGCCCCCGAGTTTTGTATCCAGGCGCGCAAAGACATCATCTTAGCCGCTTGCCCCGGCTTTCATTTCAATCCTTCTTTCCGCAAGGCGCCGGCGTTCAATACCAACTCTTCTTTCGGGATAATGATGCGAATAGGTGAACTGTCGTCGCTCAATCCCCAGCCGACGGCCACCATTATCGATATTGTAAGCGGGGTTTTTAATATGTAAGGCACGTTCTTTTCTCATCCGCAGATTGTTTGCCATTTCATGAAAATCCGACAATTTGGGCCTCCTGTGAGATAGGCTCTTTTTTTCTCGTTTGAATCCGCCGCCGGACGAGGGATTAATTCCCCGCCCCTTGGGGCGGTAAAAAATATTCCGGTTGATAACCCGTTGCTTGTCGTAGCGAAGCGGAGATCCCGCTACTCGGGGCGGCGGGGCAGTCCATTATTCCGTTGCTTGAGATTCTAGGGGTATGCTTAAATCCCCTGCTTGTATGTTAAATTTGAGTTAGCAAAAACCGTGCAAAGTTAGATAATTTTTTATTTGTAATAATGTCAGATATTTAAAATTTAGTCTGTTTGTGAGCAAAGCGATTCTTATGGAAAACATTTCCTAAAACCTGGGAAATTAATTTCCCAAAACGAGTTTGGATTGATTGGTATAGCGGTTGTCAAAAAAATGTTCCGTTTTTTATTTTTGACGGCGCTTCTTGGGGGCTTTCCAACGGTGCTTGCCCATGTCTTCAATATAGCTGGTGGCCTGAATGACAGCATTCATGCTGAAGGGGGGAATTTCCTGTTGTGTTTCAGAAAATTGGAGCAGATAATTTTCCGAATCTGCCCTCAAGCCGCTGCGGCGACACACCAGATAGGCGACCGAATCTGCTTCAATCTCTTCTCCCGTGATATTTAAATCCCCACGTTCCGGCCACCAGGCATGGCGATCAATACCCAGGTGGCTGCAAAAGATGTGTCCGAGTGCATGGGCGAGGGAGGCATACCTGCTTCTCAGGGGCAGGGTTTTATCGATGAGGATCAAATAGCTTGTGTCTTTGGGGAGTTTTAATTCCTGATATTTTTTTCTTAAAGCCGGGGTAATTCGACTGACGGTGTCAATCTCATTGGTGTTTAAAGCCGCTTCATAAACCGAAATTCCATGGGTGGCGGCATTGTGAAATGTGGTCATATAATATTTTCCAAGCTGCTGATCATCGATTTGCCGCGGTTGCAGTAAGGTCGATGAAACCGGCGCGCCCTCTGTGTCCTGAATGTCGAACAGAAAAATAATCGGTGCCATGGGTGCCAGGATTACCAAGGGTTTCGCGTCGCGCCTGGGCTGTCGGTTATACTTTTGGGCCCAGGTCCGTGCCGTGGCGACATAAGTGGCCAAAGGATTCTGGAGGTAGATCAACCAACCATTAAAGCTAGAGTAATTTGGGAAGCGGGCGATAAACTGGATAAGTTCCATGAAATCACGGCTACTTCTAAAGCGTTCGATGGCTGCAAATACTTCATCCACCGGGTTGAAGGCGGTCTTCAAGTCAGCGAGGTTTACGTCCTCTGGGGTGCCTAGTATGTTTAGCTCATTATCCGGGAACAGATTCAACTGCTTGGTCATGGTGATGGGTCTCCCGCAAATATGTTAGGGGCTTTACCAGGAGGGAGCCATAAAAAAACCCCGCTACTTTTCAAAGTAAGGAGGTGTATGGTATCCGGCCATGGCTGTCTCTTGATGTTGGTTAGCAAATTTTCAGTGATTTGAGTAGCATAAAATTTGTTTGTGAGTCAATAATTTTACGATTACGGGTTGCGGGTCCTGGGTCAGTCTGTGCTGAATCCTTCTGCAAAAGGCTGATATACAAGTGCGTAGCCACTTTTTGGGGAAACTCCACTGCATTGCGCAACCCGCAACGCGTAACCTCCTACACCAGTTACTTGCCAACGCCGGCAAGAGTTAATATATTGCCATATAAGCGCTTTATCTACCAAGAACGGAAGAAGGGGAGACTGGCTATGGATTTTGAACGCTACTATCTTGATTTGTTTGAAATGCTTAATGAGTCTTGCAAAAAAATCGCCTCCGGTAAATACGACAAGGCAGACTCCGAGCGTTTGTTTGAGCTCTCAAAAAAAGGTAGATATCCCAGCGTACTCAGCGAATTGGCGGAATCATTCGGTATGATGATGGTCAAAGTTGAGGCCAGAGAATTTCGATTAAAAGAAATAATTGAAGAGCTGGAGCGGGCCAAAGCTGAATAACCGGGTATTCTCAATCAGGGTTGCTGCATATTTTCAAAGAAATGGGCGGTATGGTTTTTATACTGTTGTGCAACCTCACGGTTGTAGACAACAAACATATCCCCATCAATGGCGGTAATATGCCTGTTCGGCCGGCTGAAGATCTGAAACGTTCGATTAATAATTTCATCGGCTGATATGATGTGGTGGTTGTAGCCCAACACATAATGCAGATCGACCCGCAGCTTGTCATTGCCCCACACCAGTGTTCTCAGATAATCTCTGATGTCGTCAATTTTTTCTTTCATGACCCGCAGCGGCGTTCGGTTGAAGTTTTCATTAAAAGCCGAAAAATAAATATTGGCCGGGAATATGGGCTGCATCGTGAGCATGTTGTCAAATAGTTCTTCCGCACACTTATGGGCGGCGCTTTTTATCTTCCGGCCCGCAAAGCTGTCTTTAAGATCAGAGGTTTGGATTTTATGAGGTTCACCGAATTTTATGGACAGGTTGGCCTTTCTTTTGTCACAGTAAAATTCTTTAACAATATAGCCCAGGTCCTTTAAATAGATATCGCGTTTATTATCTCCGTTTTCATAGAGCCGTGCCAATTCGGCAAAATGTTCATCTTCTAAAACGCGCTCATAGGCAATGTTCACCGGAACCACATAGACGTCGACATTGGAATACAACGATGCTTCGATATCTATTTGAAAGGGCAGGTGATGAAACCCGTCGATTTTGCCGGTATAGCTCCGGCCGGTTTTGGTGCCGTTTTTTTTCAAAATTTCAAGTAAACCCAGTTTAATAGAGGAAAAACCGGGAAAAGTGACGTACATTTCCTTTTCCTTGACCAGGTGGTAGCGGTAGGCTCGGGTTAAAGAAATAATTTCTTTGCGGCCCATGTCTATTTTGCTGCCGTCCGGTTGAGTGACACTCTGCGGTTCGCGAAAAACTTTGAACGCGCCCCGGGTGGATAAATAGCGCGCAATACTCATTTGGTGCTTATCAGCGAAGCCTTTGAGGTCCTCTAAAATATATCCGGGCAGCAAGTCTCTGAAAATATCGATGTCGTCGATAAACAGATTTGAACCGCCTTCTACCAGTACCTTCATGTCATTTTCTCTAAACAGGATAGAGAGCAGAATGAAGTCGGCTTCACTCAGATGATTGGGCTTGAAGGTAATTGCACATTTCGGATGGGCTTCTGCGAAACTTTTGATGCCTTCAAGACCGATGACCCGCATATTAAAGGTGTTGCCCCGGGCCAGTTGATAAATTACCAGTTCCATCGGACTTATGTCCTGCCAGTCATGCTCAATCAGATGGAACATGGATTCCATGTTTTCGTATTGCTGCTTTTTCATGGCTTAAAAATTATATGGGCGGCTTTCAGACCGGCACTCGTAAAATCCTTCTATTTCTTCTCCGAGTTCTGTCAGATAATCGTTTAAATCCTTTTCATTATCAAACGCCAGGGTTCCAACATGGCCGGTGCGATAAGCCTTTTCAGCATCCGGCTGTCCCTGACACATGGCGGCTAAAAATTCAGCGGTTTGGTTGTTGAAAGATTCGGCCAACTCCTGCTCGCTGATTATTTTTTGGGCGTGGCCGTAGGCATTAAAGTAGACGTAAAATTTCATTGGGGCTTCGATGCCTTCAAATATTTTCTAAAAGATCTCCGAGGCTTTTTAAATGGGCTTTTTCGTCACCGGCCATTTCAAAGAGAATCTCCTTGACTTGCGGATGCTCACTTTTTTCGGCATAGCGCATGTACAGATCCATGCCCTGGGCCTCCAGCATCATTGCAAAGTTAAGCACTTCAGACGCAGTTTTAAACGCCGACAGGTTCTCTTCCATCAGCTTATCAGGGTCAAACCCGCCTTCCATCAACTCGGAATTGACTTTAGCTTCAAAGCCTTCGATGGCTGTATCATTGGAATCAATGGTTTTATAGAGGCCAAATAATTTTTGCTTATGTCGGGCTTCAATTTCAGCCAGCTTAGAAAGCACGTTGATAACCTCCGGTTCGATGGCCATTTGGGTGGATGCGGCATAAAATTTTCGTAATCCTTCCTCCAGACCATAGGCCAGGCAGATGATATCCTGAGGGGTTTCATCACCTTTTATAATCATCATCCCCATTTCTTCGGGCCCTGCGGCTGCCTGACCCTGCCAGGCGGCGATGCCGCCTTTTAAGTTGTACACCTGCTTGAACCCCTTGCCGGTTAAAATTTGCGCAGCAGCACGGCTGCGTCTGCCGGCCGCTCAGTAAGCGATGACCGGTTTTTCAGGATCCAATTCCCGCAGCCGCTCGTTTAAGGTCGGAAGCGGCATCAACTGACTTCCAGGGATCCGGGCGCCTTCATATTCTGTGGGCTGACGGACATCCAGCAATGTAAAACTGCCTTCTTTGTTAGCGTCGATGAAGGATTGAAACTGATCGGTATTCATGTTGGTAAACGAAGAAAATATATCTCTTATGCTCATGACAATTTCTCCTTTTCTCCCCAAGTGGGTATCCGGTAGCGCCTGTTTTTAGATCGGATAAACAGCAACTTACCTTCTTCCTCCAAAAGTGGTGCGATTTTTAATAAGCCCTGTTCAGCAAATTTAATGGTCTCATCGCCCAGGTGCATGTAAAGATTGTCATCTTTAATAAGCAATTTTCTCGGTTTTAACTTAATCTGTTTTTTGGTGTTCAATACCAGCATGATGTCATTTTCCTGGAGGACATCAAAAACAAACAGGGCTTTATCTTCATAATGGAAATAAACCTTTTCAATAATGTTATCATGGGCCTGGCACAGGTGGTAGCCCTTGCGGTCCCGCTTAATGCTGGAATGAAAGTAATCAATGATTTTTTTATGCCTGAACTTTCCGTCGGCGTTGTGCCAGCAGCCATTTCCGTCCAGCCAGAAAACAGCCTCACCCCGGGGGATCTCAATGGTTTTAACCTTGTTTTCCATAGTGAAATGCTGGTAGCGTAAAGCCCTGGTGCTTCAGTTTTTCGGGGTATCCGGCCCGGTGTCGGCGGGCAGGGTCTTACGACGCTTTGAATCTTCGACCGCCGGCTCTTCAATTGACAGTTCGTTTTTTTCTTCTCCGGAGGGGTTGGCGTACTCATCATTGAGTTTTTGGATATAAGCGTTGCTTTCTTCCACCACTTTTTCGAGCCTTGCCGATGTGCGCCGTCCCCAGCCCGCCGGATTAGGCAAAAAAAGACTTCGCCACCAACGGCTGCTTTTGTGCAAAGCACGTTTATAGCTGGGAAGCAGATCCGGGTCTTTTATCTCGGTCAGCAATTTCTGTTTGACCTTTCGGGCCGCCCAGCGCCGGATGCTAAAGTGAACATATCCCGCTCCGGCGATCAAAATAGCCAGCGCACCGTATTTAGTATAATTGTTGCGCGTTAACAGATCCCAGAACGGCAGGTTCAGCGACAGCCCCTCCCCATAATTTCCCCAGATGGTCAGCGCCAGAAAGGCCGCCGCCAGGCAGGCCAGAATCGTTCCTTCCAGCCATAGAACCCTGCGCCGCCAGCGTTTGATAAAACGCTGCAGGAGGGATACAACATCCTGCTTTAGCATCTGTGCGATTTGTTCCAGCATCCCGACAATTCGATAGGCGCGTTCAACTCCCACCTGCTCAATGCGACGGTAAATGGCTTTGGAGTCAGCGTCGCGCTTGTTCTCGAAGCGCGCCCGGACATCTTCGCTATCGAAGGGAATTGCTGAATCCTTGTTGTAGATGGCAAAGGAACTGCCTGCTGTCAGGCCGAATTGGGCCAGCGCCCGTTGCCAGGCTGCAAAGACTTCCTCCAGACTGTCTTCATTGGCGGTTACATCGATCTGGTTTAGGATGTACAAAAACTTGTTTGAATCCCGCCGGTTTACCGTGGTCTTTACCAGATGTTCCAGGGTGTCTCGCATCGAACCGGTTTCCGGGTGCCGGGCATCAAAAAAAACCAGAACAAGATCCGACAGATCAATGATGTGGTCGGTAATCCGTAAAGTGGAAGTTCGTTGAGCATCGGCATCAAAGCCGGGAGAATCGATGAGGATTTTACCTCGCAGCACTTTGCTGGGACAGGTTTTCAGTTGCAGGTAAGCATCAATATGCTCACCTTGGCCGACGGCAACCTCTTCTATGGCCCGGCTGATTTTGTACAAAGGGAAGCGTGGATCCGCATCCAGCGCCAGACCGGGCAGCACTCGTTCTTTGGCATCTCTGGTAAAACAAATCACGCTGAACTTGTCATCAACCGCCTGTATTCCGACGTCCTGCAGATCGTACTGAAGGAAATTGTTGATGAAGGTGGATTTACCCGCTGAATAAATACCTAGAATTGAGATAAGCGGCCACCAGGGGGTCCGGGTGGCGTGGGATTCCTCCCGCTGCAAAAAGCCTAGTTTGCGGCTGATTCGATCCAGTTCGCGAAAGTTTTGAACAACTTCAGAGAGGATCGGATTTTCCTGTTTCAGGTGCTGTTCCAGTTTTTTTAATCGCTGGTTGATCATGCTTTCTTTGAACATCATCTGCACTCCATTCTTCCGGTAATGGACCGACCACCCGGGAAAATATCTTTTCCCCTGAGCAAAGCCGCAATATGCCACCCAAAACTTGCACTATCTTACCATTTTTACAAAAATATTAATGGTTTTCAACCTGTAATTTAAATAAAGGCAAAATGAAAGCTGAAAAAGAGTAAGAGTGGAAGGTTGTTAGAACTATATATGGGCTTCGCCCAATTGGAATATTGGAATTCTGCGGCAGACCTTTACAACCGCGGAAAAGTTATTATTCTACTGTGACCGATAAATTGTCGGAAGGAGGGAGTAGCAATTAAAGTGTTTTTTGCCATACATATCATGGCTTTCGGGCTGATTTTTGGAATTGCCTATGTCGCCACCGATGATCCGCATGGATATCCGGTTAAATTGATCAAGACCAAAATATATCGGTATCAAAGCCTGACAGATAGCAGGGCCCGGCAACCGAACCGTTCGCCGGGCGCAATCGACAACCCCAACTTCAATACCGATCGCACCCGCCTGCAAAAATATAAAAGGTCAAACAATGATCTTGTAGCAGAAAAACGGGGTCAGCGGCACCGCAGTCAATCCATAAACGGGGCCGCTGAAAATTTTTCGTCAGCCAACCGTGCGCGTTTGCGTGAAGTAACCGCCTACAATGTCGGAGATCCTGCCCAAAACTACGGCGACCCCTGTGAATCAGCCAACGGTGAAGATATCTGTGCCGCATTGGATTCCGGATCAAAAAGATGCGCTGCGAACTTCGTACCATTCGGGACCTTGCTTCATATTGCGAATGTTGGCGTCTGCACTGTCACCGACCGCATGCATAAGCGTTATGTCGACCGGGTGGATATCGCCATGAAAAAAAATGAGAAAAAAGAAGCCCTGCGCTTCGGGCTCAGGCAGTTGAAGGTTACCGTTCTTACATCCCGGGATGGTTAGAATATGTAGCAAAATCCTTATGTAGTGGGCGAGGCCATCGATATCCGGGTCAGCCCAACTGCGACCATTACCTGTCCAATTCTTTTCTAACGGCAACCGCCATTTTATCCATCAAATAAGGTTTTTTGACATAGGCGCCGGCGCCCAGTTTCTGAGCCTCCTTGACCCGCGCTGATTCTGAATAGCCGCTAACAATGATGGCTTTCTGTGTCGGGTGAACTTCTATGATCTGCCTGTAAGTTTCAAGCCCGTCGATGCCCGGATCCATAATCATATCCAAAATGAGAAGATCGGCACTTCGGGTTTCCAGGTACCCAACAGCCTCTTCTCCGCTGGAAACCGATTCCACTCTGTAGCCGAGTTTGGTTAGAATTTCGGTAGCAATATTCCGCTGATCTTTGACATCGTCTATGATCAGTAAAAACTCCCCCTTGCCCCGGTAGTCTTCTATGGAGCGCCGGAATGCTTTACGGGATGACGGCTGGCGGGAGGCCGGCAGATAGATAAAGAACCAGGTGCCCTGGCCTTCGGTGCTTTGAACATCGATATACCCCTTATGGTCTTTAACCGTTCCCCATATAACTGCCATCCCCAGGCCGGTGCCGCTTCTTCCCATGGCTTTTTTCGTGTAGAACGGCTCAAAAATTCTCTCAATATCCGTCGCCGCAATACCGGTTCCGGTGTCGCGGACGGTCAGGGTGACGTAATCGCCTTCTTCGATGTCGTCGTAGCCGCTGATCGGTTTATCGATGTAGCGGTTCTCGCTCGAAATAGAAACGGTTCCGCCATCAACCAGGGCTTCGGTGGCATTGGAGACCAGGTTCATGACGGTTTTAGACAGGTGGACGGGAGATCCTGTAATTCCCAGGAGGTCGGGTTCAAGGCTGACCTCAAGCTTTAAGCCAGGATGGATATGTTTCAGCGTTTCATATTCAGGGCTTTCTATATAGTCCGTGATAATGTCATTGAGGTTGACCACTTCCGATACGGCCACGCCTCTGCGGGCCAGGGTTAACATGTCCTGTACAATATTGGCCGCTTTTTCCCCCGATTTTTTGATTGCCAGAACCGAGGACTTCAACGGGCTGTCTGCAGGAAGATCCATCAAAATCAGCTCCGGGTAGCTGATCAGGCCGGACAGCACATTGTTTAAATCGTGGGCCACACCGCCGGCCAGCGTTCCGATCGCTTCCATCTTCTGTGCCATGCGAAGTTGCTCTTCTAGCCTGGATTTATCGGCGGCAGCCAGTTTGCTTTCCGTCATGTTGCGTACAACCGCCATAATAGTTTCATCGGAGATGGCCACCATGCGGCATTCATAATAGGTCTTTTTGCCATTGATGGGAAAATCATATTCGAAAATTTGAAGCTGCCGGGTTCTCAGGGCCTGTTCGGCGTTTTTATGGTGTAATCCGGCGAGGTTCGCCGGCAATACGTCATCAATTTTTTTTCCCAGAAAAGTATCCGGCACCAGATACAGATCCTGCTGGGTGCCGTGATATTCTAGAAAATAGCCGTTGCGATCAAGTTGAAACATCATGTCCGGCATGGCGTCGAGCAGAGCGCGGCCTTTGGCCTCGCTTTTGCGGATTTTTTCTTCGGTATGTTTGCGGACGGTGACTTCATCCTGCAGGGATATTTCCCGGGCCTGGATGTCAGCGGCCATTTCTTTAATTCGTCGGGCAATACCGGTAAGTTCTGCGTGGTGAAGTTCATCAAATCCGTAGGCATAGTCTCCTCTTGCAACCCGGTCGATGCCTTTTTGGAGGATGTTGAGTGGTTTGCGCATAAAAACGCGCAGCAGGATTCTGGTGGTAACAAAGATAACGATTAGGGATGCGGCCAGGACCATCAGAATCGTATTGCGCAGCCAGGCCAGGTCTTCATTAATTGCACCCAAGGAGAAGACCAGGTTCGCTTCGCCGAGGATTTGACCCCTGTAAGTGATCGCCACACTGCGGCTGAGAAGCCCTTGCCTGTCCGGTCTGCCGGGGGCCACGAAGAGCGTTTTCCCGCTTGCGTCAGTTATGTGAACTTTATCGATCACATCGCTTTGCAGAAAAGATAGGCCGATTTTGCCGATCTGCTCGTCATCAAAATCCCAGAGCGGCACCACCAGTACCTCGCTGAGCTTTTCGGCGTAATCGTCCGCCTTTTTTTCAAGCTCCTGCAGCAGAAATCGGGACTGCCGGCTGTAAACATAGGCCAGTAAAACCCCCTCAAACAAAATCAAAAGCAGAATAAGACTGATCGCCAGTTCTTTGGAAAGTGACCGCCGTCCGAAAAGGCGTAGCGGTTTGGTGGATTTTATTCGATGCTCGTTCTCCACGCCATAATCCTCATTTAGGGTGTCCGGTCAATAGCATGCTTGGCCTGGTTTATCTGGCACACAGGCGGTCATAGGTTCCATCCTGCTTTAACTCATCCAGCGTCTGCTGCCATAGACTCACCAGGGAGTTGGGGCTTTGAGTCGAAAAAGCGATATAATTTTGGACTCTTTTAAAGGCAAAGACCAGTTTCACCTGATCGGGATTTATGCCGGCCTGCTTAGCCAGGTACGGCATGTTAAAATCTGAGCTGACCCACAGATCGATGGATCCGTCCATAATGTGGCGGATGTTATTCTTATTCCTTTTGGTGCTGACCAGGTTCCGAAATCCTTTGGCCAGCAGATATTGTTCCTTGGCATCCTTGTAGTAGGTCCCTATGCGGGGTAGGGCTTTGGCCTGCGCCAGGGAACTGATGTTTATCTCCGAATCCCTTCTGGCGTAAAAACCCCAGGTCTGAGAGTACAGGGGCCCCACCCATTTGAATAATTTTTCCCGCTGGGGCAGCCGGGTGGTTGAAAACAGCGCTACATTGGGCTGGGTCAGTGCCAGGGTGTAACCCCGGGCCCAGGGTACGGCCTGGATATTATCCGGCAATTTTAGCCGGTGTAAAATTTCACGGACAATTTCAACTGACAGTCCGTTTAATTTGCCATGGTCCAGAAAATTGGCGGGAGGGGAGTCCTCGGTGTAAATTTTCAGTTTTACCGGAGCCATTGCGGATTTGGCAGCCACCGGCCAAATCCCGGGGATGCTTTCCTCCGGAAGCCATTGTTGGCTGATCCTTTTAAAGGTGCCTTCGTGCTTCATATCATCCAGGGTCTTCTGCCATTTTTTAGCGACAGCCTGGGGTGTGCCTTTGGAGAAGGCGATATAAGCATAATAATCTTTAAAAGGCAAAACCCGTTCCACATCATCGGGGTTGATGCCGATCTGCCTGGCAACCGACTGAACCCCCAGGTTGCTGTAAAGCCATAAATCCACGCGCCCTGCCAGCAATTTTTTCAAATTGCTGGCGGGCGATTTCGAGCTGTCCAGATTGGTAAATCCCTGAGATATAAGAAGCTGCTCCCTGACATCATCCTTATAGGTGGCGATGGCGCCGACTTTTTTAGCGTCAGCAAGGCATGTCAGATACGGCCCGGAACCCCTTTTGGCATAGAAACCAAAGCGCACTTTGTAGATCGGCCCAACCCAGTGGAACAGATGCTCCCGTTCTTGGGTTCGAGCGGTCGAAAAAAGAACCACATTGGGCCGGCTCAGGGCCAACTGGT
>JBATKU010000622.1:0-2190 GCA_049669725.1 Desulfobacterales bacterium
GGGGCGCATATTCTATCCCGATTTTTTCAAGCCCGAGATCATTGGTGTTGGCGGCTCTTCCCAGAGCCACCAGGACGGTTTCGGCTGTCAGGCTGATGGTGCTGCCTTCACTGGTTTTAATCTTGACCTCTTTCTCACGGCCCAGACCGTTGACTTCTTCGATTGAGCTGTTGAGATAAAAATCAACGCCTTCTGCGCTGAGAACTTCTTTAACCGTATCCGCCATATCGGTATCTTCTTTTGCCAGGATTTGAGGCGCCCGATTCACCACCGAAACTTTGGTGCCCAGCCGACAGAAAGCCTGGGCCATTTCGGTGCCGATGGGACCGCCCCCGAGCACGATCATGGATTTGGGCAGGTGATCCAGGTAAAAAATTTCTTTGTTGGTAATATAGTGAGTTTTATCAAGGCCCTTGATGGGCGGGGCCACGGGCGAAGATCCGGTGGCAATCACCCAGGTTTTGGCCGAATGGGTATGCCCGTTTAACCGGATGCTGTGTTCGTCTATAAAGGTCGGCCGGCCGAACTCCACCCGGGCGCCGAGATTGCAAAATCTTTCTTTGGAATCATGATGCTGAATGGTGCCGATAACCGACTTAATTCTTTTTGATATTTCCCGGAAGTCCACCGGTGGTAAATCTACGGCGGGTAAACCGAATTTTTCGGAGTTTTTCATCCAATGGTAGACATGGGCGGTTTTAATCAGCGTTTTACTGGGTACGCAACCGAAGTGCAGACAATCCCCCCCGAGTTCCTTTTCTTTTTCCACCAGCAGGGTTTTTGCGCCCAGCTGGGCGGCCCCGGATGTTACCGTCAGACCGCCGGCACCACCACCAATGACACCGATATCGAAATCATAGTCTGCCATGAGCGCCTCCTTTTCCTGTTTTAAATTACGGTTACCATGTTCTTGGTGCAGCCCTATTCGAGGAGTTGAATCAGTAAACCGCAAATGGGTGTTGGAGAAATGGAGTGTTGCGAGCCTGGATTTAATTTGAAGCAGCTTGTTCTCCGATGTCAGATTATCCAGTACTGCATTAATTTTATTCCCCATTCAGCAACCAACCATAAACCAGGTACTTCACACTGATTTTGTCCTGTTTGGTTAGTCTTTGTCGTCAGTTTTTAATAAAACTTACATGAACAACTTAGCCATTTCTTCGGCCTTGGCAATAGTGCCGCGGGTTTTTTCCTCCGAAGTGGCTAATCCTCCGGTGGCGGGCAAGTCACGCAAGCAAGGACGGGCCAATTCTATCCCGCTGTGGAGTGTGGGAAGATCGTTGACTTGAGTTAGCAGAGATCTTATCATGATAAAAACTTATAAATCGAAAGGTTGCGGGCGGCCCCTTATGAGCCGCCCCAGATCTAAGGAAGTTGACGATGCTGCGTGTACTCACTGCACACGTTTTCTATCTATATCTTCGGTCGTCGCCAAATACTTTAAAAGCTATCTCAAGAATATCTTTTGGTCCATCGCAAGTACAAGGCTTACCATGAACAAAAATTCATCGGAGATCAAGGCCCAAATAGATAATCCTGAAAACTGGGTGGATGAATACAGAAAGAATTTATCGATATTTTATATCGCTGCCTGGGTGAGTTGCCGGAGCGTCAGGCCAAAGTATTTATGATGCGCGAAATTGACGAATCAAGTACCGATGAAATTTGTAAGGCGCTGGGTATTTCGGCGACGAATAGCTGGGTTATTCTTTACCGCGCGCGCGTGCTGTTGCGTCAATGTCTTGAAATTAAATGGCTCGGTGCTGAGAATTAGAGATTTGCTTATGATACACTGGATGTTTAATTGCAAAGAAGTATCAGAGAAAGTATCCCTGTCCATGGATGCTTCCCTTCCGGTTCATCACCGGATGATGATCACCATGCACCTGCTGATGTGTAAATACTGCAATAGATTCAGGAAACAGCTGATGATTTTAAGAAATGCCATCCGTCTTGAAAAACTTCCCGAAGCCGACCCCGCCCAGACAGGTTCCCTTTCTAATGCAACCCGTGAACGGATTAAAAAGGCCCTCAGAGAAGTTCCTCATTGACAAAATCTTCAAAAAAGCGCTAAAATACCTGAAATACTAAATTTTTCGCATTAACTTTTTTGCATGCAGGATGTATGGCTGAGAAAAAAAAACCGAGTGATACCGGAATCGAGACTTCAGATACAGATAATTCATCAGA
>JBATKU010000623.1:0-2832 GCA_049669725.1 Desulfobacterales bacterium
GTATAAGTTACACCGTTCACGGTCCCGTAAGTCGAACCTTCCTGACCAACAACTAGAAACGTAGTGGTATCTTGCAGAATGAAAATCTCATCTGAATCGGGATCTAACTGTACACCGCATGTGTTAGTGTGTGAATGTTCGGTGTAAGCCCAAATTCCAGTAGCATCGAAGCCCATCGCATTTACGGAAATCATTATGCCCAATAAAATAGTAATGAAAAAAAGACATCGTTGCATAGCGGCCTCCTTCGGTGTTTAAGTCTGAGCAAATAAAAAAACAAATTTTTTCCAGCGAGACGAAATGAGATGTACGAACTGTTCGCCTTAAGGCGATTAATATGTGCTTTAAGATTAGTGGAATATGAAATTCAGTATTATTTTGAGTTTTTTATCTAATCACAGAAATAGGCAGACCTGTGATAAGTAGATGATCACCACCGTGGCACAATTACAGATACCAAAACCGTCCGCCAAGTCAAGAAAATCCTAAATTTAATTGTTGGGAAATTTTCTGAGCCCACCGGCACTTTAATTGAAGGATGGGTTTTTCGGCCAAAACACCCGTATCGAACTTTAACAGACCATTTCACAAAACCGCTTGTGACATCCATTTGAAACATGTATTTTTACCCAAGTGTGATTTCTGGCGAACTCCGGCTCCGAAATCGTGCTAAATATCGTTCAGATTCTTTGGATATCACAAACTTGCCCGTACCGTGGTTATTCTCAATTTATCACTATCGGCTGATATTTGGTTTTTGCCATACGATATCACCACTTGCGAACCATCGATAATGATTGACTAAATCCCTTTGATTTGGGTATAGATATGAAATACACTATTTGACCTGACCTGTTCCTGATCTGTATTTACCGACTCCTGCGTCTCATCCGGCACTGCATTTTTCTGATTGATCCACATACTGAGTCCTATTGTTTGAAACCTTAACCACGGGGGTACCTATGGCAGATGAAGGTTTTAAGCGTAAACTCGCCGCCATTCTCAGTGCAGATGTTGAAGGCTACAGCCGTCTCATGGACGATGATGAGGAAGCCACCGTCCGCACACTCAAATCCTACCGAGCGGCCATCAATGACCTTGTACAGCAATTCCGTGGCCGTGTTGTAGACGCTCCTGGGGATAACCTTCTGGCAGAGTTTACCAGTGTTGTGGATGCTGTGAATTGCGCTGTGGAAATCCAGCGTGACCTTGCGGAGCGCAATACTGAACTGCCTTCTAACCGTCAGATGCAGTTCCGTATCGGTGTTAATCTTGGAGACGTCATTGAAGACGATGGTAATATCTACGGTGATGGGATCAATATTGCTGCTCGGGTTGAATCTATAGCAGAGGCTGGTGGTATCTGTATTTCAGGCAGAGCATACGATCAGGTGGCGAACAAGCTCGGATTAGAATACGAAAACCTTGGAGAACATCAGGTTAGAAACATCAGCACACCGATACGGGTCTATCGGGTATTGTCTTTTCCTGGTGCAGCCGCCCACAGGGTGATCAAAGCGAAGAAGGCTGAAAGAGAAACCTGGCGCAAGACGGTTTTGGCCATAGCTGCTGTTTTGGTTATTGTAGTTGGGGTCTGGGCCGTGTGGAATTATCAGTTTCGTGCTCCTCCCATCACTGAGGAGGTGGTTTCTGAGAAACCTGTATCCACCGGAATCCCCGAAAAACCATCCATCGCCGTCCTACCATTTGTCAATATGAGTGATGACCCAAAGCAAGATTATTTTGGCGATGGGCTGGCTGAAGACCTGATCACTGATCTGGCCAAAATCTCGGGTCTGCTCGTCATCTCCCGGAACTCCACATTTGTTTATAAAGATAAATCCATAGGGACTAAACAAATAGCCGAGAATCTTGGAGCACGATACGTGCTTGAAGGGAGTGTACGCAAGGTCGGGGATCAAGTCCGTATTAACGCTCAACTCATCGATGCCCCCACCCAACATCACCTCTGGGCGGAGCGGATTGATGGCCCTCTCAGCAATATTTTTGCACTCCAAGACAAGATCGCCCGAAAGATCGTCGCTTCGCTGGCAGTGAAATTGACAGAGGTGGAGCAGGAACATGTTTATCGAAAAGAGACGGACAACATCAAGGCCTACGACGCCCTCTTAAAAGGCGCAGATCTCATGAAGCGGTACTCGCCTGATAGAACAGTCAAGGCAATTCCCTATTTTGAGGAGGCTATCAAGTTAGACCCAAACTATAGCCGGGCATACGCCGGGCTGTCGGAAGCATATATCTTTGCAGGAATATACGGGGGCAGGCTAGTGGGCCTATCACCTCAAGAATGCTTCCTGCGGAGCGAGCATAACAGAGAAATCTCCATGAAGAACCCGACATACGGTTCTTACCTCGTCAATGCATATTTTTTCTTTCCTGTGCAGCGCCGGTGGGAAGAGGCCATTGCAGATGGCGAACGCGGTGTTGCTCTTGCCCCAAAAGAATCATCAGCTTGGCATGCCTTAGGTTGGGCTTTGATTTGGGGGGGAAGACCAGAGGAGGCTGCTGATGTCGCTGGTACGGCTCTCAGAGTAGATATAGGATGTGTATACTGAGCTTATAATGCACGCGGGGTGGGTCACCTCGCCATGGGAAACTTGGAAGAAGCTCTGAATTCGTTTGAGAGAGCATATGAATTCCAGCCCGAAAATAAAATCATGAGCTTAAGCCGGTTAGCGGTCACCAACGCGCTCCTCGGCCGTATGAAGAAAGCCCGACAGTTCATCGCGCCTTTTATCAAAATGGGGTTTAACCTGCAATGTTTGATGGCCCCTTTCAAAGACCCGAAAGCTGAAAAGCTTTGGGCTGACG
>JBATKU010000624.1:0-4766 GCA_049669725.1 Desulfobacterales bacterium
GGGTGTACGTGTCGCGGCAACCGCTCTTCAACGTTTTTGGACCATGGTGGCGCATTACCATGGGCAAATATGGAATTCGGCCGAACCGGCCCGTGCCCTTGGCGTTAGTGAATCAACCTCACGACGCTATTTGGATTTGCTCACGGACGCTTTTATGATTCATCAATTGCAGCCCTACTACGCCAACCTGAAAAAACGCCAAGTGAAATCGCCCAAGATCTATGTGCGTGACAGCGGACTGCTGCATCAATTGCTGGGTATTGATTCTATGAAGAACTTGTTCTCTCACCCCAAGGTGGGTGCCTCTTGGGAAGGATTTGTAATTGAGCAGTTGTTAAGGATTGAGCCCCATGACGAGGTTTTCTTTTGGGCCACCCACCAGGGAGCGGAAATCGATCTGATTATACGCCGAGGTGGTGAGCTATATGGTGTCGAGTGTAAGCACACGGACACTCCACGCTTAACACCTTCCATACGGATCGCTCTTGATGATTTGAATTTAAGACATGTGTTTGTAATTTATCCCGGAATTCAACGATTCCCATTGGCAAGTCGAGTAGAAGCCATTCCATTGCAGACATTGGCAAAAGGCGTGTCTTTATTGAATGACCTTTGATTGAAAAATATCCTAAACCCCATTCCGGACCCTTTTCACAGGCAATTTAAGAAAATCCATTATGACCCGGCAGGGATCTATCCACTTCTTGACGTAAAGAGAGGGATCATGTATGAAATTGTGTGCTGCACGATTAATTCGGTTCTGACATTTCCGGTTGCTTTATTTCACGCCCTGTTACTGCCAACCTACAAAGGGAAGAAGGCAGATGAGCTACCAGCTTGAGCTTCACAATGTATTTAAACTGTTTGGCAGCATAAAAGCCGTTGATGATGTGTCCTTGAACATCGAGCACGGTGAGTTCCTTACCCTGCTGGGTCCCAGCGGGTCGGGCAAGACAACGACGTTAAACATGATTGCCGGATTCGAAATACCCACCAGTGGTGACATCCTGCTGGAAAACGAAGACATCACCACCGTGGCCCCCAACAGCCGCGGCATCGGCATGGTATTTCAAAACTACGCCCTGTTTCCTCACATGACCGTCTATGAAAACATTGCCTTTCCGCTTAAAATGCGCAAAATCACCTCCGATAAAATTCGCACGATGACCGGGGAAGCGCTGGAACTGGTGAAGCTTCCGGGCTTTGAAACCCGTTATCCCAATCAGCTCAGCGGCGGTCAGCAGCAGCGGATTGCGTTGGCCCGGGCCATTGTATTTCACCCCAAAATCCTGTTGATGGATGAGCCTTTGGGCGCCCTGGACAAAAAACTGCGGGACCACATGCGGCTTGAAATCAAACACCTGCAGGAGTCCTTAAATATCACCGTCATCTACGTAACCCACGACCAGGAAGAGGCATTGACGATGTCGGATCGGATTGCCATTATGAACGACGGCCGCATCGTTCAGCTGGATACTCCGGTGGAACTGTATGAATCTCCGGCAAACCTTTTCGTGGCCGATTTTATCGGTGAGTCTAATTTCCTGCAGGGGCGGGTTGCGGAAACAAACGGCGACGGGGCCGTGATTGAGACCAAAGAAGGCCTGAAGGTCCGGGTTCGCAGGCCGACCCGCATGGAAACCGGCGAGAAAATATCCGTGGCCGTCCGGCCGGAAAAAATTCAGGTTCTGGCCGGTGAGCAAGACGGCCCCAATGAAATTGTCAACCGGTTTACCGGTCGCATTGAAGAGATTGTCTACCTGGGAGAGGCTAAAATATACCGCGTCGGTCTGGCACCCGACGTCATCATCGAGGCTAAGGTTCAAAGTGGGCCCGGTGCTCAAAAATATGACGTCGGCGACAAAATAGTTGTCGGCTGGCAAACGCGACACGGCCTGGCGCTCAAATAAGGCCGTTTTTGGCAGTCAACCTTAACACATTAGGAGGTGCGGGATGAAAAAGAAAACACAGAACAAAAAAGAGATGACCCGCCGGGAATTTCTTATAACCACCGGCGCGGCGACAGGAGCCGCACTGGTGACGGCATCGGTGGGACCGTTTGTGCACACGACCATGGCCAAGGGCGGCACGCTCAAGGTTTGCTCCTACGGCGGTTCCTACCAGGAATCCCAGCGCAAAGCCCTCATCGAACCGTTTGCCGAAAAATTCGGTGTCAAGATTATCGAGGCCTCCGGTCCGGACATTGCCAAGGTCAAAGCCCAGGTGGACAACAAAGCCTACGAGTGGGACGTGGTCGATCTGGAGACCCGCCACATCGCCCGCGGCGAGCTGGAAGGTCTCCTGGAACCCATCGATACCAACGTGGTCAACCTCGAGGGCATCGACAAAAAAGCCATTCGCAAAGCCGCTATCGGCAACATTTTCTGGACAACGTCCCTGGCCTACAACAAAAAGGCCATCGGAGATCAAAAACCGCCCGCCAGCTGGGCGGATTTCTGGGATGTGAAAAATTTTCCCGGACCCCGCGCGCTTCAGGATCAGGCGCCCTTTAATCTGGAATTTGCCTTATTGGCCGACGGTGTGCCCATGGACAAGGTCTATCCGATTGATGTGCCCCGAGCCTTTAAGAAAATGGATGAGCTCAAAGATCAAATCACCGTCTGGTGGAAAAACGGTGCCGAGCAGGTCCAGCTGCTGACCAGTGCCGAGGCTTACTATTCCTCGGCCTGGAACGGCCGCGTCAACGTTGCCCAAAGCAAGGGGGTGCCCCTGGAAATTGTGTGGGAGGGCGGCTGCCTCGATCTGGATTGGTGGGCCATTCCCAAAGGCAACCCCAACAAGGATCTGGCCATGAAGTTCATCGACTTCGCCATCTCAGCCGAACGCCAGGGCGAGCAGATGCAGAAATACATTGCCTACGGCCCGACCAACCTCGGCGCTTTCAAATACATCACCGAAGAGCGGGCCAAGCAACTGCCGTCTTATCCGGAAAACCTCAAGAAGCAGTTTGCGCAGGACGCGGATTACTGGGGACCAAATCTGGCGCCGTTGACGGAGAAATGGAAGACTTGGATCATCTCCTAAGAAACGGTTTTTAATTCTCACCTTGTGTCCGCCGCCGGTGTTGTGAGCCGGCAGCGGACACAATTCATCCTTTCAAAACCGTTTCTATTCATGGATTTCGCGGATATCGCTGACAAACACATTAACTCAACAAACTGAGTAAATTCAACAAACTACCTTGATGGAAGCCTCCGACACCATCGTTTTTGATAAATCAGCGCCGGCCAATCTCTGGCAGCGGCCGGGATTTCGGCAGTTTCTGTTGCTTGCTCCGGCCCTGGTGGCACTGTTGCTTTTGTTTGTCTATCCCATCTCGAGTGTATTCCTGCGAAGCATTTTCAGCCCGGACTTTACATTGGAGCATTATTTTTACTTCTTTGAGACGCCCCTTTATGTCAGGATTTTGTGGATTACCTTCCAGATCAGCATCCTGTCCACCCTGTCTTCCCTGATGGTCGGCTATCCCATCGCCTATGTACTGCGGCGCGCCAAACCCGGCGTTCGCAACTTCTTTTTACTGGCCATAACCCTTTCGTTTATGATCAGCCTCCTGGTGCGTAATTACTCCTGGATCATCATGCTGCAGCGCAACGGGGTGCTGAATACGATGCTCGATTATTTCGGACTGGTCGACCAGCCCCTCAAGCTGCTGCACAACAAATTCAGCGTCATGGTCGGTATGTCCCATATTTTCGTACCCTACATCGTTTTTCCGATTTACAGCGTGATGATGGGCATGGACCTGAACCTGGAAAAAGCGGCCCAGAATCTGGGCGCCAGCCGCTGGCAGACCTTCTGGCGGATTTCGTTTCCGCTCAGCCTTCCGGGGATTGGGGCCGGCGCCTTACTGGTGTTCATCATGGCCCTGGGCTTTTTTATCACCCCGGCCCTGCTGGGCGGCCGCAAGGAGCAGATGCTTTCCAACCTGATCCAGATCCAGGTGGTTGACCTGCTGAACTGGCCCTTTGCCTCGGCCATGTCGGTGATTTTATTGATTGCCACCTTGATTGTTTTTTCCATCTACAACCGCTACCTGGGAGTGGAGCGCCTGTGGGGAGGCCTGAAGACATGAGCGACCGGGCACGCAAAAGAGCCATGCGCTACGATCCGCTGCACATCAGCTGGCCCCTGTGGGTGGTGTCCGTATCGGCCATTGTTTTTCTGATTGCCCCCGTGCTGCTGCTGATACCCATGTCTCTGGGATCGGCGGAGATCATCGAGTTTCCGCCTTCCCAGTTTGGCATCGATCAGTACCGCAAGTTTTTCAGCCATCCGGCCTGGCAGACGGCGGTATTAAACTCGTTGCAGGTGGCCGTGGGAACATCCATCGTGTCCACAACCATCGGCCTCCTGGCGTCTTTAGCCCTGGTCTGGGGACGCTTTAAAGGCAAAGGGTTTATCAATGCCTTCATCCTTTCCCCGATGATCGTGCCCTTGATCGTCATGGCCCTGGCCTTTTACATCAGCCTTTCAAAGCTCGGCATGCTGGGCACAAAGCTCGGACTGATACTGGCTTACACCCCGTTGACATTGCCCTTTGCGGTGCTGCCGATCTCGGCCACCCTGCGCGGCTTTGACCGCAGCCTGGAATATGCGGCTTTAAACCTCGGGGCCAGCCGATTTCAAACGTTCATGAAGATCACCTTTCCGATCATCCGGCCCGGTATCCTGACCGGCGCCATTTTTGCCTTCATGATCGCCTTCGATGAAGTGGTCATCGCGCTGTTTATCTGCGGCTCCAC
>JBATKU010000625.1:0-5776 GCA_049669725.1 Desulfobacterales bacterium
ACACTGCCGTAAACGCAAATCGTATCCCCGACCTGGACCGGCCTGACAAAAGCCATCTTGTCCACGGTCACCGTCACCACCCGGCCGCGGGCGATCTCCATCGCCAGCAGGCCCCCGCCGATGTCCATCTGGCACATAACCCAGCCGCCGAATATATCCCCGTTGGGGTTGGCATCTTTGGGCATGGCCTGGGTTCTAATGGTCATTAAGCCTTCCGGCTGACGAATTGATTCTGTTGAAGCCATTTTCCCTTTAGCTGTTTTCATGATTTTTGGTTCCTTCTCAACGATCTTCCTTAATCACCCGGCCTCTTGAAAGAAAAGAAATTCCCTGACCGGAATGGGTGCCGATCATGACGGCTTCAATGATGGGCGGATTGACTTTCTGTTCCGCTTTCCAGACAACAATAAAGTTGGCCCCCGACCCGCCGGCTTTATCATCCTCCGTTATGATATGGCGGGTGGACACCAAAGCATTCAGTTGCTTTGGTTTTTTCAAATAATCTTCAACCAATTTGCCATCGGTATCATAATATTTTACCGAAACCAGGGTGATGGAATTTTTGGGGTTGGTATTGCGGATACTGAGGGTAGCCGCCAGGTCAAAGGGCCGGCCCTTGACCCCGCTGTAAATATGAGAATAGATTGGAACGTAAACCGTCTGGCCCGCGGAAAGTGTGATGTTTTCAGCTGAAATATTTACAGGGGCCAGAATCCCGGCCAGGATCATCATCGCAATTAAGCAGATCAAATTGGACAACCTTCTTTTAGGCGTCATGGGGGCAACCTCCTCTAATTTCTTAAAACAAACGTTTTACCTTATATAAATCCGAAATCCCCAATCAAGGGTCTCTGTCATCCGCATTCTCCATGGCCTGGCAGACATGCTCGGCAAATCCGAAGCCGGCTTGAGCATATATGTTATAGGCAGCATGGGCGCCGGCCTGCTTTAATTCTTCGACTTCGTCGTCATACTTGGCCGTTGCCGCAATTTTTCCGGGAAACTGCATCCGTGTTAGTTCTTCCAGGGCATTCATATTGGCGTTATGCTCGGGCATGGCCAGAATAACCATGCGGAGCTTTTCACGACTACCGGAGGTTACCCTTTCCCAGAAATCAATGTCTGTGGCATCGCCGACTATGACATTGCGACCGGTTTGGCGGTGCTTCTCTACCACTTCAGAGTTAAAATCAATGCCAATGACAATTTCTCCATATTTTTCGCGCATATCATCATATGTAGCGATCCCGATCCTCCCAATACCAAAAACAGCAATTTCTGCATCACCGGTATCGAGCGGTTGGTCATCGGGATGCCGGGTCCCGGATTCAAATGGTTTCAGGCGCTTCGACCAGCGTTCATAAATACGATGCGCAGCTGTATTCAACGGCGAGGCCACTATAAAGGAAATGGACAGGGCGATGGCAATCGTGATGAGCCACTCAGGGCCTATCCAGCCGTTTTTTACACCGATGGCCGCAACTAAAAGCCCGAATTCACTGTAATTGGCCAGACTCAGCGTGGATAGCAACGAAGTGCGAGCCCGCAGCTTGAAGCGCGACAGAAGCAAAAAGAATAATCCAACTTTAAAAACAACCGCCACCGTCAGAAGGGCAGCAAGTCCAAAGGCCTGCAGGGTCGGTGCCCCGGCCAGGCCGATGGTGAGAAAAAAACCGACCAGAAACAAATCTTTGATACTCAGCAGGGTGTTGGACATCTCTTCCGCTTTGGGGTGACCTGCAATCAGGATACCCATGAATAGTGCCCCCAGGTCCGGTTTCAATCTAACAAAATCAAATCCGGTAGCCCCCAGACCCAAAGCCAGAAAAATGCTGAAGAGCAGGAGCAGTTCCCGGTGACCCACCCGGTTTAACATGGCAATCAGCAGGGGTCTTGCCGCAATAAGGCCGCCCACCAGCGCTATAGCCCAGGGCGAGGGGATCTTGCCGGTCGAAAAGGTTAGAAAAAGAACGGCAAAGATGTCCTGCATAATCAGGATGCCGATGGAAACCCGGCCGTGCAGGGAGGCCATCTCCCCCCTGTCTTCGAGGGCCTTGACCGCAAAGACGGTGCTGGAAAAACTCAAGGCAAAGGCCACCAGCAAGGACAGCTTGAAATCCAATCCGGCGAACGCCGGAAATCCCGCTGAGCCCAGGGCGAAGACGGCAGTCCCGAATACTATCACGGTGACCAGCATATGGGTGGAGGCGCCGGCCCAGATTTCCGGGCGCGCCAGGGTTTTAAGCTTGAGTTTCAACCCGATGGTGAACAACAGCAGCATCACACCCATGTCGGCGATGGTTTCAAGATTTTCTCCACCCTGAATCCCCATGGCCTGAAGCACAAACCCTGCAATCAGATATCCGACCAGGGGCGGCAATCCGACACGGTAAGCCGCAAACCCAAAAACAAATGCGATCAGGATTAAGAGAGGATCCAAGCAGTTCTCCTTTCGGATTAGCACACCATGAATTACGCCGGCCAAATGCTGCGGGCGGATGAAAACTAAACGGCATTAGGTGTATACGAGACCATTGGATGGCGCCCGTTGCGAAAATCGAAGTATACCGGAAATATAATTCCTCAAAGGATAAGAATCAACAGGATTCTGTTGACTTAATTTAAAGCTTGTCTTAATTTACTAAAAAACCGTTGCAAATGTGTTTTGCTCTTTTACTATAGAAATACAATGTATAGCTCAAAGACTGAACTATCCATATCAGTGGCAATCTTACGGAGGTGCAGCATGTATAAAAAAATTATTTGGGGTGCGATTTTTATTTCGTTGGTTATGGCCGGATGTGCCAAGGAACAGATTTACCAGAGTAACCCCTCAATGCAAACCGTGAGCACGCAGCATTACGATGTTAAGCTGGAACCGTTGCGTGCCGAAGGCTACAACTATTACAATCAGTTCCGTTATTCATTTACCAATAAGACCAACGGGGACCTTGTGATTGACTGGTCGGAAACCTATTACCTGCAAAACGGTAAAAGATACGGCCAGTTCGGGTGGGTCGGTCTGACCTTCGAAGAGTTACGGGGCATCAAAGAAGAGCCGGATATTACCATCGGAGCCGGCCAAACTGACTCAGCCGTCATCTTTCCATTAAAATTGGTCGGTTGGAAAGAGGAGGCTGTCAAGATGAAAGCGACGACACCCGAAGCGGGCTTCACCAACGGGATTATTCCGGCCGGTGAGAATGGCATAAGCATAGCGGTAAGGCAAGACGGTAAAGAGCTGCGCAAAAGGGTGCTGGTGACGATTACACAAGAATGAGGGTTCCAAGGTTCAGGGTTTTATTTCAGGAGCCTATCAGGCGGATCTTTTTAAACTCTGAACCCAGAACTTTGAACCTCAAGATACTACTTCCCAAACAGTCTTCTAAAGAATCCGCCGGATTTTTTTTCTTTTTTACTCTCTTTATCCGACGCCTGGTTCTCCTTCTTCCCGTCGTCGGCCGGCCGGCTGTCTTGGGATACCGCCTCCAGTGCCAGCGGACACGGGTCCTGCTTACCCACCGAAATATCTCCGAAGAAGGCGGCCAGGCCGACCGGGCCCAGGGCCAGAGCACCGGCCAGTTTTCCCAGTGCCAGGGCCGTCCGCCCGGGGTCGATGGCAAGGGAGGGGCGGGTGAGGGTGCCGCCCAGCCGGAAGGGCTGGGACAGTTCCTTTAAGCTAAAGCTCACGCCGGCAACGCCGCTGAGCCCGTGTGTCTTTTTGGGGGTGGGCTTGATTCCCAGGTTCAACTGCTCTGTCTTCAGGTTGACATCGCCGAGCCCGAAAATGCTTGTCTGGTCGGTGTCGAGCAACAGTTTGACATCCGCCATTCCGTCTTTAATCTGGATATTGTTGACGAAGCAGTTGACGGGGGCGAATTCCCTTTTGGCCTTGAATGGATTCAACAACCTTAAGGCATTTGAACCCAGATATTTTTCAATCAGATCAAGGTACATGCTGGCCACGCGACCGTCGATTATCGTCATAATAATGCTGCCATTGAGACCTGCCATTAACGCCGCTATTGAATTGCCCCGGCCGGTGAGATTGATTCTGGTATCAAGGATCCCTTCTACGGATCTTTGATAGCCCAGGTTATCGAGCATGGGGCCGACATCGAGCTGGTCGATTACTTTTGCCAGGACCAGGGTGGGGGGATTATCCTCCAGCCGCAGCTCGAACTGGACATCTGCTTTGCCCCCGCCGACGGTGAAAGTGAAGGGATTTAATTTTAAATTCCCGTTGTCAAGCGCAATATGGAGGATGCTGTCATCAAGCGCCAGTGCGGTTAACAGGACCTGCTTGCCGCGGAATTTAATGTCGGCGTCAATTTTCTTCAACACTTCCAGCTCCAACGGTTTGCTGGAAAAAAATTTGTCTTCTGTGCGAACGGGTCTGGGAGCCGGCTCCCCGGTCGGGTTTTTGGCAGCCGAGTTTTCTAAACCGGGCCGCAGATCCAGCTTTTGCGAGGACAGCTCGGCACTCAGGCGGGGTTGGTTTTTCGACAGATCCAGAGCCATCCAGCCCCTGACATCATTATCTCCCCAGGCCGCATCAAGGGAAGGAATTTTGTAAATTTTAGGCGCCGGGTCGACTAAGCGGCCGGAAACAGTAAAGGCGCCCGAAAAGGGCAGGGCGGGTCCTCCGAGGGTGGTAATGCTGTCCAGATCATTGCCGCGCAATGAGAAGTCAAGCTCCATCCCGCTGACGCCTCTCAATTCATTTATCCTGCCCTTTACGATTACTTCGATCAACTGTTGGCTGCCGATATTTAAGTCCAAATTATCGAGAGTTATTTTTTCGCCGCTGCCGGTTAGATTGGCAGCCAGTTTGAGCGGCCCCAGGTCCTCCATGCGGGTCAGCGGTTCGATTGCAGAAATGGTCACCGGTTGGAGGTTAAATTTCGGGGATGACAGTGCGGTTGCCATCTTGAGTTGTTGGCCGCTTAAATTCAAATCCGTGGAGCCGGTGATGTCGTTTCCCCCCAGCTTGAGCTTCAAATCGCTGATATTAAAATTTTTTCCGGCACGATCGGACAACTTGCCGGACAGCCCATAGGCCCCCTTGAGGGGAATGGAGTGGCCGGTTATTTTTGAAAGGCTGGCCACTTCAGTGCCCTGAATCGAAAAATTCAGAGCGATGCCTTCTTGCTTTGTAAGATTCTTGATCGAACCCTGGACCTCGATCACAGCCAGCTGCTCGCTGCCGGCCTTCAGGTCCAGGTGCGTAAGCGACAGGTGATCGTCTTCGACATTTAGCTTCGAATCTATTTTTAACGGTCCCAGGTCATCAATTTTATTGAGGTTGGCATAGGCCGCTTCTTTGGGAATTGGAAACGGTTTCAGATTAAATTTTGGAGCGCTTACGTTTACCTCGTAAGCCGGTGATCGCCCGGCCAGATTAACTCCTGCCCGACCGGTCAGTTCCGTATCTGCCAGCACGAATTTAAAATCTTCTACCTCAAATACACTGGCAGTCGGGTTACGGACCTGGCCGGATAGGGCATATGCCCCTTGACCCGGCACCGGGGCGAAAATGTATGGCTGCGCGATGATCTCCTTGAGTTTGGCCACCTCATTGCCTTTCAGAGAGAATTTAAGATCGATGCCGCGCCGGGCCGGCAGATTTTCAACCGACCCGGTCAGACGCAATTCGGCCGACTCCAGGGATCCTGCGCGCAAGTCAACATTTCTGACAGCAATATCCTGGGCGAAACCTGCCAGCCGGGCCTCCAGCTTGACAGGTCGAACCTGGCCCAAGCCCCTGGCCCACCCC
>JBATKU010000626.1:0-28168 GCA_049669725.1 Desulfobacterales bacterium
CAGGGGCTGGATGGGATAACCTGGAAAGCCGTCGTATTCCAGGCGCGCCGGCGCATGCTGAAGGACGATGATGTCGGGGCGGCCAGCCGCCAGAATTTCAAATCCGCCGGGATATGCCGGGTTCATCAGGCTGCCCTGTCCCTCGATGACAATGACTTCCGGCTTTTTCTCGTCCCAGGCCTGCCAGACGGCATGTTCTATTTCACCGGCCACAAAATCGTTGACCAGTGAATCCATGATGATCCCGTACCGGGCACCCTGCATCCAGGCCGTCTGGCCGGTGCCGATCATCTCTGCTGAGATACCTGCCTGCCTGAGACCGTTTACCATCAGCCAGGCCGTGGTGCGTTTGCCGATGGCCGAATCGGTTCCCAGCACAGCGATCTTCAAAGATCGCACCTCTTCAATCCGTCCGCTGAAAAAATGGAGCTCATTGATCGGCGGCGGCTTGCGGATATCCCGGATTTTAACGCTGTATTTGACGGAAAGGTTCATCATCTCTGGATCTTCGGTAAGATAATCGTGCAGACCGCAATCCACATTCAAACCAAAGGAGATAGCACTGCCGACATCAATGCGGGCCGATGGGGGAAGACGGCCGCCGTCCGGTGCCAGGCCCACCACAAAATGAGAGGCAGCAAGCGCGCTGCTTTCAGCCTGCCGCACCGCCTGATCCAGCGACTTGAATATCGGAATCTGATTGGCCTTACCGTCCAATACGTCGCCGGCATCCTGACCAACATAGCGGGAATCGACAACTGAAAGTACGCGGTAACGGTCCGTAAACCGCACCAAACCGTGAGCGGTTTTGCCATTGGTTGTGTTAAAAGCACCCTCACAGTAGATGATGGCATTTCCTTCCGGCAATTCATTCATGATTTTCTCCCGGTTAATATGACGACATAACGGTCATTGGGCAAAGGTTCTTTTTTGTGTTGGTTCACCAGGGCAATCAACCCGGCCGTAGATGCGGGCAGAACCTGCAATCCTTCTTTTTGGCGAATCAAACTGGAATAGGTTCGCATGCCTTTGTCGGAGGCATCGGAAGCCCAGCCCTTGGTCTGGCGGATGCCGTCCAGCGCCTGGTCCCCATCGATGGAATGCCAGTTGATGAGTGGTTCATTGATATGGGTTTCATGGATCTTGTCAGGGTTCAGGTCCTCGCAGGAGGGCATGTTTTTTAAAAAGGCATAGACAATGGGATTTTTGCGAAACGACGACCCGGCGACCATGTGGGGCATCCGTGAGGTTTTGCCCCGGCGGTAAAGACTTAAGAATCCCCGGTAAATCCCGGCCAGGGTGGTGCCGTTGGAAACCGGGACGGCCACCGCAAACGGGGCATCCCGCAATTCATCGTATATTTCATAGGCTATTTGACCATAAGCGCGCAGTTGGGTAAGAGTATTGCTCCCTCCGGGATTGGCATCATAATATTCTTCCCTTCGCGCTATGTCGCTTGATACGGCCACAGTTTTTTCATAATCTCCCGGAACGCGGATGATTTGCGCACCCAGGTCCAACATCTCCTTGGTGCGTTTGGTGTGAAAATTCTCCGGGATAAATATCCGGCACTGCAATCCGGCAAAACTGGCAGCCAGGGCTGTGGCGACCCCATAATTACCGCAGGTTGCAACACTGATGGTGTCAAATCCGCGCCGCATGGCATCCATGGCCTGGGCAAAGGCGATGCGATCCTTCTGGGTCCCGGTGGGATTGCTGCCTTCAAACTTAAGGTATATCTGCCGCAGACCGATCTCCCGTTCGATGTTCCGGGCACGGACCAGGGATGTATCACCGACTTCGGAGTCAAAAACATCCTCATAGGCTTCCAGACGCTCATCCAGCGGAAATGAAGGATCGGAAGCAATTTTGCACTGGCGGTCGACTGCCAGAAAAATTTCGATCGATTCGCCCGTAGCACCGTCGAGCAAATTGAAAGGTTTATCATCATTGGTCATAATCATATTAAACTCACTTTCTCGTTTCATTGGAGAAAAAATTACTTGCTAAACGTTGCATAACTTCGCCCGTGCCCTTGAGGGAATTTTCCGCAAGCAGCTGATCAGCATATGATTTAGCGTCAGAAAGCTTGAGATTGCAGATTGTTTTCTGAACAGAGGGTAAAAATTTTGGGTAAACACTGAGGGCCCGGATTCCAATGCCCAGCAAAAATGGAATGTATTTCGGATCGTGAGCCAGTTCGCCGCATACGGAAATTTCTTTGTTTCGATAGCTTGCGCTGCTTACTATCTTTGCCAGGCTTCTTAATACCGCCGGATGATAAGGTTGATAGTATTCAGCAACTTTCTCGTTGGTTCGATCAACGGCAAGCATGTATTGGATGAAATCGTTGGTACCGATGGATAGAAAATCTGCTTCGGCAGCAAGCGCATCGATGATCTCGACCACGCATGGTAGTTCAATCAATGCTCCGATCAGAGGTTTTTGATGATGGGATAGATTATCACGTTCAAGATCTGCTATGCAATTGTAAACGGCCTGCCGCGCTTCTTGATAGTCATCTAATGACGAAATCATGGGGAACATGATCCGCGGGCTTTTAGCTTCAACCGCCGCCCTCAAAATAGCGCGAAGCTGCTGGTGAAAAATATCGTGATGACGAAACAGAAATCGCATCGCCCTCAATCCAAGTTCCGGATTAGTTTCGGCGGTGGCACCTGAATAGGCCATCAGCTTGTCACCGCCAATATCCAAAACCCGTATCGTTACCTCTCTTCCAGACATCTCATCAAACAATCGTTTATAAATATTAAATTGTTCCTCTTCCGAAAGAACTGCAGATCGAATAAGAAACGGAAACTCTGTCCGATAAAGCCCTACGCCTTCAGCTTTCAAATCCCGAGCAATTGCCAGGTCGCTAAGAAGATTGATGTTTGCAAGGAGACGGACGCGAACTCCGTCCCTGGTATACGTTACCGGGGACATGTCCTGGGATAGGGCGTGGGTGTCTATCAGGCTTTGTTTTTGAGATCTAAACTGTCTAATGACTTCTTCAGAAGGATGAATGTAAATGCTCCCGCTTTCGGCATCCATTATTATCGGTGTACCATCGGGAAGCCGAAGCAGCTCGGGCTGGTTGGCAATCATCAATGGAATTTGCAATGACCGTGCGATAATGGCAACATGTGAGGTCACACCACCGCTAACAAGAACAATCCCTTCAATATCTTCAGAAGCTAGTCGCAAGACGTCAGAGGGGAAAAGCTTGGAGGCGATCACAATCCGGTTTTCAATCGGGATCGGGGCATCCTGTACACCGCGTGCAAGATTTTTTAAAAGTCGTCCGGCCAGGTCCTGCATATCATTGGCCTTTTCTTTGATATGTCCATAGGTGCTGGATTCAAACAGGTCGATGTAATGCTTGGCAACGGATATTACGGCTGCCGGTACCGACATACCATTTTTGATTTGCTTCTCCATCTCGCTGATAAAACGAATATCCTTAAGAATCATTAAATGGGCAGTGAAAATCAGCGAAGCACCTTCGGCCAGGCGCTGTGCGAAACGAGATTGTAGTTCCTGCAGTTGATCTGTTGTGTCCTGGACGGCCCGGAGAAAATCAGTCAAGGTATATTCGGAATTTGCGTCGATTTCGGCTGAAACTAGTAGGCCGTGACTTTTATCAAAGACAGTTGCCGGCGCAAACGCAGAACCAAAAGAAGCTATCTGCCCCTTGAGAGGCCCAAGCATTCCAAAAAACTGGTTAGCATATTGCCTGTCTATGTCTATGGATAGACCGGTATCACCAATCAACAAACGCGCATTACCAACGGCACCGGCAAGTTGAGATGCGATGGCGCGCATGGCCATAACATCGATTTCATCAAAATAGTCCTGCTCTTGGTGCTGGACGACCAGAACACCTATTTTTTCAGCACCTCTCTGTAGAGGCACAGCAAGAAAAGAGTCAAAGGAATCCTCGCGGGCCTCACTAAAATATTTAAATCTAGGATGACGGCTGGCGAGTCCTTCTTTCACCGGCTTTAGTTTTTCCAAGGCCTTACCGACCAACCCTTCCCCGATTTTAAGGTGTATCTGGCCGATAGCTTCTGGATTCAATCCGACGGTTGACTTAAGTATCAACTCGTTCGAGCTTTCATCAAGCAAATATATGGAACATACATTTGCATGCATATGCCGGGCAACCATTTCGACGGTGCGCTGGAGGAAGCCTTCGATACTTTCACTTCCGGATAGAAGCGCAGCAAGCTCACTAACATCACAAAGTAAATTGAGATGATGATGGTCTTTTCTATTCATTTAAGCATCGGGAAGGCATGACTTTCTTTTATGAAATAAAAGAGTGGCTCACCTTGCGGGAGCCACCGTTCTGAAGATATCCGTCAACGCTTGAACTCAATAAAATTCCGTTATGATTCTATTTTTCATGTTTTCCTATATCCTATGCTTACCTATAAAGCAACCAGTGTGCCAACTTTTTAACCTACTGAAATATATAGAATTTACTTCTACCCAGTATCTCTTTAGGAATTTTGAATTCCGACTTTTTGGATTTGTTTTTAAAGATTCAACTTCGATCTCCATATTGTTGGATATAACACTTTGAAATTATTAGAATTAAAAATAAGGAAATCAAAATTCCGAAAACGCCATGTTATGAATTCAGAATTCTGATTTATAATATCAACTGCTTATTTTGGATTGCAAATTGAAAAATATCACCAAAAACATCCGCGCTGCTTTTCAAACAAAGAGCACCGTTTTGCTCTTGGGTTATGGAATTCGAAAAGAAGAGTTGTATAAGTGGTTTCAAAACTCGAGCCCGGACCCCAACAATGAATCAGAACCTTTGATTCTGGAATGGCAGTAATTCGGAATTGGCATTTCCTGGTTAATCCTTTTTCATATGTTATCGGGATATTAAAGGCTTCCCTCCTGTGTGCTTATATATATATTTTTCTTTGTACAGGAACTTTAAGTTCTGAAACCCGGTAGACCCAAATCCAAAAACCCTTTGTCATCAAGCATATCTGCGGTTTGGCATGCGTATTGCTATATTGTTCATCGCTGAATCACTGCTTGCACTCACAGAAACTCTTTGACCGGTGTTGTCATGATTAATGTTAAAGGCATCCTCATCCCGGTAAATTGGGACAAAAAAGGAAATGTGGTGTCCGTGGCAATTGCTACGGATGATGAAAATGAGTACCTGATAGAGGATCAGGAACTATCTGTAAAACTAAAGGGCCAGTTGAGGCAGGTCGTCGAAGTCAGCGGTGTCATTAAGAGAGCACGTGGAAAAAACATTATCAAGATTGTGAAATGCAGGAGAATAAACCATGAGTAGACTATTGCTAAGTGTTTTCCTTATATTAACTACCATTTGTCTCATGGCTGCGCCTGTTGCAGCCAACACGGTAACCCTTGTCGGTGAAGTTAATGACAACCAACAGATCGTCGCAGATAACGAGATCTACGAAGTTGAGCACAACGCTATTGGAGATGATCTGGTACTCAATTACGTCGCCCAAAAGGTAAGAGTAGTCGGACAGTTGAAAAATGTCGGGCAATCAGACCAAACCGATGAATATAAAATTATTACTGTTGAATCTTTTGAAGTCGTCGAGGAATAGCGGGTAACAAGCTCGGAGGTGGAGTTGGGCCGGTACGATATCGAAGAAGTTGAAATCGAAGAAAACGATCAGATTTTTGGTAGCGAATACAGACGATTCGCCAAAAGGGAGGTTGATCAGCCCAGGCGGTCTCCCGTCCGCAGAAAAGACAAATTGCGACAAGAAGAAGGGACAAAACCAAAAGCCGGAAAAAACTGCAAAAAAATCCAGAATAAAATCAAGTACAATTGGCAAGGAGAATGAACCATGCATAAGCCGGACAGGGTATATTTTTCTAATTTTGCCGCAGACCCGGAATTCGAGTCAATTTACGAATACATGGATAACTAAAGGAGAATGTGGATGAACAAAAGTGATTTGATCAATGAAGTGGCAAAGGTTGTCAGCACGAAAAAAGAGGCTCAGAGTGCTGTGGAATGTGTGGTTTCATCAATAACTAAAACCTTGAAAAAAGGGGAGGATGTCGCCTTGACCGGTTTTGGAACCTTTAAGGTTGTCAACCGAAAGGCTCGCAAGGGCCGCAACCCCTATACCGGTCAAGAAATTAAAATTAAGGCTACCAAAGCACCGAAGTTCACTCCCGGCAAGTTTTTAAAGGAAGCTGTCAAATAGAGAGCGCTTTTATTCAGATCTTATTCGAATTCCCGTAAAAAAAACTTGCTACAAGCGCAGGCGGCAGAATTCTTTATTGGATTCTGCCGTTTGATATTCATAACCATAAGCAGTCAAGGAATCAGAAATGGACAGCCGAAAGCTGTTTTATTCTTTGGTGATGCTGGCAGCGCTCATCGCTTTCGGCACCATCGGATACTATTATTTTGAACACATGCCATTCTTTGATGCTTTTTATATGACCATCATCACCATATCCACGGTGGGCTTTTCCGAGATCGTGCCTCTGACCAAGGTGGGCCGCAGTATTACGGTTGTGATAATAATTCTGGGTATCAGTGTCGGAACTTACACAGTTGGCATAATTGTTCAATGGTTGGTCAGCGGTGAGATTCAAAAAATTTTCGGGAGAAGAAAATTGCAAAAACAAATATCAGATTTAAAAAATCACTTCATCATCTGCGGTTTTGGCCGCATCGGCCGCATTATTTGTCGAGAGCTGTTTGAAGACAATATTAGTTTTGTCGTTATTGAACAGAACCCCGCTGCGATCGAAGAAATCATATCCCTGAAATATCTTTTCATCGAGATGGATGCAACTTCCGAGGATGCCTTGCTGGCCGCCGGCATTATGAATGCCAGAGGGCTGGTGACGGCCGTTAATTCCGATGCCAACAATGTATTCATAACCCTGACCGCCAAAGGCCTGCGACCCGATATCTTCGTCATGGCGCGTTCATCCGAAGAAAAAAATGAAGAGAAACTGATAAAGGCCGGCGCCACCAGGGTCGTTTCCCCCTATCTCATCGGAGGCCGCAGAATGGCTCACGTGCTCAAGCGGCCGACGGTGGTGGACTTTCTTGACATCGCCACCATGGGCAACAACCTCGGACTGATCATGGAAGAAGCCGAGATCGGACAAAAATCGGACTTTATTGGAAAAAACCTCATCGAAAGCCGGTTGAGACAGGAGTTTGGTGTAATTATCGTGGCGATCAAGAAGGGGTCCGGTCAGATGGTGTTCAACCCGGCACCTTCTGAAAAACTGGAAGCCGGTGATGTCATTGTTGTTATCGGCCAAACAGAAGATCTGAAACGGATGCGGACGATTCTCTGATCGAAATTATTAATAGCGTCGTGATCAGTTCCGCGAATGGAAAATCAAAAGTTGCTATTTTGGAATGGTGTGATTATCCTGTCATCTGGCTATCAGCATCGATATCACTTCTTTTTTGGTATCTCAATGAGGGGCGAACACCGTGGAACCGAATAAAATCATCATCGGCTGGCGGGAATGGCTGGCGCTTCCGGATCTTGGCGTTCGTGCTATCAAGGCCAAAATCGATACCGGTGCCCGCACCTCGGCTTTGCACACATTTGGGCTGGAGCCCTTTGAGGAAGGCGGAATCCTCAAGGTGAAGTTTGGCGTTCATCCGCTGCAAAAACGAAAGGATATCGAGGTTAACTGCGTCGCGGATGTTGTCGATCGACGCCGCGTGACCAGTTCCGACGGTCAAAGCGAAAGGCGCTATGTTATTCGGACCACTGTCGTCATGGGAGAATTGAGGTGGCCGATCCAATTGACGCTGACCAACCGCATGTCTATGCGCTTTCGCATGCTGATAGGGCGTGGCGCGATCAGCAAGCTTCTGCTGGTAGATCCCGCTAAATCCTATCTAAGCGGGCGCCGGCTGGCCAAGTTATATCCCAAACTAAAAAAATCAACCATAAAAGGCAAAACATGAAAATTGGTATTCTTTCACGCAAGGAAAGTTTATATTCAACCACGCGGCTAAAAGAGGCCGGCATCGAACGCGGCCATGAAGTGCATATCATCAATCCATTGCGCTGCTACATGGATATCACCTCTCACCATCCCGCCATTCATTACAAAGGCGAGCAACTGGTGGGGTTTGATGCCATTATTCCGAGGATCGGGGCTTCGATCACCTTCTATGGAACGGCCGTCGTGCGACAGTTTGAAATGATGGATGTCTATTGCGTCAATGAATCAGTAGCCATCAGCCGGTCCCGGGACAAATTGCGCAGCATGCAATTGCTGGCCCGCAAGGGCATCGGCTTGCCGGTAACCGGCTTTGCGCACTCGACCAAATTTACCTCCGATCTGATCAACATGGTCGGCGGCTCCCCCCTGGTGGTCAAAATGATAGAAGGCACCCAGGGCATCGGTGTTGTGCTGGCCGAAACGCAGAAAGCCGCCCAGAGTGTTATCGAAGCCTTTCGCGGTCTTAAAGCCAATATCCTGGTACAGGAGTACATCAAGGAAGCCAACGGCAGTGACATCCGCTGTTTTGTAGTTGGCGGCAAGGTGGTGGCCACCATGATGCGTACGGGAGGTGAAGGCGAATTTCGATCCAACATCCACCGCGGCGGGAAAGCCACCACCATCCGGATAACCCCGGAAGAGCGTTCAACAGCGGTTCGGGCTGCAAAAATCATGGGCCTTAATGTAGCCGGCGTCGACATGCTGCGATCAAACCACGGCCCGGTTGTCATGGAGGTCAACTCCTCGCCGGGCCTGGAAGGCATCGAAAAAACCACCGGCAAAGATGTGGCTGCCCTGGTAGTTGAATTCATCGAAAAAAATGCCAAACCGGGCAAGACTCGCACCAAGGGAAAGGGTTGAATCCAGGCACCATGTCAAAGGTCTTAAAGATTGCCGGTAAACAGGTGGCCAGCGGCCAGAGACGATCCATCAACATCCCGGTGGCACGTCTTTACACCCATACGGAGATGACCATGCCGGTGCATGTCCTGCGTGGCAAAAAAGACGGCCCGCATTTGTTTGTGTGTGCGGCCATACACGGCGATGAAATCATCGGGGTCGAGATCATCCGCCGTTTATTGAAAATGAAGATCCTGCAGCGCTTGCGCGGAACCCTGATCGCCGTCCCGGTGGTCAATGTCTATGGTTTTATCAACCATACCAGATATCTGCCGGACCGTCGTGACCTGAACCGTTTTTTCCCCGGATCCCGGAAAGGCTCCCTGACCTCCCGGCTGGCAAACATTTTTATGGAAGAAATCGTGTCCAACTGCACCCACGGCATCGATCTGCATGCCGGCTCTCACCATCGCAAAAACCTGCCCCATATTCGGGCCTGTTTGGACAATGAGGCAACTGAAAAGCTGGCCTTTGCGTTCGGGGCGCCGGTGATCCTGAATGCTGATCTGCGGAATGGATCGCTGCGTCAGGCCGTGGAAGAAGAAGGCATTCCCATGTTACTCTACGAGGCCGGCGAAGCGTTGCGCTTCGACGAATTTGCCGTGCGTGCCGGCGTGAAAGGCATTCTGGCCGTCATGCGTTCCCTCGGGATGTTGACGTCCAGATCGGTCAGAATGTCTCGCATCCAGCCGATGGTGGCCAGTTCCACCAGCTGGGTTCGGGCGCCGGGAAGCGGAATATTGCGCACCCAGATTCCTCTGGGTGGTAAAATCGCGATCAATCAGAAAATCGGCGAAATCGCCGATCCCTTTGATGAAGATGAAACCGCCGTAATTTCACCCGTTGCCGGTATCGTTATCGGACGCATGAATTTACCCTTGGTCCACAGAGGCGATGCCCTTTTTAATGTGGCCGGCTTTGATGACTCGGTGGCCGTCAGCGAATCCCTCGACGAATTCAAGGAAGAAATCAAAGAATCGATGCCTTCGCCAGCCACCGGTTGATATCAGGATCACGTCCATGATAGTCTTTAACAGAAAACGACCGATGGCGAAAAAGGGGGTTGAATAAGGTCAATGGCCAAAAATATTGGATTCGTATCCACCCGCTTTGCGGGAAGCGAGGGGTCACGCTGGAAGCCAGCAAGTGGGCCCAGGTATTGAAAAGTGCCGGTCACAATTACTTCTGGTTTGCCGGTCTGCTGGACCGCAGTCCGGATAGGTGCTTCCTGGTACCCGAAGCCTTTTTTCAGCATGAAAAAAACATCTGGATCGACCAGCAAATATTTGGCCAAAAAAGACGTGACCCGGCAGTCACCGACGCCATCTATGAATTAAAGACCTTTTTAAAAAGCCACTGCTCATAAATCGCTACGCCATTTTCGTCAAAGATATAGAACCAAGGGGGTTTGATTTGATTGTCATGGACGGTTTTCTCACCCGCCGGACGGTTGCGAAGGTCAAAGAAATACTGCAATCCCCCCGGCGCAGGGCAGAAATGGTCAACACCAATTTTGATATCGCCGCCCGATACTACTCTTACGGTGTCCTTCGAAGATGGATAAATACATTGCTGATTAATTTTTTTGGAACCGACGGTTAACAGAATAGAACCCGCAGTTCCTATTCGACTTTAATCGGAATCCTAAATTCTGATTAATATTTTCAAATGTTATCAATTAGATAAAAGCCTGCCGGTGAGTTGCAAGCCCATTCAATTCCCTACCGTCCAATGTTTTGAGACTTCCCGGTTCACCTCTCCTGCCCGATAAAAACTGATTTTACTAAAAATTCAATATGTTATCAGATTGGCACGCCTGTTGCTCTTATGGATCATATGTCTATCAAACATGGAGCAACAGGTCAAATGAAGATCAAACCGTTAAACGACCGAGTATTGGTCGTAAGAGAAGAAGAAGAGCAAAAGAGTACCGGCGGGATCATCATCCCTGACACCGCCAAGGAAAAGCCCCAACGGGGTACAGTGGTAGAGGTTGGTCCCGGCAAAATGGGAGAAGATGGCAAACGCATTCCCCTGGAAGTGAAAGTTGGTGATCGGGTTTTTTTTCCCAAATATGCCGGCCACGAGGGATCGGTGGTTTACCGAAAAGTGCTGGAAGGAAAGGACGATTTCGGATTTAACGCCGAAACCGAAGCATATGAAAACCTGATGGCCTCCGGCGTCATCGACCCGACCAAGGTGGTGCGATATGCCTTGCAAAATGCCGCCTCAGTGGCAGGATTGATGATCACCACCGAAGCCGCGATCACCGAAAAGCCTCAAAGAAAATCAAAGACTCCGGCCATGCCGGATATGGATGAAGACATGTACTAAAGGAGATCCACCATGTTCTGGAATAAGAGGATAAAAAAATCCGACCCAAAAACGTTACAAAAGCCGAAACTGATAAAAAAATCCTTACAAATAATGGAGGAAAAAGATGACAAAAGCTAAAAGCACTTCTATATGCGTTTTGCTCACCTTCCTGATGGCTGCTTTTGCCGGAAACATTCTAGCCGGTGAGAAAATGACAATTGTCGGTGTTATCACTGAAGATGGTCTGATAGTAGATCAAAAAGGCGTAATCTATGAAATCGGAGAAAATGACAAGTTCGAGGCCGTTACCGAAAATACCGATGTCAAAGTTGAGGTCAAAGGCATGGTAGAGGAAGACGGCGGCGGAAACAAAATTATTATGATCGATAGTTTTAAAGTGCTTGAATAAAAACACTTTTTGTGGATTACATAATGACGAATATGCAAAATATTCGTTACTCAATAATTTCCGGGTAGATGCGGCGCGCCCCCCCACAAATCCGGACGTGAAGGACTACCTCATCCGGTTCCTCGGTTCTAATCCTTTTAACCAGATTAGAAACCAAACAGGCGATTACCCGTTTGGCGCATAACTATGCTGCCCAGCAGAACGTCATGCCCGGCTTTCCCTTCCCTGCAGTGGGTCCTTTGGGCTTCGGTTCCCCACCTTATCGGTCAGGAAAACTCTGACCATCGGTACTATTATCAGCTAAGACTGCCAAATGCACGTCTCGGGTTACCGGATGAAACCGCAACTGAGATCGAGGAACAAAAGGATATTTCTGGGCATTATTGCCTCCTTGAATTTTACCAGTGCGGCTGATTTCCGATGCCTTTGCCCATAACCTCCAGGGTTTCGGTTACGACGACGAAGGCCTGGGGATCGATATTTTTGATCATCTGTTTAAAGCGCGAAAGCTCGCTGAAGGTGATAACCGAATAAAGGATACGCACTTCCTTGCCGGTGTAGCCGCCCTCACCACGCACCACGGTGACACCGCGCTGCGTGCCCTTCATAATTTCATCCGATATTGCTGATTTAGGAATTTATTGTGTTCTTATTGAGATTTAGCCTGTAGCCGATGACAGTTTCCAATTGTACTTCATAAAATCTATTGATATAAACAAAATATTCACGATAATCGACCGGGGCTACCCACAATTTGAACCGGAAGGTCTTATGAAATCAATTCTCGTCGTAAGCTCAGACAAAGAGGCATACCGTCTCATCTTCTCAACGTTTAAACCGGGTTACACCGTAGAAAAAACATCAAACAAAACCGCAGCGCTTGAATTGCTGAATAAAAAGCGGTTCGACCTGGTGTTCATGGACCTGAGCGTTCTTAACGGCGACGCATCCGATGACAGTCACCGCGAAGCCCTAATGGCTTTCCGGCTATTGTATCCTTCGGTGGAAATAATTGTCATGGCGCCACCGGACCTGATTCGCAAGGCCGTCAGCGCGGTCAAAGCCGGAGCCAACGACTACCTGACCTATCCCCTTGATGCGGAAGAATTAAAGCTGGTTTCGGAAAATTTGAACAAAACGAGAATCATGCAGTCGGAGTTGGACTACCTGCGGGACCAGTTCTGGCAGGCGGAATCATTGAAACTCCTGCGTACCAGAAGTGATGGAATGAAAAAGGTGTTTCAGCAGATTCGCTCTGTGTCACCGACCAAAAGCACGGTTTTGTTCATCGGCGAAACCGGGACCGGCAAAAGTGTTCTGGCCCAGCTCATCCATAAGCACAGCAATCGCAAAGATGCCCAGTTTATAAGTGTTCATTGCGGGGCCATACCGGACACCCTGGTTGAAAGCGAAATGTTCGGCCACGAAAAAGGGGCCTTTACGGGAGCCGTGCGCCGTAAATTGGGTAAATTTGAAATTGCCACCGGAGGATCCATATTTTTGGATGAGATCGGTACGATCACCCCCTCGGCTCAAATCAAATTGCTGCAGGTGCTGCAGGACGGCAGCTACCAGAGGGTCGGTGGCGAAGAGACTCTGAAGACGGACGTAAGGGTAATTGCAGCCACAAATGCGGATTTGAAGAAAATGTGTGCAGAAGAAACCTTTAGAAAGGATCTTTTTTATCGCCTGAATGTGTTTCCGATTGAAATTCCCCCGCTGCGGGAAAGGATTGAAGACATCCCCTTGTTCATCGATTCCTTTTTGAACCAGCTGAATCAGTTTTCTTCAGAAAAGATCACCGGCATCCACCCGCAAGTCTTGGAAGCCTTTAGAAAATACCCGTGGCCGGGAAACATCCGGGAACTGGAGAATCTGGTGGAAAGAGCATTTATCCTGGAAACTTCCTCTGTCTTGACGCCTGAAAGTTTCCCCAAGGATCTGTTTGGGGCCGATACGACCGCGGTGTTTGTTCCCTTAACCAGGCAACTGACCCTGGCAGAAGCCAGACAACGGAGCATAGAAGAATTTGAAAAGAATTACCTTGAAGACGTCCTGACCCAAAACAAAGGCAAAATAAATGAATCCGCCCATTGTGCCGGCATCAGTTCCCGCCAGCTGAATAAATTGATGAACAGGTACGGGATCCGAAAAGAGGATTTCAAAACATGAAGCCCATTAATCAGAACTTTTTATTCCGAGAATCGAAAATTTCGGAATCGACAATTCCTATCCCGCCGCCTGTCTGATCCCAATAACGATGGATCATTTCACCCTTCCCCCTCCCTTGGCATGCCATCTGTACGAAACCTTTCGGAACTTGCAGTTCTTATAGATTTCCCTTTCAACAATAAAATACTATTTATTTAAAATAGTTAAAGAGTTGGCACTTGAGTTGCAAAGCAAAGGTTACGAAATTCGCATCTTTAATTATCGGAATTATAACCTATGGCCTGCATAAAGGGAATCGTCATACCCGCTGCATGGGACCCCAACGGGAATATCATCTCACTGGCAATCGCCACCGATGACGAGCAGGAGTACCACATCGACACCCGCCAAAAAATCACCAAGCTGATATCATTGTTAAGGCAGGAGGTGGTGGTAACCGGCTCCGTCAGAGAGACCGAAAAAAACAAGATCATTCGGATAACTTCATATTGCAGGCGACAAAGGAATCCGGAAAAAAATTTCCTATCGAAGACCCGGTCAAAATTCCGACAATCGGATGAGAATACAGCAGAATGAAGAAGGTGAAAGTTAACGGTAAAATGATAGACGCCGACTGCACACCGATAATTCCCTATGAGGTGTTAGCGAAGTAAATTTTCGCCATATGAAAACAGGAACTTGGAATTCCGGCCGGTTTAAAAACCGGAACAGTGGCTTCCGATTTATATTTCTTAATAATTTCAAAATATTATAGTGCTTTCAGCCTTTTCGTTCATCCGCCTGATTGGGTTATTTTACTGAGTCAGAATCAGGTGTTCCTGTTTTTGACCCGATATATAATAAATATATAATAAATTCAGTATATTATAGATTTGGCACGCCTGTTGCGTACTCGAAGACGTTTCGGCCATTTAAGCGCGATTGGAGGCCCCCGGATTTGTTTTTGTCTGGCAGAAGGCGCGGCACTTCTAAAATTATTACGGTCGAATCCTTTGAGATTGTCGAGGAATAGCGGGTGAAAAGCCTGGAGGTGGATATGAGCCGGCACAGTATCGACGAATTAGAAACGCATGAAGACGATCAGATCTTTGGCAGCGGCTACCAAAGATCCGCTAAAAGAGACGCCGATCAACCCAGGCGGTCTCCTATCCGCAGAAAAGACAAATTGCGACAAGAACAAGAAGATGGGCTGAAACCAAAAGCCAAAAGAAACCACAAAAAAGTACAGCATCGAATCAAGCACGAATGGCAAGGAGAATAAATCATGGATAACTCAGACAGGTTATATCTTTCCAAATTTTCGCTGAACACGGATTATGATTCCTTTTTTGAAGACGACGATATTCAGGACTTTGATAACGAAACGGATATAAGTCAGTTCCTGGATGCGACCGACTTGGGTGAGACGGAAGATTACTTCTTTGATGAAAATTAGCTTATACCGCTTTTCAAAAATAAGTTCCAAATATGGAAGGCTGGTATTCGTGTTTGTAGAAAAAAACGTTCGAATAGCGGAACTTTTTTTGACAACCGCTAAAAAGGGAGCTCAAATGGAAGATATCGATTGGTGTGACGTTTGAGTTTAAGGGGCAAAAATGGAGCAAAAAGACCTCGACGATTTCAAAAATTTACTCAATCAATGGCTCGATGAGCTGCTGGGCAGAGCGGGCCACACGGTGGTGGGTTTGATAGGTTCCGAAGATCATTTATCGGATCCTCTGGACCGGGCGGTTTTAGATACGGAACGCAGCTACATCTTTCGTATCCGCGACAGAGAAAGTGTGCTTATCAAAAAGATCAATGCTTCACTGCAAGACATCGAAGACGGCGTCTATGGCATCTGTGATGATTGCGGCAAAGACATCGCTATAGCACGCTTAAAAGCCCGACCGGTTGCAAGACGTTGTATCCGATGCAAAACCAGGCAAGAGGAACGGGAACGCTTAATCGGTGTCGGCTGAAACCAAATTACCCCAATATTCAAATACGGAAAAGATTAATGCAAAAATTAAAGAAATCTCCAGCCAATAACTTCGGTAATCCAAATAGGATAGACCGGTTTTCCTTTTCTGAAGAATTCGATGCGGTTGAATTCGATGATATAAGTTACAATTCCAAAATGAAGGTCGAATGCCTTTGTCCCAAATGCGGCCAGAGACATGTAATGGCCTTTCACTGGATCGGGAGGGGTACTCCCAGAAAATACTGCCCGTCCTGTAAGGGCGGGTCCAATGGATGATCAGAGGAGAAAGCTGTAAAATAGCGACATCTTATATTCGAATATCCCACTAAAATGCTTACATCAAACGGCAGAACTCTTCATTGGGTTCTGCCGTTTGATATTCATCATCTGCGGTTTTGGCCGCATCGGCCACATTATCTGTCAAGAGCTGTTTGACATCTGGTTGATGGTTCTTATAATTTTAGCCTCAAAACGAATGAAGACGCTAAAGGAGGCTGGCTCAAGGCAATGGCCAAAAATATTGGATTCGTATCCACCCGCTTTGCGGGAACCGACGGGGTCACGCTGGAAGCCAGCAAGTGGGCCCAGGTACTGAAAAGTGCCGGTCACAATTACTTCTGGTTTGCCGGTCTGCTGGACCGCAGTCCGGATAGATGTTTCCTGGTACCGGAAGCCTTTTTCCAGCATGAAAAAAACATCTGGATCGATCGGCAAATCTTCGGCAAAAAAAGACGTGACCCGGCGGTCACCGATGCCATCTATGAATTAAAGACCTTTTTAAAAAAGCAGCTTAAGGAATTTATACGCACATTTAATATTGACCTGCTTGTAGCTCAAAATGTCCTGACCATTCCGATGCACATTCCCTTGGGTATCGCCCTGACAGAACTGATTGCCGAAACCGGGATCCCTACCATTGCCCACCACCATGATTTTTACTGGGAGCGAACCCGCTATATGGTAAATGCCGTCGGAGACTACCTGCGGATGGCGTTTCCTCCCAACCTGCCCAGCATCGAGCATGTGGTTATAAACTCCGCCGCCCAGGAAGAACTGGCTCTGCGGACCGGATTATCCTCGATTATCATTCCCAATGTTCTTGACTTTGAAAATCCTCCGGCCATCACCCGGCAGGAAACCCATGATTTTCGAAAGGAAATCGGCTTGACAACAGATGATATCCTCATCCTGCAACCCACACGGGTCGTTCAACGCAAGGGTATCGAGCATGCCATCGAACTGGTGGAGGAACTCGAGGATCCACGCTGCAAGCTGGTCATATCCCACGAGGCCGGGGATGAAGGGATCGAATATGCCACCTGGCTCAAAGAGCACGCCCGGGAATCCGGCGTAGACCTGCGCCTGCTGAACTTGCGTATTTCCGACCCCATGAATCCGGATGTCAACCGCAAAGACCTCTATACCCTGTGGGACGTCTATCCCCATGCGGATTTCATTACCTATCCGAGCCTGTATGAGGGTTTTGGCAATGCCTTCCTGGAGGCCGTCTATTTTAAAAAACCGCTGCTCATAAACCGCTACGCTAATTTCGTCAGAGATATAGAACCCAAGGAGTTTGATCTGATTGTCATGGACGGTTTTCTCACCCGCCGTACGGTCGACCGGGTCAAAGAGATTCTGCAATATCCGGAGCGCAGGGAAGAAATGGTCAACACCAATTTTGATATCGCCGCCCGATACTACTCTTACGGTGTCCTTCGAAGATGGATAAATACATTGCTGATTAATTTTTTTGGAACCGACGTTTGACAGACTAGAACCCGGAGTTCCGATTCCTCCCCAAATCGGGATTTAAAATTCTGGATGGAATCATAGATGAAACGCAGAGATCTTTTGAAATTTGGATTGTTCGCATCGCTGGCGGCTGCGGGGAGCGCCGGCTTTTTGAAGATCTACAAGCATACTTCCGGTGTTCATAAAATTACCGAATATCCCGCTCCTATTCTTCGCCGGGTTTCGACACCGGTGGATATTATTGACGATGCCATCATCTCGCTGAGCCAGCGGATGATCGCCACGTTAAGATACAATTCCCTGGTCGGTTTTTTTTCCAAAGCCTTTATGAGCCGGGGGCTGGCAGCCCCCCAACTGGGAGTCACCAAAAGGTTGATTGTCTGCGGCTTATACGGGGATCTCAAAGTGCTCATCAATCCGCAGATCATAGCAACGAATGGGGCTTATGCGGGATATGAAAACTGCCTGTCTTTGCCGGATCATGAACGGTCGATCATCAACCGGCCCGGAATTATCAAAGTGAAATACAAAGGGCTTGACAATCGGGAAGATACACTGGCGGCTGCGAAAGGATATGCGGCCTTGCTGGCCCACGAAATTGACCACCTCAACGGGATTCTTTATATCGATCATGAACAAAACTCGGTTAGACAGAGCAGCAGCTAATGATGGCATCTCAGATGCGACACACGTCTGGCAGGCGGGAGCCCAGAAAACGCAATATTGTCTGGCTCGGGTCTCAATAAATTGGGAAATTGATCAAGCCTGACGCTAAACACCTAATTCTGCTTTCAACCAGGCTTTGACATCGGGCTCCAGTGCATATACACCCTTTAGTTCGCAAACGTCTTTTTCGAACTGCTCCGGTAGTTCAAAACGGGCCAGTTCCTCGGCATCTTCGGAATTACGGCGGATCAGGTAGATCCAGAAGGGTTTGCGCCAGCAATTGACAACAAAATAAGTGGAATAGTCATCCTTGGATCTGATCGTATACTTACCGCTGCCCCAATCCGTGTTGCCCCATTCAAGATACAGTTTAACAGCCTCTTCAGGCCCCAGGTCCCAGTTGACCTCATCGATCAGATCAGATCTATTTTTTAATTCTTCCAACGACAGCATCTATGCCTCCTCCACGTGCAGGGTTTGAAAAATATATTGAATGTAATTATTCCAACCAGTGCTGTCAAACATCCCCGAATCTTTCAATTTTTGCGTTAATTCAGCCGATATCTGCAAACCTTCTTTAATAGGAAGTTTTTACGGGTCTCAATACGCCGAGAGGCAAGGGCAGACCTGACTTCTTATATTATAAAAAACATTTAATATCAAAAGGTTATACATTAACGTTGATTTGATTGTCCATTTTGAAGTATAATTCATATTTCTATAAATTTTCTTTCCAATCCGATCACTAAATATTCTTTTGCACCTGCAATGCAAATGGATAGAGGTGGTTCTACTTTTTAAACCTATTGAAAGGATAACCAAGAGGAAAAAAAGATGACTGCGATTATCATCATTCTGCTTCTAATTGGCCTGCCGGTTGTATTTGCCATCTTCCTTTATAACAAATTCATCCGGCTGCGGAACATGGTTGAAGAGGGCTGGAGCGGCATCGAAGTTCAACTCAAACGACGCTCTAACCTGATTCCCAATCTGCTGGAAACCGTAAAGGGGTATATGGGTCACGAACGGGAGTTATTGAGCAAGGTAACCGAGCTGCGCTCGCAAAGTATGCAGGAAAGGGCGGTGGGTGAGAAAGCCCGTCTGGAAGAAAAGCTTTCGCACTCGCTTGCCAATGTATTCGCGGTGGCGGAAGGCTACCCGGAATTAAAAGCCAACCAGAATTTTTTGGAGCTGCAGGCTGAATTGTCCGAGATCGAGGACCAGATCCAGCTGGCCAGACGCTACTACAACGGAACGGTGCGAAATTTAAACATTCAGGTGGAATCATTTCCCGGCAATATCATCGCCGGCATATTCAAATTCACCCGGGCCGAATTCTTCGAAATAGAAGATCCGACCGAGCGGACCGTGCCCGAAGTTAGGTTCTAGAAGTAATCAAAAAAATCAGAATCACCTGCCGACAACTTCTGGAGTAAATATGGATAAGCGTAAATTCCCCAATATTTTGGCTTTACTTTTCATAGTGCTGATCATTGGCCAAGGGGAACTGTCCCTGGCTGCCAAAACTGAAAAAATCGTTGACTTTCAAAGCAGAATTCTTGTGCAACGGGACGGAAGCATGACCGTCAGCGAAACCATCCGTGTGATCTGTGCCCGCCAGGAAATTAAACGCGGAATTATCCGGGAGTTTCCAACGACATACAAAGATCGCTACGGCAACCGGGTCAGGGTTGGTTTTGAGGTTGTAAAAGTATTGCGGGACGGGCGCCAGGAGGCCTACCATATCGAGGACAGCCCCAATGGTAAAAAAGTCTATATCGGCCGCAAAAATGTCCAGCTCAAACCCGGCACCTACACTTACACCATCACTTACCGAACCGACCGGCAGCTGGGATATTTCGAAGATTTTGATGAGCTTTACTGGAATGTTACCGGTAACGGTTGGAGCTTTGCCATTGATCGTGCGTCAGCGGTGGTAAATTTACCGCCTGGCGCTGAAATGATTAAAACGGCCGGCTACACCGGACCTTTTGGCAGCAAAGGGCAGGATTTCATTTCCGATTTTGACGAGGAAGGCAATGTCACCTTTTCGACTACACGGATGCTCAAGCCCAGGGAGGGTCTTACCATCGCGGTTGCCTGGCCCAAGGGATTTGTGGCCGAACCCGGAACTCAGGAAAAACTCGCCTACCTGTTAAAAGACAACCGCAGTGCAGCCATCGGGGCCATCGGACTCATGACCCTTCTGATCTATTACGGTATATCCTGGTTCAGGGTGGGCAAAGACCCGGCCAAAGGTGCCATTATTCCTCTATTTTCTCCTCCCAAAAATATTTCCCCGGCCCTGGCCCGATTAATTATGCGGCTGGGGTGGCGGGACGACAAGTTATTCGCGGTAGCAGTCGTCAATATGGCCGTGAAGGGTTTTCTAACGATTAGCGAAAATGAAGATGGCGAGTATTCTCTTATAAAAACAGGTAGTGGTAATAAAAGCCTATCAGGGGGGGAAGCCCGGAGCGCCCGCATACTTTTCAGTTCCGGAAATTCAATCAAACTCAAACAAACCAATCACGAGGATATCCGCAAAGCCAAAAAAAAACTGCAGAAGCGATTAATGCTGGAAGCCCACAGGTACTTAACGCTTAATTCGGGATATTTTATAGCCGGCGCGATCATTACAATCATTACCCTGGTTGCAGTCATCCTGGGAGCACGTCAGCTGGAAACCGCTCTATTTATGGGCCTGTGGCTGTCAATTTGGACAGTAGGCTGTTGCGTACTGGGTCTTCTTGTATTCGGCGCCTGGAGGAACGTTCTAAAATCAGGCGGGGGGAAAATCTGGGGCAAGTCCGGAGCCGTCTTTATAACTCTTTTTTCCCTGCCCTTTTTCGCAGGCGAAGCCTTCGGTCTCTGGACATTTTCAACCACCGTATCGCCATTGGCGACGGTCACTCTATTTTTGATCATCCTGGTAAACGCTATTTTCTATCATCTCCTGAAAGCACCGACGCTAACCGGCCGCAAACTCATGGACCAGATCGATGGTTTTAAGCTTTTTCTGTCTGTGGCTGAAAAGGATCGGCTAAATTTCCTCAACCCGCCGGACAGGACACCCGAGTTGTTTGAACGCTACTTACCCTATGCCCTGGCATTGGACGTGGAGCAGGAATGGAGTGAACAATTTGCCGGCGTCCTGGCTGCAGCAGCCAACGGTGGTAATTACACACCTGCCTGGTACAGCGGCAATAACTGGCAATCATGGAATACGGTCGGGTTTGCCTCGAATCTGGGAACATCACTTCCCGGGGCCATCTCTTCTGCTTCCACGGCACCCGGCTCTTCATCTGGAAGCGGTGGCGGAGGGTCCTCTGGTGGAGGCGGGGGGGGAGGAGGAGGCAGCGGTTGGTAACCGCGCCAGGTTAAATCAGCTTGACATCGTCGCTCAAATCCGGATGATCGCCTAAAAACCGATATAACGTGGCCCTGCCGACGCCCAGCAGTTTGGCGGCCTTGGCTTTGTTGCCACCGGTTTTCACCAGGGCCGCTCGCACGCCCTCTATGTCCAGTTTGCGCAGCGGACCGCGGCGGATGCAGGTATTTTCGGCTTCCCGCAACTCCAGGGGCAGATCTTCCGCCGCTATGGACTTCCCGTTGCATTTGACGAAGGCAAACTGAATAGCGTTTTGCAACTCGCGAACATTGCCCGGCCATCGGTAATCCAGTATCAGGGACATGGCCTTGCGAGAGACTTTAAGGGGTTGCCGGTCGTATCGCTCGGCGGCCTCTCGTAAAAAGCGATCCATCAGCAACGGAATATCAATCTTACGTTTGCGCAGCGGCGGCAGATGGATTGGTATCACGTTGAGCCGGTAATAGAGATCATCACGGAACCGTCCCTCCTTGACGGCTTCTTTGAGGTTTTTGTTGGTGGCACTGATCACCCTCACATTTACCGAAGCTGTCCTTTCGCCGCCAACCCTTTCAAACTGGCCTTCCTGCAAAAACCGCAGCAGCTTGACCTGCATGTTATTGGAAAGCTCGGCAACCTCATCGAGAAATACCGTCCCTCTATCCGCCAGCTCAAATCGGCCTTTTTTATCACGAATTGCACCGGAAAAAGCCCCTTTGGCATGCCCGAAGAGTTCGCTTTCGATCAGGCCCTCCGGAAGTGCACCACAATTAATCGGGACAAATGGTGCACCGGCGCGCGGGCTCTCATTGTGAATCGCATTGGCGACAAGCTCTTTGCCGGTTCCGGTTTCCCCTGAAATGTGAACCGTGTAATCATAACCGGAAACATCCCGAATCTGTTGGAATATATCCAGCATTTTGCTATCCTGGCCAATGATATTTCCAAAACTTGTCAGCTCAGCGGCCTTCATTTTCAGGCTGAATAGATCGGTTACGTCTCTGAAGGATGACAGAACCCCGGTCAATTCACCCGCTCCATTCTTCATACTGGTTATGGTCGCTTCCAGGCGCCGCGGGTCACCGGTTTTCGTGGTAATATTAATGGTATATTCGGAAGTATCCGCCAACTCAGGTTCGTCTACACAAAAGGCACAATGCTCACCGCAGAACGGGCTGTCAAAAGCCTCATGGCAATCTCGACCCAGGATCTCCTGGCGGCTATAGCCGGTAATGCGTTCGGCTTCCTTGTTGAAAAAAAAGATGCGCCGGTTCATGTCATGGGCAATGATTCCTTCTTTAAGATTGTCCAGGACAGTCTCCAGGTTATCCTGTTGGCAAATTAAATTTTCAAGTGATAAATCCGACATGGCCGTCCACGCGATGAGTTGTTAACTATCTGTATTATTTAATATTTTGCTTATATTACGTCTCAAAATGATAAGAATAGCATCTTTAGTACAAATGGTCTCTAAAGTCAAACTCGCCGGTTTCTGGTAGTTGGAACCCCTTGATACTTGATGCTCAATTCTCGATACTTGATAGGATGGTCAGCATAACCGGACAAGTCAGAATGTCATCGAGCATCCAGTATCGAGAATCGAGTATCATTAACGGCAACGCATCGATTTTAAATTAATCTGGAAAAATGCTCTAAAGTTTGCAAGGAAGACTACGATTCAACCTGATTCTCTTCAGGTCGATAAAAACATCATAGGCCAACAGTTCAACACCGTGGCGAACTGCACGCCGCAACCCTTGGCCGTATCCCGGATCAATATGGTCGGCCGGTTTGAAGACCCTGGCATCCATTCTTTGAATAAAATAAAACATGAAACAACGATGGCCAGAATCTACCAGTGTTTCAAGCTCGGCAACATGCTTTAGACCCCTTGACGTAACGGCATCCGGAAACTCTGCCTGACCGTTATTAACCAGGGTACAGTTTTTGATTTCCCCGTAACAGCGCCGCCCGTTTTCGTGTATCAGCAACAGATCAAGGCGTGTGTGGTCGTTGATTTTAACCTCTTGCTCGACAGCGTCGTAACCCGTTAACTCGGGTACCACTCCGGCTTTAATAGATTCAAAAACCAGCCGGTTCGGCACCAGGGTATTTACCCCTACCAGGGAGGTCGGCATCTTGATGAGCTCCCAGGTGTACTTTAATTTTCTTTTTGGATTGTCGTGAGAGGACAAATAAACCGGACAGCCGGGTTCACTGCATCCCGTCATGCTGCCGGTATTGGGGCAGTGAGCGGTGACGATCGTGCCGTCTTTTAATTTTATATCCGCTAAAAATCGCTTGTAACGCCTGATCAATGTTCCGGGTACGAGTGGTGGCCACGCAAGGCCATTGAACTTATCTGTGTGCTTTTGTTTTGCCATAACCCGAACCGGGATAACCCGGAAATAGCAATTTCCAAATCCCAAATAGCAAACAAATCCCAATGTCCGAAATTCCAAATTCAAAACCAGTAGATGATCTCGTTTTGGGAAAAATCGAATTGACTTTAATCATCGTTTTTAGCGTTTAGGTCATTGAATATTGCAATTTGTTTTTTATTTGTATTTTGGTGCTTGTTATTTGATTTTTTGACATAGAAAGCTTGAAATATGAACTATAATATGACCTAAGTCCCCAGTTCATGAACTCCAAGAAATTCAAAGCAAGTAATTCTTTTCTATAAAATCAGCCAGTTGATCGATGTCCTCCAGACCAAAGACGGGGACGTCCATTAACATTGCGACATCGGTGGCGACAGCGATCAGATTTGGGTCATCCGCCAGCAGGGCTTCTTTGTGGCGGGCGGCCCGGACAACTTCGATTTTAGGTTTCTGCGCCCCCTTATATCCTTCGGTAATCAACAGGTCCAGGTCGGCAAAAAAATGTCTCAGACTGTCCAGGGTGCCCGCATGATCGTTTTTAATCATGGCGATTTTTCCCGGCGAGGCAATAATAACGGTTTCCGCTCCCGCATCCCTATGGCGCCAGCTGTCTTTGCCGGTTTTGTCAAAATCAAATATATGATGGGAGTGCTTGATGGTACCGATTTTGTATCCCCGCGCCTTAATGACGGGAATCAATTTTTCAATGAGGGTGGTTTTGCCGGTCTGAGATCGACCGACTATACAAATAATTGACGTCATAGTTCTGTCTCGCAGTTGCTGTAATTCTATCGTTGCCGAACCGTAGATCCGGGTCGCGTAAAAGACTTAAGATCGGAAACTATGTTGCCAAACCAATCTTGTCAAGCCAAATGAAATGATTATGATTACATAGCCCGGGCACATTCATATGCCGGCCTTCTATAGCGGTTGTTAAAAATCGGTCCGTTATTTGAGCGTTTTTTCTACAACCACTTATACCAGCCTCAATATTAAGGGTCTTATTTTTAAATAGCGGTGTATCAGGTGAAACCATGACAGCGTTACTGGAAGTAAATAACCTTGTCAAAAAATACAAAACCGTCGCCGCCGTGAACGGCGCCAGTTTCAACGTTGAGCAGGGGATTTGCTTCGGCTTGCTGGGGCCGAACGGGGCTGGAAAAACGACTACCATCGAAGTCATAGAAGATGTTATCCCGCCCACCGCCGGCGATATTTTTTATAAAGGCAAACCCCGAACCGCCTCATTTAAAGATGAGGTCGGCATTCAGTTTCAGACGACTTCCCTGCTGTCATTTTTAACGGTCCGCGAAACCCTGGAAACATTCCAAAGCCTTTACCGCAATGCCGCCGATATCGATAACCTGGTAGAACTGTGCCACCTGGGCGAGTTCCAGCATCAATATAACGATAGAATATCAGGAGGTCAGCGACAGCGTTTTTTACTGGCCATGGCACTGATCAATCAACCCGAACTGCTGTTTCTGGACGAACCCTCCACCGGGCTGGATCCCCAGGCACGACGAAATTTATGGGATTTGATTCAGCAAATCAGACAGGAAGGCAAGACCATTATTCTGACCACCCATTACATGGAAGAGGCCCAATACCTCTGCGATGAAATTGCGATCATGGATTACGGCAAAATTATCGCCCGGGGAACGCCCCAGGAATTGATCAAGCAACACAGTCCTGAAATGACCGTCATTTTACCGATCAACAGTTTGGATCACACCGTGGATCGGCTGCCCCTGCCCTATCGAAAGGTACACGATACTGTAGAAATAAAAACCAAAGACGTCAATTCCTGTCTGAATCTTCTCATATCCCAGAATGTGGACTTGTCGGATCTGACGATTCGATCCCCGAGCCTTGAGTCCGTGTTTTTGAATTTAACGGGACGACAGTTGCGAGAATAGCTATGAGCTTTAAGCGATTCTGGACCATGTTCAAAGCAAGGAACCGTGAGTTTTTTAGAGACCGCGCTGCTTTCGGTTGGAATTTTATGTTCCCGTTTCTGATCGTTGCGGGTTTCGGGGTTATATTCGGCGGAAAATCCTATACGGAATACAACGTCGGCCTGTTTCCCCATGAAACGGTTACGGTGACTCCGGCGGATTCTCCGATCCCGGATGGATTTCGTAAGATGCGGTACATCAAGTTTATCGGGATTCAAACCAAAGCCAAGGGGCTGGACAAGCTTAAACACCACAAAATAGATTTTTTACTGAAACTGGGTAATCCGCCTTACGAATATTACGTCAGTGATGCCTCCCCCAAGGGCTACGTTCTCGAACAGATGTTCAAATCCAGCCTGATGCCAACGGATTTTTCAAGCGGGGCGCAAAAAAAAGAGATACAGGGCACCGCCATTCGTTACCTGGATTGGTTGTTTCCGGGTATTCTGGCAATGAACATGATGTTCAGCGCACTCTGGGGGGTGGGGTATGTAGTGGTGCGGTGCCGAAAAAACGGGGTCCTGAAGCGGTTAAAGGTCACACCTTTGAGCGCGTTCGAATATTTATCCGCCCAGGCCCTGTCGCGGATATTTCTGCTGATGTTCACCCTGGTGGTGGTGTGGCTGGGATGTGATTTTATCTTCTCCTTTACAGTGCTGGGGTCGTATTTGAATCTTATTTTGATCTTCTTTTTAGGCAGCACGAGCCTGACGGCCCTGGGCCTGGTTCTGGCCTCCAGGGGCACTAGTGAAGAATTTACCACCGGCATCTTAAATTTCATTTCCTGGCCCATGATGTTTTTATCTGAGGTCTGGTTTTCCCTGGAAGGTGCGCCGCAATGGGTCAAGGCAGCATCGCGGATATTTCCCCTCACCCACATTCTCACGGCCGCTCGTAAAATCATGCACGACGGTGCCGGATTAATGGAGGTCAGTGTTGAAATAGCCATACTGACGCTGATGACGCTGGCATTTTTAGTCTTGGGGGCTATGATGTTCTCGTGGAATAAGTAATAGCCATCGGCAAAAAATTGCAAATGAGACGCCGGCATAGCCAGGTACCAAATAAATTGCACCTTCCATTCGCTAATCCTAATTTTTTCGAGGACCTTCAAAGATTCAGTTTAGGCACGGAATGTAAACTATGCCTATGCATCTCGTATACACAATATATAGAGATCGCTTAAGAAAAATAAGAATTGTGGATTTAATCATAAAGTCTTTACAATTACAATTCTGTCAGTTTGATCAAACCTATGGCAATTATAGAACGTTCCTTCGTTAAGATTTCCGTTTGTATGTTTGATAATCAATGCTATAACTATTTTGAAAGTTCTCTAATTTCCTGATCGTGGTAGAAACATGATAATTCACGAAAATTGGGAGAACGTTCGTTTTTCAGACAATTTGGTGTAAAATGGCCTTCTAAGAATGAGGCACAAGCCATGCGGTCAAGCTCAATGCCTCAACAAGTGGCAAAATGGTGGTTCAGGAGGCTTTAAACAAGGAAATAGCGGTTCTTACCGCATTGTTCGAGTTTAGATTGGACAACGGACAGCGAAGAAAAATGGCCAAACAGACGATCGGCGTCACCGTCAAATTATTTGGCGGTATTGATCTGGACAGCGGCTTCTCCGAATACGATCCCGATAAAGGACTGGACCTGGCTGCGCCTGAGGGCATCAGGCTGGCCAAAGCGTTGAAGACGGCGGGCGTTAAGGTAAACGTCGACACGGTATATTTTGTCAATGGGGCCAAGACCGGACCGCGCGTAAAATTGAAAGACGGAGACACTGTTTTTTGCATGAAACCGCTGGCCGGCGGTTAACGTGCCGAATTCCAAACAAACCACATGATACAAGCATAAAAGGAGAAATCATGACCGGCGGATACATGGGAAAATACCTGGTGGTGGACTTGAGTTCTCAGAGTACTGAAACCGTGGAATTGGACGATGCATTCTACAGAAAGTATTTGACCGGGTATGGCCTTGGAGCTGCTGTCATTTCCGAGCGGCAGGCCCCGGGAATCGATCCCCTGTCTCCTGAGAGCCACCTTGGCCTTTGTTCCGGGCTCTTAACCGGTACCGGCCTCCCATTCACCGGGCGGTTCATGGCCGTGGGTAAATCCCCGCTTACCGGTGGATGGGGCGATGCCAATGGCGGGGGTTACCTCTCGCGGGAGATCAAGCGGACCGGTTACGACGCCGTTTTCTTCACCGGGAAATCGGAAAATCCTGTCTGGGTGCACATAACGGATGAGG
>JBATKU010000627.1:0-1899 GCA_049669725.1 Desulfobacterales bacterium
GTATATGATAATTTAATCAAAATAAACTATAAAAATATTTAAAAGGAGATCTAACCATGATTAGAAATATACTTATACTCAATAGTGTCCGGTTAGGGTAGTAAAAAGAGTAGGCTTGAACCTCACAATTTGCTATAATGCTTTTGTCGCTAACGCATTATTATCAAAAGGAGATTCAAGCCATGGCTCATCGTAACACACTTTTTCATTCTATGCTAAATTTTATTCCAAGACATCAATTTTCGGCCCTTAAAAACCAGCACGGCACCGGTCGTAAATCTCGAAAATTCAGCCGTTGGAATCAATTCGTACATTTGATGTTTATGCAACTGACTGGCCGAAAAAGCCTTCGAGACGGTATTCAGTCGATGAATTCAAGGCTTAAGAATCTGTACCATATAGGTGCGCGGCCTGTATCCCGCTCCACCTTTGCCGATGCTAATAACAGCAGGCCAGCATCATTTTACGAGGCACTTTTTGAAAGAGTATACCAGCGTTGCCGCCTCATATCCCCCAAGCATAAGTTCAAATTCAAAAACAAGCTGTACAGTCTGGATGCGTCAACCATAGACCTTTCCCTTGGTGCTTTTCCCTGGGCTTCATTTCGCAGAATCAAATCAGCTGTAAGAATCCATACTTTACTAGATCATTCAGGCTACCTGCCGGCATTCGTATCCATTACCGATGGAAAAACCCATGAAACCAAGGTACTCAAATCGCTCAATCTTTCTAAAGGGTCTATCGTTGTTGAGGATCGTGCGTATACAGACTATCAGTGGTTTAACAACCTCCAACAAAACGGCATATTTTTCGTGACTCGGCAGAAAACAAATGCTGTATACAGAGTCACCGAACGGCGTCGGATAAATAAAAACCAGGGCCTGTCCTCTGATCAAACCATTGTTCTCACCGGTACCAAAGGGCTTTTATGCCCACAACCCTTGAGAAGGATCGGTTACCGGGACCCGGAGACCAAAATACACTATGTGTTTCTTACCAACAACTTCAAACTATCGGCCAAGACAATTGCTGATATTTACAAAGAGCGCTGGCAAATAGAGATCTTTTTCCGTTGGATCAAGCAAAACTTACGTATCAAAGCATTCATTGGAAACTCTCGAAATGCCGTAATGACGCAGATTTACGTGGCCTTGATCGCTTATCTACTCCTGTGTATGTTCAAATTTATGTCGAAAGTCTCTGCCAGTCTGCAAAACCTTATAAGAGTAGTACAACTCAACCTTTTTAGAACGTGTCCTTTAGAAGAGTTATTTGAACCGCCGCCAAAGGACTCAAACAAAACCATAATAAACAAGCAGTTACAGCTTGCTTTTTTCTAACCGGACAGAATTGATCTAAACAATCAATAAAGACCCGTCCTTAATTGGCGGGCCAGTTTCGTTCTGAAGGAAACATCCATGTGTCAAAGTGGCGACCTGCAGTTTGGAACTTTGAGAATTTTTTGAAAGGAGGGCGTCACTATGGCTAATGGAACAGTAAAATGGTTTAATGGCAGCAAAGGCTATGGCTTCATTGAGCAAGAAGATGGTCCGGATGTATTTGTTCATCATTCAGGAATCAATGCAGCCGGTTTCAAGACTCTTGATGAAGGCAATCGAGTAACCTTTGATATAGAGCAGGGTCCAAAAGGTCCTTCTGCAACAAATGTCACTGTGGTTTAGCTGACAATTTTAATTAAAAAAAAAGGGCATTCCCTAAAATATGGGAGAGTGCCCTTAATTTTTTATGAGGGAATTTTTGCATGTTTTATGAAGCTATATTTCAGCTGTCGAAAAAGATGAATTACACCACCGAGGCAAAAAGACTCGCAGGCAAGAAAATTGCCCTACCCAAATACGAACTAATCTTTGATGATGAAATGCTGGAACAAATGCATTA
>JBATKU010000628.1:0-20490 GCA_049669725.1 Desulfobacterales bacterium
AACGATACCTATGGTCTGATTATCGGCGACAGGGTTTTATCCGAATTATCCCATCGTTTCAATACTTGTATTCGACCAACAGATACCATTGCACGTATGAATGGCGATGTGTTCGCCGTTTTGATAGAAGGTTTCGAAGGATATGAAAAAGTGGTCGAGATTGCCGAATGCTGTCGAACAGCCGCTGCGCAGGCGTTTGAAATAGATGGCAATAGAGTGCCTGTTAGCGTCAGCATTGGGATAGTAATGAAGACGGCTTTCTATGAATCGCCGGATGAAGTCCTGCGGGATGCTGAAATGGCTCTAGCGCGCTGCAAGGAGCAGGGCCGCGGGCTGGTTAAAGTGTTTGATACGAAAATGCTGGAACAAGCGGTTGAGTCACTGCAATTAGAAAATGATTTGCGACTGGGAATTCCGAAACAGGAATTCATTCTTCATTACCAACCGATTATTCGGATGGATGACCGGCGGATAGCAGGGTTAGAGGGCCTGATCCGTTGGAATCATCCTGAGCACGGAATCATATATCCGGAAAAGTTTATCCCGAAAGCCGAAGAAACCGGTCTGATCAACCAGATTGGGAACTGGGTTCTCAGTGAGGGCTGTCGCCAAATTAAAGAATGGCAGCGCACTTTACCGGGTTTCGAAGAAATAACTCTCAATGTCAACATCTCCGGCAGTCAATTCTGCCAGCCGGGATTTGCTGACCTCGTAAAGGGTATAATTCATGAAAACCGTCTCGATCCCCGAAGCCTGAAGTTTGAACTCACCGAAAGTGTGTTGATGAAGGATGCCAAAACATCCATAAAGATATTGAAGGCCCTAAAAAAAATCGGAATCAAGCTGGCCATTGATGATTTCGGCACCAGTTCTTCATCTTTTTCATCCTTGCAGCTGTTTCCTTTAGATGATTTGAAAATTAGCCGATCTTTTATTCAGAAGTTGGCGGTCGATAAAGAATGTTACGAAATCGTCAAAACCTTGGTAGCGCTTGCTAAAAAGCTGGGATTGAAAGTGGTTGCCGCGGGTGTGGAAACTGAGAGGCATCTTAACAAGGTAAAAAGCCTAAATTTCGACATGGTTCAAGGGTTTCCATTTGCCAAGCCTGCAGACAAAGATTCGGTGGTTAAAATTTTTAATAGGAGTTTAGGAAACTCAGAGTTACCATCCGCTGAACCAGCAAGTTGAAGGTTCAATGCCTTCACGGTCCATCCCCCTTTAAAACCGGCTCAGAAGTTTGCAACAGCGATATTACCCCTTGACATTCAACATGGGGTGTCTTAAAGATTATGATGATCAGCTTCCCAAATTAGCACTTGACACCGTATTTAATCATTACGATCGGAAAAGATTTAGCAGGGTTAGCTTGTATATTGAAAGCTGCCCTTTTTTTTTGGGCCGATCTATGAAAAGTATCCTAGCAGGGTCACGTTGTTTTAATCGATAGCTAACCAAAATGAAAAAAAATTCCAATTAACGGGTTTTAATGCTTTTTAAAACTTTCTAACTCAACTGATTTTGGATTTTCTTGGGCGTTGCCAAAGGTATTACAAGAATCACCTTGACAGCTGATTTTTGTTAATGTTATTAAAACAAATTTTAACAAATATCGTTATAAAAAAATCCAATCCTTGCTCTGGGCAGCGCCAGGGCTTTATTAACCGGAAGGAGGATAAATGCGAAGGTACGAAACATTTGTAATTATGGATCCTGACTTGTCCCAAGACCAACGGGATCAAGTCATTCAAAGAGTCGAAGAACTGATCAGCCAGATGGACGGATTTCTGGTGTTCACGGATGACTGGGGTGAAAGGAAGCTGGCCTACGATATCAAAAAAAGGGCACGCGGTTATTACGTGCGCTTTGATTTCTGCGGCCTGTCACCACTTGTAAATGAAATCGAGCGTTTCTTCCGGATCGACGATCGGGCACTCAAGTATATGACCGTTTTGCTGGACGACGCCATCGACCTTGAAAAAATCAAAGCCGAGCAGGCTGAAGCCGCAAGCAAAGCTGAAATAGAAAAAGAATCGGAAGAAGAAGTGTCCCGGGAGGTGGAAACGGCGCCTGTTGCCGATGCAGCGCCTGTTGCCGATGCAACGCCTGTTGCCGCTGCAGCGCCGGTTGCCGATGCAGCGCCGGTAGAAGATACAGCGCTGGTAGAAGAAGCTATGTCGGTTGAAGATACAGCGCCGGTTGAAGAAAAGACCCAGGCAGACGTTGCGCCCACTTCTGATGAGAATGATTCTGCAGCGGACACGACCCTTTTGAAAAATCCAGAGGAGGCATAAATCATGGCCGCACCGTCAAGAAGCCCCAGAGGCAATAGAGGAGACCAAAAGCCCAGAAGGAAAAGAAGAATATACCATCGCCGGAAAGTTTGCCGGTTCTGTGCGGATTCAAGTCTTGTAATTAGTTACAAAGACCCTAAATCATTGAGATATTTTATCACCGAACGCGGCAAAATCATTCCCCGACGATTGTCTGGATGTTGCGCCAAGCATCAGCGCACCCTCACGCGCGCCATCAAGCAGGCCCGAACGATTGCCTTTTTGCCATTTGTCGGATCCGTCGACCTTCGGTAAACTAGCGGATACGACTTTCGGCCGTTCCGGGGATTTCCTGCAAACTCTTACCGGCACATCAAGAGAAATGCTAAAGGATCTAGTCACTGGTGTCTTAATCACAAGCCTGATATTTCTCATTTCGGTATTCATTCCGATTATCGGGTTTGTGGCTGCACTGTTTATTCCCCTGCCGATTCTCTTTTATCGTTTAAAGTTGGGAAGAATAAACGGGTTGATCATTGCTGTGATCGCCAGCCTGATCATGGTGGCCGTGATCGGCGGCATATCCATCGATGTCATATTTTTCGCCGGGCTTTTGCTGATCGGGTTTATGCTGGGTGAGCTGTTCGAGTTAAATGTCTCGATCGAACAAACAACACTTATTGCATCCGGCAGTGTCGTTCTGTCGGGATTGATCAGCCTGATAATGTCGAGCCTGCTGACCGGGGAAGGTGTTTTCGCCATCGTTTCGGACTATGTTGCGAAAAATCTGGAACTTACCTTGGTGTTGTACCAAGGCATGGGAATGTCGCCAGAAAATGTTCAGCTGATTTCCCAGTCGCTGGACAAAATTCAGCAAGTTTTAGTGACCATTATACCCGCACTGGTCTCGGCCTCAACCCTGTTTGTGGCCTGGATCAGCATTCTGCTTGCTAAACCAGTGCTGAAAAGCAGGTCGCTTTATTATCCGGACTTTGGACCTTTGAACCTGTGGAAGGCCCCTGATTATCTGGTATGGGGCGTCATAGGCTGTGGTCTGTCATTGTTTGTGCCGCATACGGCGATTAAGGTCATTGGATTAAATGGCCTGCTTATTTTATTGACTGTATATTTTTTCCAGGGCATCGCCATTGTAGCGTTTTATTTTGACAAAAAGCGGTTTCCCCGGTTTGTACGAATTTTTCTGTACACGCTGATTGCCCTGCAGCAATTGATATTGATAGCCGTCATCGGGCTTGGTTTTTTTGATTTGTGGATAAATTTTCGAAGATTGGGCAAACAGGCAGGCTGATGTGTTACAGAAGTAATTGCCTGACGATCAGTTTTGTGGTTCGCTCAAATCTGGGAGCATTGATAAACATAAATTTGAATATTGACGAATGATCCGCCTTGGCGGAACAAATGGTGGAAGTCGCTACGCTCCGCTATTTAAAAAATAAGAAGGAAAAAATCCTTAAATAGTTCCTCCTGGGGCGGATCAATTGAAAATAGTCAATTAAAAGGCGGAGGTTTTAAGAATGAAAGTTATTTTAAAAGAGACCATCAACTCCCTCGGTATTATCGGTAGCGAGGTTATCGTAGCCAACGGTTATGCGCGCAACTATTTACTGCCCCAGGACAAGGCTGTTTTGGCAACACCGCAAAATAGACGCAAAATGGAGCACGAAAAGGCCAAATTTGAGATTCAGATTGCTAAAGAGCGCAAACTGGCTGAAGAAATGGCCCAGAAACTGGAAGGTGTCGTGTGTCAGATATCAGCCAAGGTCAGTGATGAAGACCGCCTTTACGGATCGGTAACCACCAGGGATGTCATTAATGCGCTGGCCGGCCAGCAGATTGTGGTTGAAAAAAGAATGGTTCTTCTGAAAGAACCCATTAAAGAAATCGGCAGTTTCAAAATCCCTATTCGGGTCTATAAAGAAGTGGAGCCGGAAATAACAGTTGAAATTGTACCCGAATGATGAAAATTGAAGAATGACGATTGAAAGATTTTCTTTGATTTTTGAAAACACCAAAATGGTTACAAGATAACAAATGGCCGAACGCCAGGCGCTAAAGCCGAATGATCCGGCACCGTATCGCCTTCCGCCTCAAAACATCGAAGCGGAGGAATCCATCATCAGTGCCATCCTCATCGATAACAATACCCTATTGGATGTTATCGAGATCCTGGCGCCGGAAGATTTTTACCGCACCGCCCACCAGAAAATCTATGCCGCCATTACCGACCTGTTTGACATAACTGAACCGATAGATCTTGTCACACTGGCCAACAAACTGAAAGAAAAGGGACAGCTGGAGGAAATCGGAAGTGCCAGTTACCTCGCGCGTCTGGTCGACACGGTTCCTTCGGCAGTCAATGCTCAGCATTATGCTAAAATTGTCCATGACAAAGCATCCTTAAGGCGGTTGATTGAAAAGGCCAATGCCATCGTCAAACGCTGTTTCGAAGAACGGGGCAATGCCGATGATATCATCGACTTTGCCGAATCAGCCGTTTTCGAGATTTCAGAAAAAAAATCCCAGCAGGCTTTTTACCCCATTAGCAAGCTCATTCTCGGAAACATCGAAACCCTGGAAGAAAATCAGGGAAATCGCAGCCTCGTAACCGGAGTCCCGACAGGATTCAGCCATCTGGACAATCTGACCTCGGGTCTTCAAAACTCCGATCTAATCATACTGGCGGCGCGACCCAGCATGGGCAAAACCGCTCTGGCACTTAACATCGCCCGCAATGCGGCCGTGGATGCCAACATACCGGTGGCCATATTCTCACTGGAAATGTCAAAAGAGCAACTGTCGCTGCGGATGCTTTGCTCGGAAGCACGCATCGACTCATCACGCTTAAGGGGCGGCTTTTTCAGCATGGAGGATTGGCATCGGCTTACCGACGCCGCCGGTATTCTTTCTGAAACCCCCATCTATATCGACGACTCTCCCAGCCTGACGGCCATGGAAATACGTGCCAAAGCCCGACGGCTCAAAATGGATAAAAATATCGGCCTAATTGTCATCGATTATCTGCAGCTTATGCAGGGACGTGCAAGTGCCGAACGAAGGGATCTTGAAATTTCCGAGATCTCCAGGTCTCTGAAAGCTCTGGCCAAGGAACTCGAACTCCCGGTTCTGGCCCTGTCACAGCTTAACCGGATGTTGGAACAGCGCACTGATAAAAGACCCCGGCTTTCCGATTTGAGGGAATCAGGGGCTCTGGAACAGGATGCGGATGTTGTGGCCTTTATATACAGAGATGAAGTATACAACAAAGAAGAAGATAACCCCCGCCGGGGGACGGCTGAAATTCTGCTGTCCAAGCAGCGCAACGGCCCCACCGGTGATGTATATTTAACTTTTCTAAATTCCTTTACAAGGTTTGAAAATTTGGCGTCTGAGGAAGTTGCAGCAGGCGGCTAATTAGCACTCCTGATTTTTGGCTTCCCATTTGCCGAACAGCGGCTGCTATAAAAATGACGGGGCGCAGCGACACCACAATTTTAGGCACTTTAGGCATTTTAGTGCACTTTAGGCCTTTTTAAGCTCACCCAATTTAGAACTTTTAAAAAAAACGGTTACACTCGCCTGGTAAAACAAACTTTCTTGAAAAAACTTTACGGAAATACCAGCGGACTAAAGGCGAATCAGATTAAACGGCTGGAAAATCTATATCGCCGTCGCATCCCGCCAGAATTTTTGCTTACCTACGAATTAACACGCGACCTTTGCAGAATATCGCGGGAATTACGCCGGCAAATCGGTATTCTGGTAAACCGCCGCAGTAAAATTGTCTTCGTAATTGTAGGCGACAGCAAAAAAATCGTCATCCCCAACACGGGCGAATACCACGCTGCGCCGGGCCGCTTAAAGGGGCTGCGGTGTATCCATACCCATTTAAACCATGAAGCACTGACAGCAGATGATCTCACCGACCTGGCCTTGTTGAGGCTGGACCTGATGGCCGTGATTTTGAGCAATCATGACGGATTGCCGCAAAAAGTTCATCTTGCCCATATTATGCCCAAAAATGCGGGTCAAAAGCCCTATCAAATATTACCGCCTTTGAATCCGGCAAACCTCGACATCGACTGTCTTGCGCTTATACAGGCCCTCGAGGACGAACTTGCGCGTGTCCGCAGGGGGCATCAGGCCGGCTCAGGAGTTGAAAGGGCCCTGCTGGTCAGCGTGTCATCTGAAACCAGGGAGCGGGCCGAAGAATCAATGGCCGAACTCCGGGAATTAGCCCTATCCGGCGGTATCGATGTTGTTGGATCCGTCATGCAGCAAAGAAGCAAAACGGATTCAAGGTTGCTGATCGGGCCCGGGAAACTCCAGGATCTGGCCATACAGGCTTTACAGGAAGCCGCGACCATGATCATTTTCGACCAAGAGCTGAACCCGTCCCAGATAAGATCAATTACCGATCAAATAGACTTTAAGATCATCGATCGCACCCAGTTGATTCTGGATATTTTTGCTCAACGGGCCCGCACTCGGGAAGGCAAACTGCAGGTGGAGTTGGCTCAACTGAAGTATTTGCTGCCACGACTGGTGGTCAAAAACACCGCTATGTCGCGTTTAACCGGTGGTATCGGCGGACGCGGACCCGGTGAAACCAAGTTGGAAATTAATCGGCGCAGGGCCCGGGAGCGTATCGCGCGCCTGGAGAACGCCTTACTGGCGGTCAGGCAGCAAAGAAGCCAACAAAAGGCGCAGCGCCGCAAAAAAGCGCTGCCGGTCATATCCATCATCGGATATACCAACGCGGGCAAATCCACCCTGCTCAACACCCTTACGAAAAGTAACGTGGCGGCCGAAAGCCGACTTTTCGCCACCCTGGACCCCTCCAGTCGGCGGTTACGATTCCCCAGAGATTTTGAAGTCATTATTACCGACACCGTTGGTTTTATCAGGGATTTGCCCAAAGACCTCATGGCGGCCTTTCGGGCGACCCTGGAGGAACTCGAAAGCGCCGATCTTTTGCTGCACATCATCGACATCAGTAATCCGCGTTTTGAAGAACAAATCAAATCAGTAGAAAAAATTCTGGCTGACCTTAACCTGCAAAACACGGCCACCATGAGAGTATTGAACAAATTCGATCGGGTTGATTCGCAAACCTGCATACGATTGGGGCGACAGTTGAAGGGTACGGCGGTATCCGCCAAATCCAAATCAACCCTGGTGCCTCTGATAGAAAAAATGGAAACGCTTTTGGAAGGTCGAATGTCGAAGGACTGATGACGAATTATGGAATTCTATCTATTTTATTTTTTTATGCAGGAGCGTAGCGACATCCTTAATTCGACATTCGCCCTTCGTCATTTGTCATTTCATCGAAAGGTTATCCCCTATGGATTTCGAACCCCAAAAACAACTGGCTGTGGCCGCCGCCGAAAAGGGTGCCCGCATACTGCAATCGCGATTTGGCAACATATCGCAGATCCGAAAAAAGGCGGCTCAGGAAATCGTAACGGAGGCCGACACCGAATCCGAAAAAGCAATTATCGCCGTTATCCGCAACAACTTTCCCAAGCATGGGATTTTGAGTGAAGAATGCGGATTGACAACGGGGTCGTCCGAATACCGGTGGATCATTGATCCGCTGGACGGCACGGTGAATTTTGCCCATCAAGTCCCGATTTTCTGCATATCGATAGCCCTATCCTTTAAGGGTGCCGTCGTCCTGGGAGTTGTTTTAAATCCTTTGACCGGAGAACTCTTTTCAGCGGTCAGCGGAGAGGGTGCGCAACTCAATGGCCTGCCGATTCAAGTCTCCTCGATTGCCAGTGTCTCAGAAAGCCTGGTGGTCACCGGCTTTCCTTATAGTGTCAATGCGATTTTTGATCCGGTGATCACCAGGTTCGGCAACTGCCTCAAAGCCGCGCAGGGTATCCGAAGATTGGGCTCCGCCGCCCTCGATCTTTGCTATGTAGCCTGTGGCCGCTTCGAAGGATTCTGGGAGCAAAATTTAAAACCCTGGGACACAGCTGCCGGTGCCCTGATTGCAACAGAGGCCGGCGGACGGGTAACAACTTTTTCCCATCAACCCTACGCCGTCGACCAAATAGAAATTCTCGCCACCAACGGGCATATACATCAGGAGATGGTTGGGCTGTTGGAAATTAATGGAATGTCGAATGACGAATGACGAATGTCCAATGGTGGAGGTCGCTTGGCTCCACCATTAATCGTTTAGAATAGATCTTTGGACTCGGTTGTTCGAACTTGCTGCTATCAAAGGGAGGCTCTCGAGGGGAGACCTTGAGCGGATAGAATTCAATTAGTCTTCATTCGTCAATCGACATTCGACAATCCTAAAACTTGCCGGATTCCAGCTTTGTGCGGAAAAATCCGACCTGTTTGCGAATGGAGCTGTTTTGCTTTATACCGCGCTCAATGCAATTTATGGAATGCAGCGCGGTAGCATGATAGCGGTTGAATGATTTCCCGATACTTTGCAAGGGCGCATCCGTATAATGACGTGACAGGTAGATCGCGATTTGCCTGGGCCGCACGAAATTTTGTTTGCGCGAGCGTGACATAACATCCTCAAGGGAGACATTATAGTATTTGCAAACAAGTTTTTTAATAACATCGATGGTGATGCGTTTGCGCTGGCTAGCAATATTTTTTACGACGCCTGCAGCCAGGCTGAGATCAATTGGAATTCCCAGCAGCGACGACTTGGCGGCGACTCCGTTCATCCCGCTTTCAAGTTGTCTAACATCGTCGGTCAACTCTTCGGCAAGATAATGAATCACATCTTCAGGCATCCGGTAGCCGTTGATCCCCAGCTTTTTTTGCAGGATCCGCACTCTGGTCCGGAAATTTGGCGGGTCAATAGATGAAATTAGCCCGTAGGATAAACGCGATCTTAATTCGTCACTGAGCTTGGGGATATCGGCCGGCAGATAGCAGCTGGAAAAAAGGATACGTTTGCCGGATTCGAAAAGCGTGTCGAGGGCCAGTGCAAGTTCTATCTGGGTCCGCTCTTTCCCGCTGAGGTAATGAACATCTTCCAGAAGTAAGACATCACACTGGTTGCGGTATTTACTTTTGAACTTGTTGATGTCGTCATGCCGGTAGGCCTGCACCATTTCGTTGCTGAAATTCTCAGCTGTAGTATAATAGACCCGCTCCTTGGGATAAATTGACAGGACATGATTGCCAATGGCCTGGGACAGATGGCTTTTTCCCATACCGGTCTTGGAAAGCAGAAACAAAGCATTCTGCTGGGTCTCCTTGCGAGAGGCCAGTGCCAAAGATGCTGAATAGGCAAAATCATTGTTGTCACCGACAACAAACCGGTCAAAGGTAAAATCTCTCCTTAAAAAGTGCCCGCTGCTGGGACGAGCGTTTTCGGTCGGTAACTGCCTCTGAGAATTGCCACCATTCGTATTATTCGTCGTGCCGGCCTTGCTGGATATTTCAAACTTCAGCTCGCAATCCCGACCCGTGGAATGCTGGATGGCGTTTTTAATCATCTCTCCGTAAAGGCCTTGTACCCGTTTCTTAGAAAAGAAATTCGGGCAATAGACAACCCAGTTGCTTTTGTCGGCCTGGCTAACATTCAACGGTTCGAGCCACATTTTAAAACTGTGATCTGGAATGCGCTGTTTGATCGCAGATTTTACTTTTTTCCAGACTGCTTCCATAGGGTCTAACGTTCTAAATCATTTAAACAACTAAACGATAAAATTAAAGTTTAATGAGGTTACCAACTGGTTTTAACTGCTGATGTTAAACGGCAGGAAAGGTTTACGTTTGATTATTCACTCACCTGAAGAAAGCCTGTGCCTGTTTATGGCATCAACCGATAAGTGTCAAACCCGGAAAACAGGATTCTGGAGTAAGCTATAATGCAGTTTTGAACAATTTATATCTAACTGTTTTTATTAAATATAATTAATGTTTCGCGACAACCATCCTTAATCATGAACTTTTTATATAAAGAATTTTTTTTAAGCATTTTAAGCATATCCACCAATTGACGCTAGTTATTGACATTCGGTACTTCTTACGAAATCTCCTATTATCTTCCAATATCTTTAATTTTTAAAAAAGATTAAAAAAATATTGTTCATAACTTTTTAGTTTAACAAACTGCAATCGCTACAGGCGGTTAGCGGAATTTTATTTGATATATTTTTTTGAAACAGGTAAGAAGGAAGAATTTTTAACGAGAAATGTGAAACATGTTTTCTGAAAAAATTATTATACAGGGAGCCCGGCAGCATAACCTGAAAAATATTGATGTCGAACTGCCGCGCAATAAACTATTGGTTATCACCGGTTTATCCGGATCCGGGAAATCGACCCTTGCCTTTGACACCCTTTATGCCGAGGGTCAACGCAGGTATGTCGAATCCCTCTCAACATACGCCCGGCAGTTTTTAGAGCGCATGGACAAGCCCGATGTCGATCTCATCGAAGGCCTCTCGCCGGCCATTGCGATTGAACAAAAAACGGCCAGCCACAACCCGCGATCGACGGTCGGTACGGTTACGGAAATTTATGACTACCTGCGGCTGCTTTTCGCGAGGGTGGGTACCCCCCACTGTTATAGCTGCGGACGCCCCATCTCCTCCCAGACAATTGACCAGATAGTGGATCGCGTCATGTCACTGACCGAGGGTTCCCGGGCAATTATTCTGGCTCCCCTGGTCACCGGTCAGAAAGGTGGCCATCAAAAGCTTTTCAAACGATTGAAAAAAGAAGGGTTTGCACGTGTCCGTATCGACGGCGAAATTTTGGACATCGAAGAGATCTCCGAGTTGGGTAAAACCAAAAAACACGACATTGATGTCGTCGTCGACCGTCTGATCGTCAAAGACGGTGTTCGCAAGCGCCTGGCCGACTCTTTAGAGCTGGCGTTGGCTCAATCGGGGGGGCTGGTAGCGGTGGATATACCGGGGAAGGAAACCATCCTATTCAGTGAGAAATCCGCCTGCCTAACGTGCGGGATCAGTTATCCCGAGTTCACCCCGGCCAGTTTTTCCTTTAACTCCCCCCAGGGCGCATGTCCGGCCTGCGACGGTTTGGGCTGGACCACCGATTTGGATCCCGAGCTGATCATCCCTAATCCAGAGCTCTCCCTGCGGGAGGGAGCCGTCAGCGTCTGGGCCAAACGGAACAGCATGCATTTTATCGAATTCCTGGATGCTTTGACCAAAACCTATGGCACCGATATTTATACGCCATTTAAGGAATTGCCGGAAGATTTTCAACACACGATCCTCTACGGTTCTGGCAATGACCCGATCAACTTCTATTTTGAGCGCAGCAACCGCCGTTATACCTATCAGAAACCTTTTGAAGGTGTCATCCCCAATTTAAAGCGCCGCTATCGGGAAACGGATTCCAATTATATCCGGGAAGAAATTAAACAATATATGAATTTTAAAACCTGCTCGGAATGCAGCGGCGCAAAATTGAACCTATCCAGTCGGTCGGTCAGGATCGGCGACCTAAATATATATGAAATAACCACCCTATCGGTGGCCAAATCCCGCAATTTTTTTCTGGACCTGCGCCTGAACGGTAAAAAAGAAATTATTGCACGCCGTATTTTGAAAGAAATCGTTGAGAGACTGGGCTTTTTGCAGAGTGTCGGTCTCTCATACCTGACCCTTGACCGATCGGCCCAATCGCTGTCCGGCGGAGAGAGCCAACGAATTCGTCTGGCAACTCAAATCGGATCGAAGTTAACAGGTGTTCTTTACGTGCTGGACGAGCCCAGCATCGGTCTGCACCAGAAGGATAATCAGCAGCTGCTGGCAACACTTCGAAAAATGCGCGACCTGGGCAACACGGTCCTGGTGGTTGAACATGATGAAGAAACCATCCGTGCCGCTGATTATGTCGTTGACATGGGTCCTGCTGCGGGTGTCAATGGCGGTGAGGTGGTTTTCGCCGGCCCCCCCGACCAACTGTTGACGCATAAAACCTCTCTGACCGGCCAATACCTGTCCGGGCGCAAAGCGATCCAAGTCCCCACCACCCGGCGCCATAACAACGAACAGCAAATTGTGATGGAAGGCGCCGCCCAGAATAATCTGAAAGATATTGACGCATCCTTTCCTCTGGGATGCTTTACCTGTGTAACGGGTGTGTCCGGTTCCGGTAAATCCACCTTGGTCCTGGAAACCCTATACCCTGCCCTGGTTCAACGACTTCGCCATGCCAGAATCACAGCAGGCAGCCACCGCGATCTGCGAGGACTGGAGCATATCGACAAAGTCGTCAATATCGACCAATCACCCATCGGGAGAACACCACGGTCCAATCCGGGAACGTACACCGGCTTATTTTCATATATCAGAGAGCTTTTTTCGAGAACACCAGAAGCCCGCATGCGGGGTTACAAACCGGGCCGTTTCAGTTTTAATGTCAAAGGGGGCCGATGCGAAGCTTGCCAGGGAGACGGCATCATTAAAATTGAAATGCACTTTTTGCCCGATGTGTACGTCGCCTGTGATGTGTGTCACGGAAAGCGGTATAATCGTGAAACACTGGAAATTCGATACAAGGGCAAAAACATAAAAGAAGTTCTTGAGATGACCGTTAACCAATCGTTTAGTTTTTTCGCGCGGATAACAAAAATCAAATCTAAATTAGAAACTCTGAAGGAAGTGGGCCTGGGGTATATCCAGATTGGTCAGGCGGCCACCACACTGTCCGGCGGGGAAGCCCAGCGCGTAAAACTTTCAAGAGAGCTCAGCAAAAAAGGCACCGGCAAAACCGTTTACATCCTTGATGAGCCAACCACCGGACTGCATGCCGATGACATTGGTAAGCTGCTGGGGGTACTCAATCAGCTGGTAAATGCCGGCAATACCGTTATTGTCATCGAACACAACTTGGATGTGATTAAAACAGCAGATCATATTATCGATTTGGGGCCGGAAGGTGGCGATGAAGGAGGCTATATTATCGGATGCGGAACGCCCGAAGAAATCACAAAAATCAGCAACTCCTATACCGGTCAATTTCTGGCAAAAATACTTAAGGGTTGAAAGGGAATGCTTTCAGAATTCGATCATTTCAAAATCCTGGAACAAAAGGGTTTGGGGTAGGCATTAATAACCGAAACCGAAATGATGGCGCTACGGCCGCATTAAAGCCCAGCAGAATAACTGCATTATTAGCATTGCTGACGTTGGATCGCAAACCATAAAAAAAGGCAGCGTCCGCCTGGCGAACACTGCCTTTAGATGAACTGGCGCATCTTCTTTTTTTAATGTGCAAACAGGGCTGCAATCGAGGCTGCCTGGGGATGCGCAAAGATAAGGATCAAAGCAACGACGAGGGCATAAATACACAGCGACTCGATCAGAGCAAGACCGATCAACATGGTAACGGTGACCTTACCTGACGATTCGGGGTTTCTGGCGATACCTTCAACAGCCGCGCGCAGCCCGATACCCTGGGCAATGCCACAGCCAAATGCTGCAATCGCAATTCCGAAACCGGCCGCCGTCACACACGCGATAAAAAACTCTAATGCTTTTGTTTCCATACTCTAGTCTACCTCCTTTAGTTGATATGTTATTGGGCTTCTTCCAGTCACCCATTGTAAGCTAACGCTTGGTTGAATCGTTTATTAGTTGAATAGTTGATTGGTAATATATTTCGGAAGGTTGCCAAATCTACGATTCAACCAATCAACTAATCAACTTTTTAACTAATTTTAATGCGCCTCTTCCATGGCTCCGGCAAAATACATGATCGACAGCAAAAAGAAGACAAAGGCTTGGACCAAGGCCACAAATATACCCATCGCCATAATGGGCAATGGCGCAAAAAAGGCGCCGGCCAGCATGAACAGGATGGCCAGCACCAGCTCATGACCGGTAATATTGCCGAAAAGCCGGAAAGAAAGGGATAAAATTCTGGCAAGGTGTCCAATGAGTTCGATTGGCAAAATAATCGGAATCAGCCACCATACCGGTCCTAGAAAATGTTTGACATATTTTATGCCGTGGTACTTGATTCCGATAAAATGAGTAAACAAAAATACCGGAATTGCGCAAGACACAGTCGTATTGATGCTGGCGGTAGGCGGGTAGAATCCGGGGACGAGCCCCAGCAAGTTACAGGTGGCAACATAAATGAAAATAGTTGCGATAATGGGAAAGAACCAGCGGCCTTCTTCGCCGGTGATGTCCACCATGAATTCTTCCATTCCCGAAATGATGATTTCAAAGAAATTTTGTGCTTTGGTGGGAATCATTTCAATTTTACGGGTTGCCAGCACCGCCAATATGATCAGCAAAAGGATCACAAACCAGGAATAAATTACATGGGGGTATGCGTGTGCAAAATGCCCCAACCCGATCGCCTCAAACAGCTTGACTAAAAAAAGATAGGGATGTTCCATCCTTAGATCGCCTCCTTGAAAATAAGTTTTTTAAGCTCACACAGGGTCGCAAGCATGATACTGAAAACCACAACAGATAGTCCGATGATAAGCCCTAATGGATTTACAACATGTCCGGCAATGAGGATAAAAATTATGAATCCGCTGGCGATAAAACGCAGAAAATATTTAGCGATCACGAGATTATGGGAAGAAAGATGCGGTGGGGTCAGCGCGCTTTTCAATGTCCGTGCCAACAGGTGGAAATTCGCTGTAACCAGCAGACCGCCACAAAGGATTCCGCCGGCAAAATCAGTGGGCATGAGAATAAAGCCCATGATACTGGCAACCGCGAACAGGACCCAGTTGGTGCGGGTTACAAATGTAAGTATTCGCTGCTGAATTTCCACCTTCGTTTCATCCAGTCTTTTATTCCGAATTAAAATTTTCGAACTCTTTTTATGACACGCCCGATGTTTCTAAAACCGGCGGCGATACCGAATCCCAGAAAAATAAATGTAAACCAGGGTGATGTATCAAGTTTGCGGTCCAGCACCACCCCGATCCCGAGACCGATGAAAACGGCAAGCGCAACGGAGATGCCAAGACTGCTGAAGTAGGCCAACTCCTTAAATGTGCGCCGGCTTTCTCTTTTCATGAAAACGGGACCCTTCCCTGCTGGAAAGGCTCTAAACCAAAACGATTTAAAGGTTCAGAACCTAACAAAGGATTGGTTGCAAGTCAATCTAAAATTCATAATTTTTGATTAATAAGGCCGTCGCCGTCGGCAAGCTTCAAATCAGCGGCATCAAAGACGGGACCATCCAGACAAGCGTGTAAATATCGCCCCTGATCTGCCCGCCCATCAACGGCACAGCCCAGGCAGGCGCCCATTCCGCACGCCATCATGGTTTCAATAGAAACCTGGCAGGGAATGCGATGTTTTTCAGCGATACCGATCACACATGCCAGCATAGCCATCGGGCCGCAGGCGACGATCATATCCGGCGGATTGTGATCGACGGCTAATTCCAATGGATGGGTGACCAGACATTGATCCCCGGCGCTGCCGTCATCGGTGGTGGCATCCACCTTTAACCCCAATTTAACAAAATCATCGCGGCACAACAGGTCTTCTTTGCTTCGACCCCCGATAAATACGCGACAATTTGAAAAATCGAAGTTGTCCCGGTAAAGCTGGGAGACCAAAAATAACATGGGGGCGACACCAATCCCGCCGGCCACCACATGGATACTCTTGGCCTGACGGGGAATGATAAACCCCGTTCCAAGGGGTCCGAGGATATCAACCCTATCCCCCGGTTTTTGCCGGGCCATGATGGCAGTGCCCTTTCCCACTACCTTGTATAACAATTCAAGGCCCTCGGCCTGCCCGTTTGAGATTATCAAATGGTGAATCGAAAACGGGCGGCGCAGGAGGGGATCCGACTGCCGCGCTAAACGCAACATAATAAATTGTCCGGGTTTGGCTGCGGAATAATATTCGGAGCAGGTCAAACCAATTTTGTAACAACCGGGACCTATTTTTTTGTTCCATAGAACTTTTGCTGGATGTTCAAACATGGCGCTTCCCATAAAATTGAATAATGAAGAATGATTATTCATTTTTCATTCCCTTGAGTCCAATAACCGCGGCAAATCTGCCCGTGATTTTTTCGGCACGATAGGAATAAAAAGCCTCTGTCCGGCACCGGGTGCACATCTGACTGGATTCAATGTTTCGTTCCGGGACGCCGGCTTTCATCAGTTGATCGGAACTGATGGCCCAGAAATCAAAATGATCGTCGGAATCCTTATAGCCCCAGAATTCTTTGGGAATTTCGGTTTCATAATGGATAAATTCCGCACAACAGGGCCCCAGCGAAGGACCGATACCGGCTATAATACCATCCGGGCGGCAGCCAAAATGCTGTTTCATGGTGCCAACCGTGCGGCCGACAATGTTCTGGATACTCCCCCGCCAGCCGCTGTGCACATTGGCCACCACCTGCCGGGTGGGTTCATACATCAGCACGGACTGACAGTCAGCCACCTGAACGACCAGATAATTTCCGGACTGGTCCGTCACCACGGCATCGGCAATTAAGGGTCGGGCGGCCACGGGATTGTTTTTAGCTTTCCGATCGCGCCCCAGTACGGCAATCTCACGGCCATGGACCTGATGGATATAGGTCATCTCACCCGCACCCATAATGCCGGATATTAGTTCACGGTTACGGGCAACTGCTTTATCCTCGTCCCCAATACCATAGCTGACGTTTAAACTTGCAAAAGGCGGTTGGCTATGGCCGGCGTTTCTGGTAAAGATCCCATGATCAATACCTGGAAACTGTGCCAGATTTTCAAACTGAAAATAAGATGCACCGTTACGGATTGCGGAAATCATCACCTCAATCTCCCTGGTAGCGCTGCAATATAGTCTGAATGATACCGGTAGTTGACGTTTCCTCTATAAAGGATATGCGCACTATTTTTCCGCCCCGCGATTTAACATCATCGGCGCCGACAATCGCATCTGCCGCCCAATCTGCTCCCTTAACCAGCACATCGGGTTTTATGGTTTGAATCAGCCTTAGCGGGTCCGGCTCCTCAAAAAGGACAACGTAATCCACACACGCCAGACTTGCCAGGACCTCAGCCCTTTGGTCCTGGCCAACGATCGGCCGCTTCTCTCCTTTTATGGTTCGCATGGAGCCATCGCTGTTTAAACCGACAATCAGTATATCTCCCTGGGATCTGGCTCCTGCAAGATACCTGACATGGCCAACGTGCATAATATCAAAGCATCCATTGGTAAATACAATCTTCCGGCCTGATTTTCGGACCTTGCCCAGCCGGTTCACAAGGTCTTCAAGAGTCACAATCTTGTCTAAAGCATCCATAATATGCCCATTGTTGTCTAATGAGGATCATCCGACACTGTCGGAGAGGATACCACAATTGGAATGTTGGAATGCTGAAACAATGGAATAATGGGTTCCGGGATATTGGGAGGGAGGTTTACTGGCGCCATACATCTTCACCAAAAAAATAAGGAATAGATACCATCCGATATAAAACCAATATTCCATCATTCCAATATTCCATTATCCCAATCTCTGCCAGATACCGAAGTCTCAAAATACTATTTAGATTACCGACAAGACTCGCCTGCACAGGATCAGATGGCCCGGGCCAATGTCAATACATCAACCTGATGCGCCCCGCGGCTTAATAACAGTCGACCACATTCATTCACAGTAGCACCGGTCGTATAAACATCATCAATTAACAAAACCCTTTTATCTACTATCGCCTCTTCCCGGTTTAGATCAAAGGCATTTTTTATGTTAACGGCCCGTTGGGCACGGCCAAGCGCCGTTTGCGGTGCTGTGGGGAATTTTCTTATCAAAACGTCGCGTTCTATCCGAAGGGGGGAAAAATCACAAAACCTGCGTGCCGCCATGTCCGGCCAGTTTCGAATTAAAAGATCCGCCTGGTTGAATCCCCGCCGCCTGAACCTGCCGGAATGCAAGGGCACCGGCAATATAATATCGATGCTGTCTTTATCCCAAAAAAACATAAAGGCCGTCAAGAGAAGTTCACCAAGCGGTTTGGCCAGTTGAATTTTGCCCCTGTATTTAAAGCAATGAATGACTTCCGTAATAATCCTATCGTATACCAGCGGTGCCCTGGCAATACCGAACTTTTTACCGGATGCAGTGCATGCGCCGCAATAGTGATCCTGTCCCTGCCTGCTCTTAAACGGTATGCCGCAGCAAATGCAAAGCGGAGATTCAACCCTAACCATTTCTGCGAGACAGTTTGAGCATAGGTAAGTTGCCAGCGATATCTCCACCTGGTCCTGAACCGATAACGACCGGGCATGCCCATCAGGACCGGAGTCTGTGGAAAGCCCCTTGCGGCTTTGATCCGGAATCCGGAAGAAGGCTGCACACACCAGGCATTTAGGTGGAAAGACAGCTTCCTGGATTATCTGGTTGAGCCTATTTAAAAGATGAGATATCATCTACTGACCCTGTGGTGTCAAAAACCATGGAATGCGGAAGTGGGAATGCGGAAATTTGAAAGTCAGACATTTAACCATCTCCTTTTGCGCATTCCGCATTCCGCATTCAATTACCTTTGTCATCCGGTTTCCTTTCCGCGTTCCGCATTCCGCATTCCACATTCATTTGCCTTTGCCGCAGGGCCTCATACATGGCCACCGCCGCAGCCACCGATACATTGAGCGAATCCAGCGCTCCTAGCTGGGGAATGGAAACCAGAAAATCGCAATTTTTTCTTACCAAGGGCCGAATCCCCTTTTGCTCACCGCCCAGAACAAGGGCGATTGATCCGGTCAAATCGCCGTCATAAAGCGACCGATCAGCTTCTTTGTCCAGGCCCATGACCCATAGACCACTTTTTTGGCAATGTTTGATGGTTTGTACCAGATTGGTTACCCGGCTTAAAAAGATATGCTCGAGCGCTCCGGCGGAAGCCTTGGAAACTGCAGGCGTCGGCGGTGCACTGCGATCTTTGGGCATGATGACACCGTCAATGCCGACACACAGAGCGGTTCTGATAATGGCCCCCAGATTCTGGGGATCCAGAACGTTATCGAGCATTAACACAAAATGTGTTCCGCCCTTTGCTTCAGCCGCGGTCAGTATGTCTGAGATCGCAGTCAGCGGGAAAGGATCGACCTTGGCCGCGACCCCCTGATGACCGGCCATACCGACCAGCGCTTTAATATATCCGGAGCCTAAGGTTTTCACCCGGATACCGCTGCGGGTCGCTAAAGACGCCAGCCGGTCAATACGACCGGATTGATTGTCTTTTTGAAGATAAATTTCGTAAATGTTTCGCCGCCGGGCGGCCAAGGCCTCGGAAACCGGATGAATACCGTATAATATTTCGGTTTTCACGAGCGATAGCTCTCAAAAATATTGACCATTTCCGCCATGGCATCCGGCAGTCGATCATTGGTGACGATATGACGATAAATATGTTTTTGGGTCATCTCTTTTTGCGCATTGTCCAGGCGCACCGCAATGATCTCCGGGCTATCGGTCCCGCGGGCTTCCAGGCGTTGCTTTAAAATTTTCAGTGAAGGCGGCAATATGAAAATCGTAATGCCGTCGGGATAGCGTTCAAGAATTTGATGTGTCCCCTGGACGTCTATATCCAGCAAAATATCCCTCCCGGCGGATAATCCATTGTCCAAAAATTTCGCTGAAGTGCCGTAATAGTTGCCGTGTACCTCAGCCCACTCAGCCCATTGACCATGCGTAATTCCCTTTTCAAACTCATCTTTAGGAACGAAATAGTAGTCAACGCCGTTATGTTCCCCCTTGCGCGGGGCTCTGGTGGTATGTGAAATCGAGTATAAAAGATCAGAAAAATGATCCAGCATGGCACGGCACAGGGTTGACTTGCCGGCCCCGGATGGCGCCGAAATGATAAAAAGATGGCCCGGACTATTTAGCACGCTTGAATTTACCGTCGGTCGGGCTTTTTTGATTTGCCCCTTTTTCATTTTGATCAGGCCGACTCTTTCAGCAGGGCATAGCGCTGGGAGACGGTTTCGGCCTGGATGGCTGAGAGCACTACGTGATTGCTGTCCATAATAATTATTGAACGGGTTCGGCGACCGTGGGTGGCATCGATCAGTCGTCTTTCTTCCCGGGCATCGTCTTTGAGTCGCTTCATCGGAGCGGAATTCGGGGATACAATAGCAACCACCCGATCTGAAACCACCGTACTTCCAAAACCAATATTTAAAAGGGTTTGATCCATCCTGCCTCCATTTCTGATAGTTGTCACATAAACCAAGCTTAGGGT
>JBATKU010000629.1:0-1885 GCA_049669725.1 Desulfobacterales bacterium
ATGGTGCCCGGATCAACATTAATATAGGGATCCAGCTTTTGAAGGGTAACCGTAAGCCCTCTGCTTTCCAGCAATGCACCGATTGCCGCCGAGGCAAGTCCTTTCCCCAGAGATGACAGGACGCCACCGGTTACAAATATATATTTAGCTTTGTCTCCCATGTTTGTACCTCACTTCATTAGTGGTTCGAAAATGCTTAAGGTAAATCCACATAATCAAAATTAAATGTGAACCGCCATTTTGCCTCGATCTTGGAATATTGGAATAGTGGAATGATGGAATGGTGGGTTCATAAAAGGATATGCGCCATTTTCTATTGTTCAAAACGAATTTTACTGTGCACCATCAATTCGTTATCCTCAAAGCCAATTTTCCAATATTCCAGCATTCCAATATTCCAATTGGAGCGAAGCGACAATCAGTTTTTCCTTTTAAAAAGCGAAAACTCCCTTGTACGATGCTCAAAGGAGTTTTCGATCACTTAAATTGATAAAAAATATTGTCGTTTGGGTGGGGATTTTAATAGGCCCTCTCATTCTGAAAGACCTTTTTATCTTTTCCGTTAAAAATGTCAACAATAAAGTATCCAATTATAAATCTTATCGGAAATAGGCCCAATTGCCCCGGGCGGGAGGTTGCCCGGTTTGCCGGTTGAGCCGGTATCATCAGGTTATAACTACAGATTTGAATTTGACATAAATTGGTTAACGGACTGCACCAAATGTTTGAGGGCCCGCCATAAATAGGCGGGATTTTACGTCTAATCTAATAAAAATAAAGGTGTTCAACAAGCGTCGAGCAAAACGAGAAGATAGTTTTTTTGCTGTATATTAATGTGCTTGAACTAAAAATAGCATTCAAGCCGCACCAAATGTTCGAGGGCAAGGCGTGATTCGGCGAAAAAGCGGAGCGTACACGAAGTACGTGAGCATTTTCCGCCGGATCACAACGCAGCCATCGGGCATTTGGTGCGGCTTGAATGCTATTTTTATTCGAAGACACGCTTAAACTCGTCTATCGTTTTCTGCACCTCACTGGGTTCTTCAGACTCACCGGGTACGAGCGGTTGTTCGGGGGCCAGGGGATAAACCGACCGGAGGTGTGCGATATCAAAAAGATCATTAGAGAAAATGTCGGCTTCTCTGAAACTTTTAACCTGATTGACACGCACCAGGTTGCCGTCCTGATAGAATTCAATGCGGGACGGGTAGCGGCTTTGGCCGGACTTCCACCAGGTAAGATACCGCACCTCGAGTACATCGGACCCGGAGTCCGCCTGAGGCGGATTGCCCCGAATAATCCATCGCGTCGGCAGAAAAGTTTCCCGATCGATCCAGATTTGAGAAACCGACTCATCCGGATATACCGCTCCGAGTACAAATTGTATCTCGCCCTCAAATCTTCCCAGACTCGATACTGAGACATCTACGCCCAATTCCCAAAGCCTGTCCGCAAGTCCCTGACGGGTTCGGTAAAGTAAAATATCTTTATAAAGATCAAATCGATTGGCCGCAGCCGGCACAATGTTTCCATCGACTATCGTTAGAGATCTATCTCCGGAGACAACATAAATTCGTTCAGAATCAAAGGATTTGGCATCCGATCGGAAGGCATTAGAAAAAATAAATCGCAGGGTTTCTTCAAGCTCCAGCTTCTCCTCCACGGTTACATTTTGATCAAGCTGGATGGTCTGTTCTGCCGGCAAATCGATTTCGGTGTTGTCCAGCACTTGATATTCTTCCAGCGTCTCAGTGGATTCGATATCATCCTGAGAGACGAGACGATAAAAAATAAGGTCCTGAGAGACGAATAGACCCTGGGCTTCTCCAAGTTTTTCTATCATTAAATCAAGTATATGAAGCCCCTGAAGCACGTATCCGTGGAC
>JBATKU010000630.1:0-2544 GCA_049669725.1 Desulfobacterales bacterium
GTTCCAAGGTGCATTTCACCTGAGATTAAACCGTCTTTCCAGAGTTGAGTGACGGATTCTTCAAATAGACGACTTTTCAGCATGAGCGCATATAATGACCACAAATCAATCGGCATTTTAATTTCCCGTGGCATTAAGGAATGATGTATCAGATTATGCAGGCTGCATTGTCTGGTCGATCTTATAATTTTGCAGATACAAAAGCTATATCACATGTTTTTCGGATTTTCAAAAGTACCGATTCGTTGGAGATAGCACAGGTTTCAAACCAGATTTGATCACCTCTATATCTTGTATGCCAATACTATTAACAAAAGCGTGGAATTTTAGCGTGTAAAGCTGTCTTATAAATAATTCAATATTATGAGAATTCTCGCACAGCTTTTCCTAGTAGTCGAGGCAGTGCCCAGCTCTATGGTAACACTGGGCACCGCTTTAATGTATTCACAAGCTACTGCCGGGCAGATGCTGACTGCATCTTTTGGAGTACTTTCTCCACGCTCAATGAGCCCACCGCCTGACTTGGCGGGAATTCTTTGAAAGTTGAGAGAAAATTCTGAACATACGCCTGGGCGGGAACGAACATCCACATCTGATCTCCATACCAGCGGGTGTAAAGTGCTGCATCCGGTGATACCTCAAATGGGTCCTGGCGAAGACTGACGACCAGCGGCCAGCTTGGTGTTTTCCGGTAGGCCTCGTTGATCGACCCTTCCATGATTGTAAAGTGAATCTTCCATTGGTCGTAACGCAATGCGTTCAGGTTAGCCCCGGCATCAAAATAAAAGATTTCCTTACGCGCCCCGGGTGCCTTTCCTGCAAGCAGATCTCCCTGGTCATAGCCGTCGAGGTGAGTCTTAAAGGTTTTGTTTCCAACCGTCAATCCCTTTTTCAACTTCTCTTTGATGTCTGGATCACCCGCTGCAGCCATCAGAGTGGGCACCCAGTCTTCATGCGAGAAGATGTCATTGATGACCGTACCGGGTTTTATTTTGCCTGGCCAACGCACGACGGCAGGTACACGGAAACCACCTTCCCAGGTCGTTCCCTTTTCCCCCCTGAATGGAATCGTTCCACCATCGGGCCAGGTAAATTTTTCCGCACCGTTATCGGTTGAGTAGATCACGATCGTGTTGTCGGCAATACCCAGCTCATCGAGTTTATCAAGCAGCTTACCGACATCATGGTCATGCTGTGCCATTCCGTCAGCATAGAGGCCGTAGCCGGTCTTACCATCCCACTCGGGGCTCAGATGAGTCCAAACGTGCATCCGTGTGGCATTGTGCCAAACAAAGAAGGGCTTCTCATTCTTGTGCGCCCGTTCGATGAAGTCCAGCGAGGCATTTAAGAACTCCTCATCAGCAGTTTCCATGCGCTTGCGCGTCAGAGGCCCGGTGTCCTCGATTTTTCCATCAGCATAACTGTGTATCACTCCACGGGGTCCAAATTTCTTGTGAAACTCTGGATTTTTCGGGTAATGATAGGTTTCGGGCTCTTCCTCAGCATTCAAGTGATAAAGATTACCGAAGAATTCATCAAACCCGTGCCTGGTTGGAAGAAATTGATCCAGATCACCCAGATGATTCTTGCCAAACTGACCACTGGTGTAGCCATGCGGTTTCAGCAACTCGGCAAGCGTCGGGTCTTTGTCTTGCAAACCCTGTTTTGCGCCGGGCATTCCTATGGTCAGGAGTCCTGTTCGGAAGGGGTGCTGTCCAGTAATAAATGCTGCGCGTCCAGCGGTACAACTCTGTTGGGCGTAATAGTCCGTAAAAAGGCCACCTTCATTGGCAATGCGGTCAATGTTCGGCGTGCGGCCCCCCATCATGCCGCGATGGTAGGCGCTGATATTGTACATGCCAATATCATCACCAAAGATGACAAGGATGTTTGGCTTGTCTGCTGCCATTCCAGACGCTACTCCAAAAAGAAAGAATAAAAACACAGCGCAGGCAAAAATAATAAAACTTGTTGTTCGTTTATGCTTCATTTTATTGTCCTCCGTTTGGGGTCTATGGGAAGATTGCGTGAAGATAACCTGTCTTTTTTATGATACCGTTGATCAAATTGAAATTCGGGCACTCTTTTTCGGGGGTATCTACAATTCATTATTGTAGATTCTAAACTATGGCCGAGGCCTTCAGATGTCAATCTTCATTCGTTAAAGAAATGAAAGATACAAGATGTTGTGGTTACCTTTTTTATTGCCGAGTTTGTGATTTATTGAGAGTATATAACCTATTGGAATTAATGAGATTATTGCAGATATTAAACTACATGCAACCTGTCGCTTTTTGAAGATAGTAGTCAAACAGTAGTGGCGGGAAACATGGCGTCGAGGAAAGAATCCATTAAATCCGACAACTGCTGTTATATCCTAAATATTTATTTCCGATCTTCTATTTTCACTTCCAACGCAATGTGCCCCCATCCCCCGCATTGAATACCCACATCGAAGCAGCCAACACGGTTTAGTCTCATATCGTTCGGGTTTACTCCCGCATAAAACAACTCATTGACAACGACTATCGGGCCGGAAAGGAC
>JBATKU010000631.1:0-1801 GCA_049669725.1 Desulfobacterales bacterium
GTTCCAAGGTGCATTTCACCTGAGATTAAACCGTCTTTCCAGAGTTGAGTGACGGATTCTTCAAATAGACGACTTTTCAGCATGAGCGCATATAATGACCACAAATCAATCGGCATTTTAATTTCCCATGGCATTAAGGAATGATGTATCAGATTATGCAGGCTGCTTTGTCTGGTCGATCTTATAATCTTGCAGATACAAAAGCTATATCACATGTTTTTCGGATTTTCAAAAGTACCGATTCGTTGGAGATATATGTAAAAATTAAAGGCTTGAGATAGTTGGTTTATCGCATGATATCGCAGCTTTTGATAGATCAGAATCGATCACAAGATATGGGCGCTGAGAGTAAGATTTTATAACTTTCCAAAAACCACCTGAGTCTTTTCCAAATAATAATCCATACCCATCTCCTTAAACATACTCTCAGTCTTTTTCAGAATATTTAAGGCCTTTACCTTCTGGCCGCAATCAGCGTAAAACTCTCCCAGATCTAAATAATGTTTCGCATAAGAGGGTTTTAGTTTTAGCTTTTTCATCGTCTCTATTCCCAACAAAATAGAATCCTCTGCTTCGGAATATAGAGAAAGATCCTTTTTGCAAATTAATATCCCATAGATGATTCTTGACCAAGCTTCGTTGGATTTTTCACCATTAGCTATAGCCAGTTCTAAAGCTCTTTCAACGTGCGCTTGAGCCTCAGCCAGTTGGTTGAAATCAATTTTAATCAAACTCAGATAGTTATATATCATCGCTAAACTATCCTGCCTATCCGAATCCATATATATTTTAAGGCCTTTTTCAAGATGATTTTGAGCAGCTTCCATCTCACCCAACAGATAGTATCCTCCTCCTAAACAAATCCAAAGTACTCCTGCGACTATCTCAAGTTTGGTTTCTTCGCAGTATTTAAAGCTGTTTTGGAAATGCCCAATAGCATTTTGCCCTTCCCCCTTAGCCAAAAGCATCAATCCATAGTGCACTTCTATAACGGCCAATCCGACCGAATCATCTATCCGTTGCGAAAACGCGAGAGCCTTTTCAAAAAGATTTATTCCCTCCCTAAAATTTCCCAGCATTCCCTGGCTGTATCCATAATATCCACATATGACTGCATAGGTGTTGCCCATCAATCCAAAAAAATCTGACTCCTTTTTCGTTCTTTCAAGCAGGGGAAGAACTTTTGATGCCACGTGATATATTTTGAAACATTCTCCTGCTCGCATATAGGCAAAGCAAAGACCCATGGCAACCGGAGCTATTCCGTCAATATCCTTAATTTTGACAGCCTCTTCAAAGTATTTCTCCTGATATTTAATCGCACTGTCAGAATCTGCTTTTGTGAAATAATATTGTCCAATACGAAAATAAAATTGGGCTAAACTCTTTTTATCCCCCAACTCTTTTGCGATCTTTTCGCCTTTCTTGATGAAATTAATGGAACCTTCAGGAAAGGATATAACATTTGCCGCGTTAGCTATCAACAAGCAAACTTGAATCTGTTCACTCTTATTTTCGAAAGTATCCGGGAGCCTGTCAAAAGTATGAGTGGCATCCTTCAAAAAAGCAAAGGCTTCCCTGAAAGAATATCTATCTGAAGCCTTTTTGCCCGCTAAATATAGGTATTGGTACGCATTTTTAAGATTGTCGCTCCTGGAATAGTGATAGGCCAACATCTCGTAAAACTCCTCCAGCCTCTCGGCGTAGAGCCCTTCTATGGCCCTTCCTATCTTGGTGTGAATCTCCTTTCTGCGCTTTAAAAGCAGGCTGTTATAAGCCACCTCCTGGGTGAGGGCGTGCT
>JBATKU010000632.1:0-22973 GCA_049669725.1 Desulfobacterales bacterium
AACCGAGTTCATGAACTGCAGCAACAATATCACTTTTGGTCAAAGCCATAGCACCTCCTCAAAATGGACAATAATCCCCTATTACCTACGATGAGTTGTAATTAACCTATGTGTATGCCAGTTAATACCTGGATTTTGCACGAGTCGGAGGCTTTCATATGCAAGGCACTTAAGGGCGAAGCTATAGTGGACTATGCTGAGCCCTTAATAACACAGCAGATGAAAGCCTCCGGCTCGCCCGCAGGGTGAAAATTAATGAGATAAAATCGACAATCATCCTTTTTACTGATTAAGTATTTGGTTGTACTGCTTTAATTCACTCACCCTACTGTTATTTATTATTATTTAAACTTCTCATTAATTTTCATGCAAGATTCAGGTAATAACCTGCACTTATAGGGGAGGCAAATGAAGTTAAGCGAATTTACAAACATCATTTATCATAAAGACACTGAATCAGGATTAGCGACAATCACCATTAACAGGCCGGAAATAAAGAATGCATTAACGTTGTTGGTTCTGCTGGAACTTTACTGGGCGGTGGATGCTGTAGAAAATGATGAAAGTGTTAAAGCCGTGATCATCACCGGCGCCAAACCTTTGGACAACAATGATCCGGCCGGTGAAGCGTTCAGCAGCGGCGGGTATTTCAACCTGGCGGAACTCGAAGCCCTGGATGAAAAAACAAAAAGTGACATCGACCTGACCGATATCGCCCAAAAAAGGTTGTGTTTAAAAATGTGGCAGCTGGACAAACCGGTTATTGCCGCAATCAATGGATTGGCCATAGGGGGTGGGTTTACCATACCGCTGGCCTGTGCCGATCTCATTTATGTATCCGAGCATGCCTGGGTCAAGCTTCCCTTTATCAGTTTGGGCCTCATTCCTGAACTTGCTTCCAGCTATCTATTGCCAAGGCTGGTGGGATTTCAACGGGCCAAAGAAATAATTTATTTCGGAGAAAAATTGCCGGCTTTGCAGCTGTATGACATGGGCCTGGTAAACAAAGTGCTCCCCCATGATGACCTCATCCCGTATGCCAAACAGATGGCCCTGAAACTGATACCACCCCTGGGGGCAGGCCTGGCTGCCTGCTTGGCGAAACAGGCGATGCACAAGCCGCTAATCGAAGCGGTCACCAAAGCCCTTGACATCGAAAATGAGGGACTGAACAAAGCCCTTGCATCCGCGGATTTCTGGGAGACCTTGGCTGCCCGCAAGGAAAAACGAGAACCGCTGTTTAAGGGAGAGTGATTATCGATTTTGGATTGCGGATATCGGATTTATTATCGGAATATTGTCTGGCTCTTGATTTTAGGATCTTAGGCGTTTTTAAATAACGTTGCGATGTGCAGGAATATTAGTACCGCACAGATAACTACTAACATATAACGATTAACTAAAGCTATTAATGGAGGTGGGTTATGAGTGAAAAGTTAATAGAGTACTTTAATAAACAACCCAGGCTTGGCACACTGAGTACATCGGATAAAACCGGAAAAGTCAATTCCGCTTATTTTGGATCGCCCCGGATGGTTGACGACAAAACCATATTTATGGGCCTTGGTAACAACCGAACCTTTGCCAATTTGCAGGATAATCCTCATGCTATGTTTATGGTAATGGAGCCCGGCAAAACGATTGTGGATTGGAAAGGTGTAAGAATTTACGTCAAAATGACAGACTGCCAGACAGCCGGTGAGAAACTGGACGAAATGAGGGCAACCATTGCCAAACACGCCGGTGAGGGAGCCGGAAAGATGATACATGCAGCGGTCGCCTTTGAAATTCATGAAATCAGACCACTGGCGGATTTTGGGCAGGGGTGGGAAAAATCTATATAAAATGAAACATTTCATTAAACAAATTATCAAGCAGGGAGATGACAGCGGCAATGGCATGACGGTCAGGTTCGGACTGCCGTCCGGATTGGAAATTATCGGATTGCCGACCAAGAACTTTTACGGCGGTCACTGGGACCTGGGACCGACCTGGAATTATGCGGTTTTGGCTGACAAACCATTTCTGGTGGATTCCGGGCGCTTTGGCCAGGGGAAAAATCTGGTTGATATGATGACATCGGCCGGGATCAAGCCTGAAGATCTTGATTTTGTATTGATCAGCCACGGACATGAGGACCATGACGGCGGGTTGGCAGAATTAGTCAAATCAACCGATCTGAGGGTAAAGGCTCATGCGATATATGAACTTTTAATTCGCAAATATCCTTCACATGCCCCTCCCGGACACAAAGAGGATTTCCCTGCCAAATGCTGGCATTGTCCGATGCCCGAATCATTTTACTCTAAAAATTGCCTCGGATATCACAAAGTATTGCAGGAGTTGAAGATTGATTCAATCGGTGATGGTAAGAATGAACTGGCGCCGGACATATATACCCATCACCTGCCGGGTCATAGCCCCGATTGTATCGCCGTTCTGTTGAGCAATGAGGCGATCATCGTGGGCGATATCGTGCTGCCTGAGATTACGCCCTGGCCCACCCGTGAAGAAATGTTCGGCGAAGTTGCCGATGTCATCAAACCTCGATACACGAAACCTAACCAGATTTTTGGTCTGGGTCGATACATCAAATCCTTAAAAAAATTAGGAAAGATCGCAGCAGAACATCCTGATTTACTTGTGCTGCCGGCCCATCGCTTCTACTACAAGGGTCAATGGAACGGCCTGCACCTCGCAGACCGGGTAAACGAACTGCTGGAACACCATGTGCAAAGATGTGGCGCTATTATCGATATCCTGCGGGCCGGTCCGAAAACAGCCGAAGAACTGGCCCGGGAGCATTTCGAAGAAAGCCTGCTGGAGGGCTTCGGCAGTATCATGGCTTCCAATGAAATTATCAGTCACTGTGAATTATTAATCGCCTGCGGAGATATGGTGGGTGTGAATGAAAACAAGTTTGGTGAAACCGGAAGCTTTAATTTTGAAAAACATATTCCGGAAGGAGCTTAAAATGACATTACCAGATGAATTCAAGGCTTTGATTGTTACTGAAACCGGGGATAAGCGGTTCGTTCGATCCATGGAGAACAAAAGAATCGATGATTTACCCGAAGGCGATGTGGTTGTTCAGGTACACTATTCTTCACTGAATTACAAAGACGTTCTTTCTGCCACCGGCAACAAAGGCGTCACCCGAAAATTTCCACACACTCCTGGAATCGATGCTGCAGGAATAGTTGCCGATAGCTCGAATGAAGACTTCAAACCCGGTGACAAGGTAATCGTTACCTCTTACGACCTGGGAATGAACACGGCCGGAGGTTTTGGACAGTACATCCGGGTTCCTGCCGGATGGGTTGTGCCTCAGCCGGAAAAGCTCACGGCCAAAGAGGCCATGGTTTACGGTACGGCAGGCTTTACAGCTGCGCTGTCAGTTTGGCAGCTGATTGAAAACGGTGTAACACCTGATGACGGCGATATATTGGTTTCCGGGGCTACCGGCGGAGTCGGAAGCATCGCAGTATCCATTTTATCACAGCGGGATTATTCCGTAACTGCGGTCAATGGGGTGGTGGATGAAGCTGATTATCTGAAGGAGATTGGTGCCAAAGGGATCATCAGCATTGATGAAGCCAGCGATACGAGCGGGCGTCCGCTGTTGAAAAGTTTATGGGCGGCCGGCATCGATACGGTTGGCGGCAATATTTTAGCAACGACCGTCAAATCAACGAATTATGGTGCCACGGTGACCTGTTGTGGCAATGTGGCGTCACCGGATCTGCCTTTGAACGTCTTTCCGTTTATATTGCGGGGTGTAAAGTTAATTGGAATTGACTCTCAGAATTGCCCGATGCCACTGAGAAAAAAAATCTGGCAGAAGATAGCCTCTGAATGGAAAATCGATTGGTTAAATGCCTTGACGACAGAAGCGCCTTTTGACGAGATAGAAGATAGAATTGAATTGATGTTGCAGGGAAAACATATCGGCCGAACTATCATAAAAATGGCCGATTGATTTATACCGCTTTTCAAAATACGTTCCGAAATAATGCTATTTGTTAGTGGTTATTAGGAGTTGCCCAATGGAGAAAATAACCCGAAGATCAATGGCGCTTGCTCGCAGTTACGGCGCCTGTGCGGTGGGCGTTGCGACCTTTGAAACCCTGGAAGGCGGGCCGCCGTCAACGGATTTAACCTATATTTTACCCACTGCCCGATCTGCGATTAGCTTTGCGGTCCCTTTGAACCAGGAATACATCGAGGCCTGGTTCAGCAAAAAAAGCCACGAGAAACACTTTAAAGACAATATTCAAACCAATGTCATTGCCAGCGGTATATCGCTGGAGCTTGCCAACTATTTGGGGCAGAAGGGCTATCCTTCAATTCCATTGACCGCCAATACGGCCTACCGCGAGGAGAGCAAAAACGGACGTTATGATGAAATCCCACCAATTTCCCATCGATACCTGGCGGTAAGATCCGGGGTTGGGTTTTTCGGACTGTCCGGCAATGTTTTGACGAAAAGCGAGGGTGCTGCCATTATCCTTGGTTCGGTGGTTACCGAAGCCGAACTGATAGCGACAGATCCCCTGCCGGCCGGGGATAACTATTGTGATCTTTGTCGCCTGTGCACGGGTGTCTGTGCATCGGGCTTTATTGATGGAGAAGAACAGGTGTCCGTCACAATGGGGGGCTTTGACTTTTCCTATTCCAAAAAGCACCACCACAGCCGATGTGATTATGTTTGCGGCGGTTTTACCGGACTGCACAAATCCGGCAAGTGGTCGACCTGGTCACCCGGTCGCTTTCCCATACCGGACAAAGATGAAGAATTTTATCCGGCACTTTTAAATTCTGTCGGTCCCTATCTAAAACGTCTGAAAGCCGGGCCTGTCATTTTCAATGTTATCATGCCCGGAGACAAGGTGGGATTAACCTGCGGCAACTGCCAGCTCATCTGCCATCCTGATAAAGAAGTTCGTAAAGCCCGTTATAAAATGCTGGTAAAAAGCGGTGTTGTGGTCCAGAATTCTGATGGAACTCTCGAAGCGGTCACACCCGAGGAAGGCAAAAAGAGGATCGCAGAGATGGATGCGGAAACCAGGGCTTTATATGAATCGATTTGATACCACTGCAACGGATTAAAAAAAAACAAATCACAAATCACAAACTACAAATAATATCCAATGTCCGAAATAACAAATTCCAAACAAATATGTGAAAATGAGAATAGTTTTTAACTGGTTTCGGTCATTGATTTTTCGAATTTGGAATTTATTTGAAATTTGGTGCTTGTATTTTGGAATTTTCCAAAAATAGTTCAGGACAATTGTAATGCAAAGGAGCCTCTTTATGTTAAAGACTCGTATCACAGAACTATTCGGTATCGAACGCCCCATCGTCCAGGGCGGTTTGATGTGGATTGCCAGAGCAGAACTGGCGTCAGCTGTGGGCAACGCCGGCGGTATCGGTTTTATGACGGCCCTAACCTTTGAGAAAGCCGAGGATCTGCGGACCGAAATTCGCAAATGCCGTGAAATGACGGATAAGCCTTTTGGGGTGAATCTCACCTTCCTGCCTTCTTTGCGCACTATTGACTACCCGGCCTACATAAAGGTCTGCATTGAGGAAGGTATAAAATTTATCGAAACAGCAGGCCGCAATCCAGAACCCTACATGGATCAGCTCAAGTCGGCCGGCATAAAAGTGGTCCACAAATGCACGTCGGTACGCCATGCCATGAAAGCTGAAAAAATCGGATGCGATGTGGTCAGCATTGACGGATTTGAAGCCGCGGGGCATCCCGGTGAAGATGATGTAACCTCTTTGATCCTTATCCCGGCTACTCGCGATGCCATCGATATCCCTATAATTGCTTCCGGTGGTTTTGCTGACGGTCGCGGCCTGGTGGGTTGCCTCGGTCTTGGTGCGGACGGCATGAACATGGGGACCCGGTTTGTAGCCACCAGAGAAGCGCCGGTGCACGCCAATGTCAAACAAACCCTTATCAATCACAACGAGCGTGATACGCGACTGATTATGCGGACATTGCGCAACACGGAACGTGTCATTCATAACCAGACCGTGGACAAGGTGCTTGAAATCGAAAGTAAAGGGGATACCAAAATCGAGGATATCGTCCCTTACGTTTCCGGACTCGTGGGTAAAGAAATGCTCGAAGACGGAGAAATGGAAAAGGGCGTCATGTCGGCCGGCCAGTGTATGGGACTTATAAAGGATGTTCCTACCTGCAAGGAGCTGCTGGATCGTATTATGGCGGATGCTGAAAAAATTATAAACGAAAAGTTTAGCCAGGTGATAAAATAATTGCCATCGGCAATATTTGAGGAATAGGAGGAATTAATATAATGGGGCAGCAAGTGTACAAAGAATTATATGAGGTGATGAAGAGCCGACGCGGTCCTTATACCGGATTAGAGATACCTGAATTTTACGATATGGTAGAAGAACTGTTTGCTCCCCAAGAGGCCGAAGTCAACAATGCGATGACTAGAAAACCCGTAACCGCCGCAGAGATTGCCGGAGAAATGGACAGAGATGCAATTGAAATAAAAGCGATCCTGGAAACGATGGCCGACAAAGGTCTTTGTAAAACATTTCTCAAAGATGATCTCAGGCTCTATCAGGGAGAGCCGTTTATGCCGGGGATCTTTGAGTATCAGTTCATGTCCGGGAAAGACACGGACAGGCATCGAAAGGTCGCAGGGCTGATTAAAGCCTATAAAAAAGCATTTAATGCTGCCAAGGGTGAGATCAAAATGACCTTTCCGATCACCCGGGTTATCCCCGTCGACAGAACCATTGAGGCCGGCAACACGGTCCACACCTATGATCAGGTATCGACCTATATTGATAAAAACGAGACGATTGGCGTCGGTACCTGCTACTGCCGCCAGGCTTCAAAACTGGTGGGTGAGGATATCCACGACATGCCCATGGAGGTGTGTATGTGGTTCGGAAGCATGGCTGAATATGCCATTGAAAGGCTGGGGGCACGCAAAATGACCACGGCTGAAGCCAAAAAAGTTCTAGACACGGCAGAGGAAGCCGGTCTGGTCCATATGAGCCGTAACACGACGGATAATGTAAATTTTATTTGCAATTGTGACCGCTGGCACTGTGAAGTCATCAAAGGTGTTTTAAAGCAATCCAAACCAGCGCTGTTTTTCAATTCGGGATTCCAGCCGCGATTTGATCCGGATCTTTGCACCGCCTGTGAGACCTGTATCGAACGCTGTCCGCCGGAAGCTTTGGTCATGGATGACAATGAGGTTCCGGAAGTGAATCTGGACCGCTGTTTTGGATGTGCGGTATGTGCCACCGGCTGTCCCTCGGAGGCCATTGTGATGGAGTCCAAACCCGATTTTCCGATACCGCCGAAGGATTCAAAGGAGTTGATTACGTCTCTTAAAGCGAGCTTTGCGAAAATTAATCCGCCCTGAAAAAAGCACTTCCAGAGTCGCAAGTTGTTCTTGGCAAACTGAAAGTAGTTGTTGCATCGAAGGTTTGCGGATTAATTTTTTATGTTTTTCTTTTTAGTTCAATTTGGTTGCTTATGAAAGTAATAGAAAAAAATGATAGGGCTGAATGCGGAATTTGGGACGAAGAAGGTACGTGCATGATACCGCTTTCATTGCTGGAGTCTTTAACCCTCTATCATCGTAAAACGATCCCCTCCGATTATCAGGACATAATGGGGCACATGAATATTAGATGGTATTTTGACCTGTTTGCCAGATCCGGTCGAAAGTTTTTCAAATCTCATGGATTGGATGAGGATTATTTTCGAAATGGAAATTTTGGGGTTTTTGCTTTAAAACATTTTATTCAATATTTCGCTGAGGTGCGAGTCGGGCAGACGGTTGCTGTTCGTGCCCGTCTCATCGCTCGTTCGGATAAACGATTTCATTTCATGCTGTTTATGATAAATGAAACCACCACCCAGCTTGCTTCCACCTTTGAGGCCTTGATAACTCACGCTGACTTGAAAATTAGACGGTCTGCCCCCATGCCCGCTCAAATATTACAAAAATTGGATGCCACCCTGGCCGAGTATGAAACACTGGATTGGGAAGCACCGATTAGCGGGGCGATGAGATTATAGCGTCAACCATCGTACTTGAAGATCCCGCATGACTTTTCTATGATATTTAAAGGAAAATATACTAAGCTTCTCCCTTATATGCCGGATAGCTGCCCAGATTTTTCAGTGATATCGTCATCTTACTCATACGCTCGAGTACTTGGGCAACATTGGAATCTTCCTCCGAACCTTCGAAATCAAGGAAAAAACTATAGTTGCTCGGATCCGAGCGCAGGGGCATCGAAGAAATCCGGGTTAGATTGATTTTGGCCTCTGCAAATAATTGGAGCACACCATATAGCTGACCGGCTTCGTGGGCAACGGCAAAGACAATGGATGTTTTATCGCTCTTTTCAGTACTGGCATCTCTGGAAAGAAGTAAAAACCGGGTTGAATTGGAAGGTCCGTCCTCGATACCTTCTTTTATAATCTCAAGATCATAAAGTTCTGCGCATAATGCGCTCGCAACAGCTGCGGCGGCCTTGGGGTTTTCCCGGGCCAGCATTTTGGCTGCCCCGGCGGTATCGTAAAAGGGACGCGCTTCGAGTTTGTTGCGCATTAAAAATTCACGGCACTGGGCCAGGGCCTGTGGATGTGAATATACCACCCGGATTTCGCGGTAATCAGTTGCTTCGGTGGCCAGCAGACAGTGATTTACGACTACCTTGACTTCACCGATGACCTTCAGATCCGTTGTCGTCAGCAGGTCATTTACCTGGGTGACGGCTCCTTCCAGGGAATTTTCCACCGGCACCACCCCGAGGTCGAAATGCCCGTCCTCAACCCCGCGGAATACATCGATGAATTCAAGACAGGGTATGTAAGCACCGGCGGGCACCAGTTTTCTAGATGCCACTTCACCATAGGCTCCGTGCTCGCCCTGGAAAGCGACCAGTCGACGGTCTTCATCTTGAAGCCGCTTGCTTTCGTCGATGATCGTTTTCAGTAGTTGCCGGGAAAAGGAACTTTTAATCAGGTCAAGGTTCATCCGGTTAACCCGCTCCAAAACATTTTCTTCACTTTGGTCGTCGCCGGTTTCCCGAAATTTATTAGATCGTAAGGCCAGTCCCATGCGTTCCTGAAGAAGGACCAGTAGCTCGCGATCGATTTTGTTAATTTTACTGCTGATTTCGTTAAGCTTCATTTTTATTCCTCTAAGCAGGCAGTTGGTCCATAAAGGTTCTAAGGGGTCTCAGTCGACCCATGATGTCCGCAAAAATTGCCGGGGTAAGGGCTTGATCCGCGTCACAAAGGGCTTCCTCAGGATTGTGGTGAACCTCTACTATAATTCCATCGGCACCTGCTGCCACGGCTGCCAGGCTCATGGGGCCGATCAGATTGACCCGTCCGGTACTGTGGGTTGGATCAATGATAATCGGCAGATGGGTCAGCTCCTTGATAGCAGGTACCGCGCTCAGGTCCAGTGTGTTGCGGGTATATTTTTCAAAGGTTCGTATTCCCCGTTCACACAAGATGACATTCGGATTGCCTTCACTAAGGATGTACTCGGCGCAATTCAACCATTCTTCGAGGGTCGAGTGCATGCCCCGCTTAAGTAGTACCGGTCGCGACGATTGTCCCACCTCTTTGAGTAACGAGAAGTTTTGCATGTTGCGGGTCCCAATCTGCAGAATATCTGCAAATTCAGCAACCCAGGAAACGTCCCGGGGATCGATCACTTCGGTGACAATCGGAAGGCCGGTTTCTTTGCCTGCCCGGGCCAGTAATTTTAATCCGCGAAGACCCAGACCCTGAAAAGCATAGGGTGATGTCCTGGGCTTAAAGGCACCCCCCCGGAGCATATCCGCTCCGGCAGATTTAACGGCACGTGCGGATTCTATAATCTGCAACTCACTTTCAATGCTGCAGGGCCCGGCAATCACAACGAAATCACGTCCGAAGGCTACATCGGACACATTTATTATGGTGCGCTGCTCAGTGTCGCGCGCGGCAAGTTTAAGGTTTTTCACGATGACCATCCTTATCTGTTTTGCGACAAATTTTTCACGTAAACGTATGATAAAGACCGGCGAATCAGCTTGCAGCCGCGAATTTGTTAAAAGTTTCGCGATCCATAAGATGAATTTCCTTCTTGGTGAGCACTTCAATCGCTTTATCATTATCGTCGAATCGGAAAATCATTATGGCCTTTCCCGAATCCATTCCCGCCAGGGCGTAACCGTATTTAATTTTAATTCCGGCTGCCATCAACCTTTCCAGCAGATCGGCTAACTGGCCCGGTTTGTCCTCCATTTGGACAGCGACCACATCATCAACCCGGGCAGGGATGTCTTTCTTCATCAAAATCTGTCTGGCTGTCGACGTATCCGATACCAGAACGCGCAGTTCACCGAAATTCCCTGTGTCCACCAGGGTAAGCGCTCTAAGGTTGATACCCTCATCACCCAATGCCCGGGTAAATTCATACAGCCGGTCGTGGGAATTTTCAATTTGTACTGAAATCTGTTTTAGTTTCATAATGCCTCCTGGGGTTAATAAATTGATTCCAAATTAAATTATGTTCGAATAATTTTAGCCTTGTTCTTAATTCAATTTTTTTGTTTCAGGTGTCAGTTGTCAGTTCTAAAACCACAGGTTTTTGCACTTGATGGTAATTTGTCATCTCGGAAAATATTTCTGTGACTGTTTTTCTGCTATTATCTCCGTTTACACTGCCTCAATCCTGACACCTGAAACCTGACACCCAATTATAGGTTGCCTGAAATTGTCACACCAAAAGGATAACCTTCCCGGCCCCGTTAATTCTAGCAACTGACAAAATGAAAAAGCCCCGGGAGTATTCCCAGGGCTTTTCAAAAATAAAAAACCCCGGGTGGCGATCAGGTCCACCCGGGGTGTTAACGATCAGATTTTTGCGTTAACCTGCCGGATGGACGCTTCTAAAGCTAAAAAAGAAGCGTCCGAAATTAAAATATCCTTTTGTGGTTATAATCCTGTTCAACTTTGTATCTCCATTGACAATTGAGAATAAATATATAGATTCAAAACTAAATGTCAATACTTTTTTATTGACACACTTTCGTCAGTCATATAAACGATGCCCAGATGCTAAATTGAAGGGATCTACAATTGATGAACATATTTTCAGGCAGCTTTTACTATTGTTACTTCCGGTATTATTTTTACAGGACCGGCCTGCCTGAAGTGCGCTGAAAATAAAAGACAATTTCCAAAGCGTTCTAAACCGTGGGCAGGCTTTCAACCCCACGGTTTTTTTTATTTTTTAAGTCGAAAAGGTGAAAAAGATGAAACCAACTGACGATCTGCGCGTAAAAGGCTACCAACAACTCATGGAACCGGGCATGATGAAGCAGGAGCTTGCCATAAGCCAGGCGGCGCACGCCACTGTCCTTTCCGGAAGAGACGCCGTTGAGAAAATTTTGCTCAAAGAAGATAAACGCCTCCTGGTGATTGTCGGGCCGTGTTCAATTCACGACGAGAAGGGCGCCTGTGAGTACGCCGAAAAATTAGCGAAAATCAGCGAAGAGGTCAACGAGGCACTTTTTGTTGTCATGCGTGTTTATTTCGAAAAGCCTCGAACAAGTGTGGGATGGAAAGGGCTGATTAACGATCCGCGCCTGGACGGCACCTGTGATATTCCCGATGGCCTGCGAAAAGCACGGGAAATTTTGCTCCGGATAAATGAAATAGGAGTTCCCGCTGCGACTGAATTCCTTGAGACCATCACCCCGCAATACGTGGCGGATCTTGTAAGCTGGGCGTGCATCGGTGCACGGACTGCCGAATCACAGACCCACCGTGAAATGGCAAGCGGGCTTTCCATGCCGGTCGGATTCAAGAACGGAACTGACGGCAAACTTTCAGCGGCCATAAATGCCATTGTAGCTGCCAAAACGTCCCAAAGTTTCCTGGGCATAGATCAAAACGGGCATACCTGCGTGGTGAAAACCGGGGGTAATCCGTGGGCCCACATCGTTTTACGTGGCGGTCAGCAGCCGAATTACGATCCGATCAGCATCGAGCAAGCCCGCCTGAAACTGATCGAGAAAAACCTGCTCGAGAACATTATGGTGGATTGCTCACACGGCAATTCAATGAAAAAATTTCAGGGGCAGGCAATTGTTTGGCGAAACGTGATCGATCAGTATATTGCCGGTAATGACTCGCTTATTGGTCTTATGCTCGAAAGCAATCTGTTTGAAGGCAACCAGAAATTCACCGGTGACCTGTCAGCTCTAAAATACGGTGTGTCTATCACGGATGAATGTATTTCCTGGGAAACTACCGAACACCTGCTGCTGTCGGCTGCTGAAAAACTGGGAAATTCATCTAATTTAAGCAGCAGCGATAGATGGGTTCAGTCGTTATGAAAACCGTCAAACTTGACACCCAAATTGGCAAATCCGTCATTTTGATAGGCGAGCAGTTGGAAAATATCAAAAACTACCTGCCGGAAAAAATGCCGATTATTATTACAGATGCCAATGTTCAAAAACACTGGGGACACTATTTCCCGCCGGGAGCTGTAATTTCCATTGGAACCGGAGAAAGCATAAAAACCCTTGATACCGTAAGTGACATATATGATCGCCTACTGAAACTGGGCGCGGATCGAGGGTCGTTTATCGTCGGTATCGGTGGGGGTATCGTCTGTGACATTGCCGGATTTGTTGCCTCAACCTATATGCGCGGGGTCAGGTTCGGGTTTGTATCAACCACCCTCCTTTCCCAAGTTGATGCCAGTGTTGGCGGTAAAAATGGTGTCAATTTTGGAGGCTACAAAAATATCGTAGGGGTTTTTAAGCAACCCGAATTTGTCATCTGTGACCAGAATCTACTGCAGACACTTCCTCCCGGACAGTTTCAGTGCGGGTTTGCCGAAATCGTTAAACACGGTGCCATCGCCGACGAAGAATTATTTGTTTACCTCGAACGGAATTGGGCCCGGGCTCTGGAGCATGATCCGGAAGTAATCGAAAAGGTGGTGCACGATTCGGTGATCATCAAATCCACTATTGTCAACCGGGATGCAACGGAACAGGGCGAACGGCGAAAACTCAACTTCGGGCATACCCTCGGTCATGCGATCGAGAAAGTGCTGCAGGTGCCCCACGGGGAAGCAGTAAGTGCCGGCATGGTTCTGGCGTCAAAGCTATCCGAAAAAAAAGAAAACCTGCCGGTGGAAGATTCGATCCGAGTTGCCAGCCTGCTTGAAAAATTTAGACTCCCCGTGCGGCTTAAATTTGATCGGCAACAGGTGGTCGAAGCAATCGGAAAAGATAAAAAGAGGGAAGGGGACAGTCTAAAATTTGTGCTTCTCAAAAAAATTGGTGAAGCGGTTATAAATGAAATTTCCATTCAAGATTTAGTCGAATTGTTGAATGATTAATTCATTTCACAAAAGTGCTGCAAATGAGTCCGACATGAAAGAAATCCGAGATATTCGCCTACGCATTGATGATATCGATGATCAGATTCTTGACTTGATCAACAAACGGCTGCTGGCAGCCAGGGAGATCGGAGAAATCAAAAGCCGGTCGGGAGCGGCTGTCGTCGATTTAAAGCGTGAAAGTCAAATTTACCAACGGCTTTCTTTATTGAATGCAGGGCCCTTAAAAGAAAATGCCCTTCATCGTATATTTAGAGCGGTCATTGCGGCAGGCCGAGGTATCCAGAGCCCTGGAGATAAAGCCGACGTACCTCCTTTGTATATTGTTGTTGGAAACCCGATAGGTCACAGCCTGAGTCCTGTGATGCACAACAGCGCCCTGGCCCATACCGGATTGAACGGAAGCTATCTTGCTTTTAATGTCGAAGATATTGCTGCAGCTGTTGACGGAATTCGTGGCTTGGGTATTCGCGGCGCCAGTATCACCATTCCCCACAAAGTTGCGGTTATGCAATATCTGGATCTAGTGGACCCAATGGCCGCTGAAATCGGCGCCGTCAACACAGTTTTAAACAGGGACGGGATGCTTCACGGATATAATTCGGACTGTGCCGGAGCTGTCACCGCAATAATCGAAAAGACGGTCATCAAGGACAAGGAGGTGGCTGTTATAGGAGCCGGGGGCAGCGCGCGTGCGATAGGCTTCGGTCTCAAACAAGAAGGGGGCATCGTTACCGTTATAAATCGCACAAGGTCCCGGGGAGAAAAGCTGGCAATGGATCTGGGATGCCGGTTTATACCGCTCGCGGATATAAATGAACTGCCCTTTCACATCGTTGTTAACGCAACACCGGTCGGGATGATGCCCGAAGTCGATAGCATGCCGCTGGCACCAAAGCTTTTGGAACCTGATATGGTCGTTATGGACATGGTTTACAACCCTTTGAAGACACGCTTTCTGAAAGAAGCGGAAAGCATCGGATGTACCATCGTTGACGGCCTTTCAATGTTTGTCCATCAGGGAGCTGTTCAGTTCGAGTTGTGGACATCGCAAAAGGCACCGGTTGATATCATGCGTAAAGTCGTCCTGGAGGAGCTGAAAGGCCATTGAGGTCTATGGCTGATATTCCACTTCGAAGCTTTAAGGATATCTAAACCTGTCCTCGGAATGGAATACTGGAATGATGGAATATTGGAAGGATGGGGTAATCGGATTGAATCTCTATCTTAAATTTTATAATTAGATATTTTCCGATTTTGATACCCATTATTCCAGCGTTCCAACATTCCATTATTCCAGAAGATGTCGGTTAGAAATGAGAAACGAACTATCGCTGACCCTATGATCGAGATAACCTCCCATAAAATGAAACACCAGTGCGAGGTCACGGTTCCGGGTTCGAAGAGCTTGACCCACCGGATCCTGATCGCCTCAGCCCTTTCGGAGGGCCGGTGCCGCATTGAAAATGCGCTGCTCAGCGAAGACACGGTTCTGACGATGAAGGCCTTGAGGCAGATGGGCATCCCAATCGAGGAAAAACCCGGAAATCGACTGATGGTTTACGGTTGTGGTGGGGATCTGCAGCCAACCATAAAACCTATCTATCTAGGAAATTCCGGCACTTCCATCCGCCTTTTAACGGCTGTTGCTGCTCTGGGAAAAGATACCTATACCTTCCTGGGAAATGATCGAATGGCCCAACGGCCGATTCAGGCGCTTATCGATGCCCTGCAACAGATCGGCGTGCAGGCCCGTTCAACCGAAAACAATGGTTGTCCGCCGGTTGAAGTCAACGGGAAGAATCTGTCCGGAACAACTGCAGCCGTCAACTGCCGGACCAGCAGTCAATACCTTAGCGGACTGCTGCTGATGGCCCCCTGTACCGAAAAAGGACTGCAAATCGAAGTAACCGAAGGGCCGGTTTCAAGGCCTTACATAGCGATGACGATTGATGTTATGTCCAAATTTGGTATAGCGGTTGACCGCCAGGGTTACGAACGGTTTCAAGTTGCCGGAAAGCAGGCGTATCGGGCAGGGGCCTATGAGGTGGAAGCTGATGGTTCCCAGGCCGGCTATTTCTGGGCCGCGGCAGCTGTCTGCAGAAAGGCTGTTAAGGTTAAGGGGGTTAACCAGGATTCCTGTCAGGGAGACGTTAATTTTTCAAGAGTTCTGGAGTCCATGGGGTGTACGATTAAGCACGAACCTGGCGGAATTACAGTATCAGGCGCAGAGCGATTGCGGGCCGTAGAAATCGATATGGGTGACATGCCGGACATGGTCCCCACGTTGGCGGTTGCGGCTGCCTTTGCTGAAGGAACTACCGTCATTAAAAATGTTCCCCATTTGAAATCCAAAGAGAGTGATCGTTTAACTTCGGTTGCTAACGAACTCATAAAAATGGGAATCACCGCCCGCTGCAGCGATGACGGATTGATGGTTACCGGCGGCCAACCCCGGGGGGCTGAAATTGAAACTTACGGTGACCACCGGATTGCCATGAGCTTTGCGGTGGCAGGACTGGCAGCCCCGGGAACAATCATTATAGACGAACACTGCGTTGAAAAATCCTTTCCGAATTTCTGGGAAGTGTTTGAAGGAATGTATGCGTAGCCCCAACAACCTCTTTCTGATCGGATATCGCTGTACAGGTAAATCTACCGTGGGCAGATCCCTTGCGGAAGAACTCAACTGGTCATTTGCTGATACGGATTCTTTGATCGTACGACAGCAGCAAATGAGTATTAAGGAAATTGTAGGTGCCCACGGCTGGGAAAGCTTCCGAAATATGGAACACGGAGTGTTGAAGACAGTGTGTACTTCCAAATCACAGGTTGTGGCTACCGGCGGCGGTATTGTATTAGACGATGAGAATGTGATGCTCATGAGGCAAAGCGGCAGAATCGTCTGGTTGAGGGCCGGCATTGAAACCATTAAAGCCAGGATGCGGGAAGATAAAGATAGCCGGGATTTTCGGCCGGCCCTGACTTTAGATAATAACATTTTAGAAATTGAAGAAAGCCTGCAATCACGGGAACATATCTACCACAGAGCCATGGATTTTTTTGTGGATACCGATGATCATGATATCGGTGCGATTGCCGAATTCATCATTGAGCGGCTTAAGGCATTAAATCCGGAACTATTAGAAACTCACAGATAAGTATATCGGACTCATGGGAAATAGCATATAAGCACGAATATATCCTTTTGGCCATGAGCTATCAGCCATAAACTATCAGCTATTTTGTCTTATAGTTTCTTAAAGTGAATTGTAAAGAATAAGATTTTGTTGGTTAATAGTTGAACCATCTCGAAATGATTGGGAGACAAAATTCATGTCCAGTACTTTTGGAACTCTATTTAGGGTCACAACCTTCGGTGAATCCCACGGTAAAGGCGTCGGTGCCATCGTGGATGGCTGTCCTCCCGGCCTAATTATCAGCGAGGCGGACATTCAGCCTCAGCTCGATCGTCGCCGACCCGGCCAGACCCGGTTGACCACCGACAGGGAAGAGGCGGATCGGGTTACCATTTTATCAGGCGTTGAAAACGGTCGAGCTCTGGGAACCCCCATCGCCATGAGTGTGGCCAACAAAGATCAGCGGCCCGGCGATTACGATCAAATGAGCTCGATTCCACGCCCGTCCCATGCCGACTATACCTACCAAATGAAATACGGGATCCGGACTTCCAGCGGGGGAGGCCGATCGAGCGCACGGGAGACCATCGGCCGCGTGGCCGCGGGTGCGATCGCTGAAAAATTCCTGCGCGAATATTACGGTATCGAAATAGTGGCCTGGGTAAGCTCGGTGAGCACGATTATGGCCGGTGAAGTAGACGAAAATATCATCACCCGTGCAAAGGTTGATGAAACCCTTGTGCGATGTCCATCGCCCGCAGAAGCCGAGCAGATGATGCAGGCTATCCTATCGGCCAAAGAAGACCAAGATTCACTGGGCGGCATTGTTTCGTGTGTTTGCCGTCAAGTCCCTGCCGGACTGGGGGAGCCGGTGTTTGACAAAATGGAAGCACGCCTGGCCCAGGCCATGATGTCGATCCCGGCCACCAAAGGCTTTGAAATTGGCTCCGGCTTTGGCGGCACCCGCATGACCGGTTCCCGGCACAACGATCCCTTCGAAAAAAAAGAAGGGCACCTGGGCACTGTTACCAACTACAGTGGTGGCGTACAAGGCGGTATATCCAATGGTGAACCCATCATTTTCAGGGTGGCCTTTAAACCACCGGCGACCATTGGCAAAGCACAAAATACAGCCGATTTCGAGGGCAACAAAGTAAGACTGGAGGCCAAAGGCCGCCATGACCCCTGCGTTGTTCCCCGGGCTGTGCCGATTGTCGAAAGCATGGCCGCCCTGGTTATAGCTGATCTGGCGCTTCAGCAGCGAACCCGGTAGAAAAGGTTTCAGGTGTCAGGTTTCAGGTGTCAGGAGATTCGGTGGTGCAAGTGTTAAGTATTCAAGCCTGCCCTTCGTTTTGATTTGGGTTTGAAATATAATCGAAAAAATAAAATTGATTAACATCCTTAATTTTAGGCACTTTAGGCAATTTAGTGCATTTTAGGCATTATAATACGGCAATTGATCTAACCATACACTATTTGCCATTATAGGTGTCACAGATTGAGGATTTAGGAATCCAGAAAAAATGAAATTATCAGACCGTATAAACAGCGTTGAAGAATCGCAGACCGTGCAGTTTACGCGGTTGCTGCAGCAGCTCCGCAATCAGGGCAGGGCGGTTATCAACCTGGCGGTAGGAGAGCCCCACTTAAGCACCCCGGTCGAGGTGATTGAATCCACCAAGCGGGCCCTGGATGCGGGTATGACCAGATACGGCACGGTATCCGGTCTGCATGAATTAAAAACCGGACTGGCACGGCAGTTTGAAGGATACGACGACAATAACATCATCATATCGAATGGCTCGAAGCAGTGTTTGTTCTCAATATTTCAGGTCATCTGCAATCCAGTTGACGAAATTATTATCCCCAGGCCCTACTGGGTCAGTTTTCCGCAACAGGTCATAATTGCCGGCGGCAAACCGGTGTTTGTGGATACCCGCAATCATCAGCTGGATTGCGATGCTATCAAGCGAGCACTGTCACCAAGAACCCGGGCCATTTTAATCAATTCGCCCAATAATCCCACCGGAGCGGTGTATCCTGCGAAGGAACTGGAACAAATTGCCCAAATCGCGCTCGAGAGAAATTTGTATATTATATCTGATGAAGCCTATGGCTCATTCGTTTATGACGGAATTAAAGCACATAGCCCTTTTGAATATAAAAAGATCCGTGATCGGCTGATCGTCATTCGAAGCTTTTCAAAAGCATACAGCATGACCGGATTCAGGATTGGATACATGGCCGCTGCGTCTGAGATCATTAATGCCGTCGCAAGGTTACAAAGTCATCTGACCGGCAATGTTTGCACTTTTGCCCAATACGGCGCCCTTGGGGCCCTTGAAATGGATGAAGGCATATTCGCAGAATGGCGCGATGAGCTGGAGAAAAAGCGCGACTATGCTTACGACCAGGCGAACAGGTTATTTGACTGCATAAAGCCCCGGGGAGCGTTTTATCTTTTTCCAGATGTTCGTCAGCATCTAAAAAATGGCATGACGGCCATGGACCTGGCCGCCCATATACTGGAAAATTACGGTGTCGCCGTTGTCCCGGGTGAGGTTTTTGGCATGTCGGGTCATATTAGAATATCCTATGCCGTTTCCGAGGAAAACCTTGTAAGCGGTTTTGATAAAATTGCAGAGGCATTATGATTGGAATAATCGGATTTGGGCGTTTCGGAAAATTGGTGGCGCATTATCTTGCCAGGGATATAGAGGTATTTGTCTATAACCGATCTGATAAGACATCGGAGATTGTCAGGATAGGCGCCCATCCGGCATCCCTGGATACGGTTTGCGGACAGGATATTGTCATACCCTGTGTCCCAATTTCAACCTTTCGAGAGAACTTGAAATCCATCGCCCCCTTGCTTAAACCCCACTCCCTTGTTATCGATGTTTGCTCGGTGAAAGAATATCCCGTGCAGTGGATGTTGGAAGAACTGCCGGACTCAGTATCCATTCTGGCTACCCACCCCATGTTCGGTCCGGACAGTGCCGCCGATTCACTGAAAGATAGAAAAATTTGTTTGTGCAGGGTGAGGGTGCCGGAAAAACAGTATAATAGAATCAAAAACTATCTGGTTTCCAAAGGATTGATTGTCATCGAAGCGACGGCCAGGGAACATGATGCGCAGATTGCCACAAGCCTGGCACTGACGCACTTGATCGGCAGAACATTGTCAGAATCCGGGGCCGTGCCACTGGATATTGATACGGAAGGCTATAAACGTCTACTGCGGATTCTAGAAGTCGTTGAGCGGGACACATGGCAGCTGTTCATGGATATGCATCGTTATAATCCCTATGCCAGAAAGAGACGCATCGAATTTATGGATGTAATGCAGGATATAAATTCCAGATTGGAGCAGGGTGATAGGGTTGATGAATTATGATACTATCAATATGCCGTTAGAGTAAAGGCTATGATGTTCTTACCCTAAAAAAGCGGCTAAAGGTGCAAAGCAACAATTCGTATTCAATTAAATTCATCATTCCAACATTCCAGCTGTAATCGTCATGCTATAAAAGAGGAAGATGGAGAGGAGAAAAAAACATGCCGGATAAGACACCCCTGAAGAAAATCCTGGTTATACATGGACCCAATCTGAATATGCTTGGCCAAAGAGAGCCTGATATCTACGGCCACCGGACCCTTGTCGAAATCGACACGGAACTAAAAGCTCTGGGTGAAGATCTTGGCCTGCAAGTTGAGACCTTTCAATCCAATCATGAAGGTGCAATTGTTGAAAAAATCCAGCAGATTGTCGGTGCCTGCGACGGGATACTGATAAATCCGGCTGCCTATACCCATACCAGCATTGCCATAAGGGATGCCCTGTCTCTGCTGGATATTCCGGTGGTTGAAATCCACCTTTCCAACATTTACAAACGAGAGCACTTTCGCCACAAATCGCTGATAGCAGATATTGTCGCGGCCAGGATTTCTGGTTTCGGTGCCCGGGGTTATGTGCTGGCGCTCCAAGGGCTGGCAGGCTTAATTGAGTAGAAGGAAACCGGGCTAATTTGTTTGATTTATTGGTCGGGACGAGAGGATTTGAACCTCCGACCCCAGCGTCCCGAACGCTGTGCTCTACCAGGCTGAGCCACGTCCCGACAAACTTTCTATTTAGAATAAAGTCTAAAAATTGTCAACCGCTAAAATGAGTTTATTGGGTTGATTAGGTTGATGAAGTTCATTGCCTTACTAAATCAACCAATCAACTACCAATAGGCGCTTTATGCCTATTGGTATGGATGTTTCAAAACAATTGTCTGATCTCGGTCCGGTCCTACAGAAACAATGTGTATTTCAGTTTCTGCAAGTTCTGTAATCCGATCAAGATAGCTTCGGGCGTTGGGGGGGAAATCCTCGAGTTTCTTTATATTTGATAGATCTTCAGTCCAACCGGGCAAAGTTTCATATACCGGTTTGCAGTCAGCCAGAACATCCAGGCTTGCCGGAAAATCGTTAATTATTTCTCCCTGATACTCATACCCGGTACATATCTTCACTGATTCCAGACCGTCGAGCACGTCCAATTTGGTGATGGTCAGCCCGGTAAGACCGTTTAAACGGACCGAATTTCTCAAGATGACGGTATCGAGCCATCCACAGCGTCGCCTTCTTCCGGTCGTAGCGCCGAACTCAGCTCCTTTCTCCTGAATTTGAGCACCGATATCGTCAAATAATTCAGAAGGAAACGGCCCCGCACCCACCCGGGTCGTGTAGGCTTTTACGATACCGATGACTGCATCGATCTGTCTGGGACCGACACCGGAGCCGCAACAGGCGTTCCCGGCCAGGGTATTGGAAGACGTCACAAACGGATAGGTGCCATGATCGATGTCTAAATGGGTTCCCTGGGCCCCTTCAAACATAACATGCTGTCCACTTTTAATGGCTTCGTTAATGATTACTGATACGTTGGCCACATGGGGTGCCAGTCGCTGGGCATATACCCGGTACTGATCGATGATTTCCCGGGCGTCAAGCGTATCTGCGGAAAGATAATTTTTTAAATAAAAATTTTTCTCATCCAGAATGGTGTTTACTCTTTCAGCAAAAACTTTGGGGTCCAGCAGGTCGACCAATCGGATACCTCTACGGGTGGCTTTGTCCTCGTATGCTGGACCGATTCCGCGCCCGGTGGTACCAATTTTTTTATCGCCCTTAAACTGTTCCCGGGCATGATCGACGCTTTGGTGGTAAGGCATGATCAGATGGGCTCTTTCGGAGATAAGCAGCCGGTCTTCAGCAATATTGATACCCCGACTGCTCAAATTATCGATTTCTTTCAGTAAAACGGCAGGATCGACCACAACACCGTTGCCGATGATGCAGATTTTGTCCTGCAGTATTCCGGATGGAATCAGATGACAGATAAATTGCTCACCGTCGACCACCATGGTATGACCGGCGTTATTTCCCCCCTGGAACCGAACCACCATGTGGGCATATTCGGCCAATAGATCGACAATTTTGCCCTTACCTTCATCTCCCCATTGGGTCCCGACAATTACGACATTTGCCACTATATAGTCTCCTTAATCCGCAGAATTACTATATTTTTTTCTAAGAATATCATGTTCTCAACATGTAAATCGCCACTGGAATGTTTCTTAGATGCGTTTGGCACGGAAAAATTCCTGAATCAAACTCCGGCATTCCTGTTCGTAAACACCTTTTGTGATTGCCACTCCGTGATTTAAGCGGTCATCCTCAGCAAAATTATATAAAGAACCGGCAGCCCCCCATTTGGGGTCTCCGGCGCCGAAAACGACTTTTGAAATCCTAGCGTGTACTATAGCCCCCATACACATGATGCAGGGCTCAACGGTAACATACAGGGTTGTATTTAACAATCTGTAATTGTTAATTTTTAATCCTGCTTCCCGCAGTGCTAAAATTTCTGCATGGGCGGTGGGATCCGCCAGATCGATCGTCCGGTTGTGAGTGGCGGATAATATAGTCCCGTTTTCAGAGACGAGTATTGCACCTATCGGAACTTCCCCCATTTGTCCAGCTTTTTTCGCCTCTAACAATGCAAGCGCCATGAATTTTTCATGTGATAGGTTCATTATATCTAAAATTTCTTTCAATTTGTTTTTGTCCAGGGGCCCGCACCAGGGGCCAATTTCGATGTTCGAACATCTATTATCAGCAAACAAAGGCATTGACAACAATAGGACTTTAGCTTATGTACCACATAAATTTCAAATGTTTTTGCAAGCGCCAGTAGCTCAGCCCGGATAGAGCGCCGGACTACGAATCCGTAGGCCGCAGGTTCAAATCCTGCCTGGCGCACCATAAAACTTTAAAGGATATCGGGAAACTCTCCCCGATGTCCTTTTTTTTGTGCAACGATGCCATTTTTTGCAAAGTGTTCAAT
>JBATKU010000633.1:0-15855 GCA_049669725.1 Desulfobacterales bacterium
AATCCCAAATGCTTGGTGATCGCCGCCGTTAACGTCGTCTTACCATGATCAATATGCCCTATCGTTCCTACGTTGACATGCGGCTTGGTACGCTCAAACTTTGCCTTCGCCATGTTCCCGTCCTCCCATGGTTTGTGGATGTTTCTTAATTAAAATTTCCATACTGAACTGAAGAATTTATTTGCATAAGGCCGCTCAGGTAAACTCGCGCAAAGGTTGACGACCTTTCATGAATGGAGCCCACGATCGGAATCGAACCGATGAACCTCTTCCTTACCAAGGAAGCGCTCTACCGACTGAGCTACGTGGGCAATTTTTTTTAAGGTTAGCTTTTGTGTTTCCTATGTTGAGTAGCAATCATTTAAAAAATTCACTGGAGCGGGAGACGAGATTCGAACTCGCGACATCCAGCTTGGAAGGCTGAAGCTCTACCAACTGAGCTACTCCCGCTTAAACGACCATGGGTATAAGTCCCGACCTATAAAAATTTGCAGGAAGCCATGTAGTAATTGTTGATCCCGAAGTTTGTGCCGAAATCTCCTACATACGCCTTTTCTTCAGGCTGGTGGTGGGGGGAGGATTCGAACCTCCGTAGGCTTCGCCGACAGATTTACAGTCTGTTCCCTTTGGCCGCTCGGGAACCCCACCTTTTGTTATAGATTCGGTCCCCACAAAATGGATGAACCGAAAACCGTATTCAAATATGGAGCCAGCGAAGGGACTCGAACCCCCGGCCTACTGATTACAAATCAGTTGCTCTACCAGCTGAGCTACGCTGGCCTCACAACGTAACATCTTAAAATTATTTTAAATCGGATCGATTTAAACAGAACCAGACCCCCCCATACTTAAAACAAACTTATTTAACGATCTCTAACCCAAATATCAAACTCTAAATAGTAAATTTATTGGGATTTAAAATTGTTTATCAAGTAATAGAAGGCTAAAATCGCATAATATCATCGATTTTCTTTAATTTTCATCTATTTTATCTGTATTTTAACCAGAAAGCCAATTCGAAACCAGCTATCCAGTCGGTAAAAATCACCACCAGCGTATACAGGACGGCACTCTCAGCATTCCAACTAATAAATATTACCGAGCCGATATGGACGGCATCAATTACCGGAATTATCGGTATTTCAAAACCGTCCAAAAGTTATCTGTAACCACTGCTGCCGGTTTGGATAATTCCCCTAAAGTTTTGCAAATTCACGTCGATATCAGTCTAAGAACTCCGGCCAAGAAAAGAAATTGTCGGCTGAACGGTTGATCAAAATAAGCATTATATTCTGGATGGAAAGGGCAAAAAGAAATTTGGCATAAAATTAGCATAAAATAATCCGAATTAAATCATAATTGTCGCTATTAATCTTAAAGATATTCGAAATGATATATAAGCCCTTGACAATTTTAGTTATATTTGTTTTATCATTCAATAGGAATTATTGTAGATTGAAATTTGCCGCCAGTTTCGACGCTCATAAATTTGACAGACTTCTCTAAGGAATTGAACTGATGAATCTCCGTTATCCTGTTATACCGGCTTTACTGCTGTTTTTGTTGAGTGGATGCACGCATCTTGCAAAAAACCCTTCTGGTTCGCCTGGATCAAACCTTCCAAATGAAACCGCCTCATCACTGTACCCCGATAAGGGCCTTCATAACGGTAAACTGATTGAAAGGGCAGGCATGCACCCGTCCGATCTATCTGCCAGCGGTGAAGGGGAAGCTGATTCTGCCGTCGACAGTGATGAAGAAGTTGTTTCCAATCTTGGCACCCAATCTAACGGCCTGGGTTTGGATCCCGTATCCACGCAAAAAATCCAAACCCAACTTGATGAGGCACTCGAGTTTTGTGAGCTATCCCAGGAATACTGGCAACAGGGTGAATTGGAAAACGCACTGGATGCTCTCGATCGTGCCTATGCTTTAATCTTAAGCGTTGATACGTCAAACCGCCCCAAGCTCATCCAGCAAAAAGAAGACCTGCGTTTTATGATTTCAAAACGCATTCTGGAAATTTATGCTTCGCGTAATATTGTCGTAAACGGAAATCACAACGCAATTCCGATCGCCATCAACCGGCACGTTCAAGCTGAAATTAATCTTTTCACTACCGGCGGGGAGAAGTACTTTTTTATCGAATCTTACCGACGCTCCGGCCGCTACCGGGATCAAATTGTCAAAGCCATGAAGGCAGCCGGCCTTCCGGAAGAATTGTCCTGGCTTCCGCTGATCGAAAGCGGCTATAAAGTCAATGCACTTTCACGCGCCCGGGCACTCGGTCTGTGGCAATTCATTCCATCGACCGGATACAAATTCGGCCTGCAACGCAACAAGTTCATAGATGAACGCATGGATCCGGAGAAATCGACCAAGGCCGCCATTGAATATCTCAAGGAACTGCACCGCATTTTCGGAGACTGGGCAACTGTGCTGGCCGCTTACAATTGTGGTGAAGGCCGAGTTCTGAAAGTTATCAGAAGCCAGAATGTCAACTACCTTGACAACTTCTGGGATCTCTATGAACGGCTGCCGCGGGAGACCGCCCGTTACGTTCCCAGATTTCTGGCCACCCTTCATATCTTGAACAATCCCGAAACCTACGGACTGGATAGGGTCCCAATCGACCCGCCGATGGAATACGAAACCGTCGACATCAACAAGCAGGTCCACTTAAAAAATGTTGCCAAATCAATCGGTGTCAGCGAACAGGTTTTAAGGGACCTCAATCCGGAGCTTCGCTATCGAATATTGCCCGGCGATAATTATCGCCTCAGGATTCCGCCTGGTAACAGTGACTTGCTGACAGCCAAAATTGACCAGGTACCGGTATCCCATCCTCCCCAAAGAGCCTATGTCTACCACCGGGTGCGCAACGGTGAGACGCTCTCCGTCATTGCACGAAAATACCGGACCAGTGTCAGAAGCATCATGCGGGCCAACAATTTGCGCCGCTCCAACTATATTGTGGCCGGCAAACGGTTAAAAATCCCACGGCGCGGCTACATGCAAAGCAGTCCCCCTACTGTCCAAAAGCCCCGCAGCGGCCAGGCCGTTAATCATATTGTCCGAAAAGGCGATTCTCTTTTTACCATCGCCAAACGATACGGCACCACGACCAAAAAAATTCAGGAACTTAACCATCTGACAACCACCACTTTGCAAAAAGGGCAAGTCCTGATAATTTTCCCCGGTAAAAGTCAACCGCCGGTAGTAAACGGTTTGGCTACCTACGAAGTTCGACCGGGAGACAGCCCCTTCTTGATCGCCCAGCGCCACCAGATGCCGCTGAATCGTTTACTCTATTTGAACCAACTGTATCCGGGCAGTAAAATTTATCCCGGACAGAAGCTCTATATCGAATAGGCTTGCAGAAGACCCGCCTTCGCCGCAAGGGCTTCGGCGGGCAGGCAGAGGTCAGAGAATAGATGACAGAATTGGCGGGAGGGTTTGGAGTCAGCAATTTTAGAATGCGAACTGGCCCGTCGGCGGGGTCTTCGAAACACAACCTGACCTGTTAAAACCACTTCAAAGGGTATATTCAATTTTCCCCGACAGATATCCCTAACTACCCTTGAATCAAATATCCACAAATCTTTTCCGCGTGTTAATCAGCCGTCCCTGAAGAGCCTTATTTTCAGCCGGGCTGCAATCGGATTCCGCTTGCATCCCATTTATATCCGCAGTAGGATGAACCCATCTTGTTAGCGACAATTATCACATGCCGATAGGCGCTGGATTACATCCTTTAAAACCCATTATTCCATTACGCCAATATTCCACTATTCCATGGTTGGGGTAGTAGATCAGAACCGGTAAAGTACTATATCATTGCCTATAATTGAAAAATGACGATTACATTCGTACAAGGAGATATTCATGGCGAAATTGTCTTTTAATCTGGAGGATAAGGTTTTTGTGGTAACCGGCGGCAGCCGGGGTATCGGGTTTGAAATCACCAGAATGCTGCTCGATCAAAAGGCCAAAGTTGCCATTTGCGGCCGCAAACAGGAAGGCCTGGATGCCGCCGCCGCTGAGCTGAATGCCGGCGGCAACCTGCTGGCGGTGCCGGCTCATGTTGCCCGGGCCGAGGATGTGAACGGTTTATTCAACCGCACCTTGGAAGTCTTCGGCCGTGTTGACGGGCTGATCAACAATGTCGGCATGAACATCGTTACCGGTCTGGTTGATGCCGATCCCGGGCTGTGGAACAAAATCATCGACAGCAATTTAAACGCCACCTTTCTGTGCTCGCGCAAAGCAGGCCAAATTATGCGGGAACATAAAAAGGGGAAAATTGTGAGTATTTCTTCCATCGCCGGCCGACGATCGGCACCTTTTATGGGTATTTACGGGGTGGCCAAAGCCGGCATCGAAATGATGACAAAAGTTGTCGCCCAGGAACTGGCCGCCTTTAACATCCAGGTCAATGCGGTCGCCCCCGGTATGGTCAGAACCAAATTCAGTGAACCGTTCTGGTCCAACAGCGAAATTTATGAGCAGATAGTTAAAACGATTCCCCTGGGAAGAATAGCCGAAACCGCGGATGTAGCCCAAGCCGTATTATTTCTATGCTCGGAGGCATCGAATTTTATCACCGGCCAAACCCTGATGGTCGATGGTGGCGCCAGCGCGGTTTAGGAGCTATCGCAAAATATCATGATCGTTGTGCAAAAAAAACATTGCCTCGCTATGGCCTCTTTAGTAACCTGGTTTTTAATTCTTGCCTATGGGCCAGGTCTATTTGTCCCGGTATCGGTGGCCAAAACCGGCCGAAAATCATTACCATTCCAAGAAGGCGAACGCCTATCATTTGATATATACTGGGGATTCCTAAAGGTTGGTGCGACCGTGATGGAAGTTTTGCCCAACACCATCATCAATGATCAGACTGTGCAACATTTCCGCTTAAAAACCCGAACGACCCCCTTCATTGATTGGATTTACAAAGTCAGGAGCGAGATAGAGGCCTTCACGGACCTGGACATGAACCGGTCCATTCTCTACAAAAAAAATCATCGCGAAGCAAACACCCACCGGGATGTAATGGTGACGTTTGACTGGGAAAACCACAAGGCCGCCTATATAAGTTTCGGCAAGTTAGAACAGGACGTAGATATCCTTCCCGGCACATTTGATCCCTTAAGTATTCTGTACTATGCCCGCACCCAAAACTTTGGTGCTGCCGATGGATTTGAGCGTCCCGTAACTGATGGAAAAAATTGTGTCATTGGCCGCGGTTCACTGTTAAAAAAAGAACGCATCAAATTCCGTGGCATGTTTTACGATACGTATGTCATTCAGCCGGAGATGATCGGCATTGAAGGGCTGTTTGAAGAAAACCAGGACGCTCGTTTCACCCTGTGGTTCAAATCCGACCACACCCGCATACCGGTTAGGATCAATATTGAGGTGTTCATAGGCAACATTGTATGCGAACTGGCCTCATATTCCGGTTAATTAGAGTGGGTCTTGCGGGATTGCGGTGGCTGTTGACGGCTATATATCATAAACGCATCTAGAATCAACAGACCGATGGCCGCCATCATGGTCCATAAACGTCCGCCCGGTGAATACGGCAGTATATCAAGCCCCGCCGTCAGATCCAGGGGCCACAATGGCCGATTGCCGGTTTGCAGAAAATCAAGCCCCAGGTGCAACAGCATCCCTACCAGAACCACGGTGTAGGTTCGCTTGAAGTTTGCCTCTGCCGCTCTTTTTCCTACCTTGCGAAACATCCACGACAAAAATAGGCCGTAGATCGGGATAAACCAGATGGCCGCTGACAGGCCGGGATGAAAGATCATGCTCTTATCAAAGAACTCGGGCAGCGACACCGGCCACGGGCCGGATAAAAGTATAAAAAGACCCCCGATAAACACATCAATATCCGGTGAAAGCGCGGCCAGGACAAAAAGAGTTTTTTGGTTCCTGAAACAGTGTCTGGCAATAATAAATGCAAGACTGGCATGGGTGATTGGATCCGGCATACTGGCAATTACTATCTTAGAAACTAATTTAATGCATTTTGTGATTAACGAATTTTATTGGGCTATCTTCATATGATTGAATATTTTTAACGCTCGTTCGTCCATCAAAGCCGCCAATAAGTGACGCCTGATTTCTGTGCTTCCCCGGGACTAAAACATCCCTTTACATCGATGACCAGTGCATTGGGCCCTGAACAGCGTCCGGCAACCCCTTGCAGCCCTTCTTCCTGGTAAACCCGGTGCATGACGGCCAGTATGACGGCGTCCACGCCCTTGATCTTTTCCAGCGGTACCAAATTTACCCCATAGTACTTAAGAGCCTCTTTCGGATCCGCCAGAGGATCACTGACCAGAACCTCCACCCCGTAGTCTTGAAGCTCGCGGATAATATCCACCACTTTGGTGTTGCGCAAATCGGGCACATCTTCTTTAAAGGTGATCCCGAGAATCGCCACCCTGGCCCCCCGCACCTGTTTGCCGGCAGCAATGAGCATTTTTACCGCCCGCTCGGCAGCGTGTTTTCCCATGCCGTCGTTGATCCTTCTGCCGGCCAGAATCATTTCCGGATGGTATCCGAGAGCTTCGGCTTTAAAAGTAAGATAATAGGGGTCAACACCGATGCAGTGACCGCCGACCAGACCGGGTTTGAAGGGCAGAAAATTCCATTTGGTCCCTGCCGCCTCTAACACTTCATGGGTGTCGATACCGATAATATCAAAAATCTTGGCCAGCTCATTCATCAGGGCGATATTTAAATCTCTCTGGGTGTTTTCAATAACTTTGGCAGCCTCCGCCACCTTGATTGATGAGGCCTTGTGGATTCCGGCCGAGACGACCTGACCGTAAACCTGGGCGAGCATGTCACAGGTTGCGGGGTCCGAACCGGATACGATCTTCATAATGTTTTCAAGAGTGTGAACTTTATCACCCGGATTAATCCGCTCCGGCGAGTACCCCACCGTAAAATCACGTCCCAATTTCAGCCCGGATTCCGTCTCCAGGATCGGAATACAAACCTCTTCCGTGGCCCCCGGATAAACGGTGGATTCATAGACAATGCAGGTGCCTTTTTGCAGATATCTTCCTACTGTCGTAGAAGCTCCCTGTAAAGGGGCCAAGTCGGGGATACGGTATTCGTCTATGGGGGTCGGGACCGCCACAATTATGAGCCGGCAGTCCGAAAGGTATACAGGGTTATCCGTGTAGCGTATTTGAGCCTGTTTGAGTTGCGCCCCGGTTACTTCCAGGGTACGATCAATCCCGGACTCAAGCTCTTTTATCCGAGCAGTTTTCAGGTCAAATCCGACAACATCAAAATGAGCGGCCAGATGCACCGCCAGGGGCAGGCCGACATAACCCAGTCCCACAACTGCAATTTTATTTTCTCTGCTGATCAGTGATTCAAATCTAACCATAGAAATCTCCGGTCCCCTGTAATTATTTTCTTTTTCATGTATTGTTTAGAAAAATTCTACCATATCTACCCGGATATTTCAGTATAAAACTGGGTTGAAAAGTTATCAGAAACATGGTTTTTTATGTTTTGGCCTTTTCCAGGGCTAAGCTTTCGGGTGTCAGAACCAGCACAATGGCTACAAACAAATGATAGTGGACATTCGGCAATAGTCGCTTATCACCAAATCAGCCGGAAGGAGCCGGATACCGTGGGTCAAACAAACTGGCGCATAATTACCGGGGCGCCCTGCTCGGGAAAGACGTCCGTTATCAAGGAGATTGAGCAGCGGGGAATAACCGTCGTCCACGAAGTTGCAAGGGCCTACATCGACCGGCAATTAGGTCAGGGGCTGCGGTTGGACCGGATCAAAGCTGATATGCTGCAGTTTGAACGCCATATTCTGCATACGAAGGTCGGGATTGAAGATTCGCTGACGAAAACCGAACCCGTTTTTTTCGACCGCGGTGTGCCCGACAGTATCGCCTACTTTGAATTGGAGGGGCTGGACTCGACGGAGCCCTTATATTACAGCCGGCGCAACCGTTACCGGAAGATATTTTTCTTCGAACGATTCGACTTTTTGAAGGACGAAGTTCGATCGGAAGATGAAATGATTGCCGGAAGACTAAACGATCTTTTGCTGGCGGCCTACCGAAAAATCGGGTATGATATCGTCATGGTGCCGGTGATGCCGGTTGCAGACCGCACAGACCTGGTGTTAGAGACTATCAACTAGGCTTTTTTTCTCGCCTGGGCTCAAATGGCGCCATTTGCCCGGCGGCAAGTTGCCCAGCTTAATGCCCGCAAAGCGTCTACGCTGGAGCCGGGTCACCTCGTTGCCGACCTTGCGCACCATTCGGCGGATCTGTCGGTTTCTACCTTCCTGCAAAACCATCCGAAACCGCCGGGGGGAGATCCGGGTAACCCGGGCCGGGCGGGTTTTGGTCCCCATCAGCGGCAGGCCGTCACTCATTTTTTTTAGCGCCCCGTTTGAAATGGGCCTGGCCACCGTTACGTCATATTCCTTTTCGTGGTCAAAAGAAGGATGGGACAGGCGGTGATGAATACGTCCATCATTGGTCAGCAGCAACAGCCCGGTGGAATCCTTGTCCAATCGGCCCACCGGATAAATTCGTTCGGAGATGTCTACCAGATCCACCACCACCTTCTCGCCCGGATGGCTGCAACTGGTGACGTAATCTTCAGGTTTGTTCAGGGCGATATAGATCAGCGTATGAGCGGGTTGGATCGTTTTCCCATCGACTTCAACCTGATCCTGGTCCGGATCAATCTTGGTGCCGAGGACAACGACGGTCTCACCGTTCACGGCAACCTTGCCGGCGACAATGAGTTCTTCCCCTTTGCGGCGGGAGCATACCCCGGCTGCAGACAGGAATTTTTGGAGTCTTACTTCACTCATCGGTTATCACGGCAGCGTCCTTCCCGGAAGGAATTCAACTTCGGTAGTCCGCATTTATTTTTACATAATCTATTGAAAAATCACAGGTATAGACCGTTTCTATCTCTTGACCCAGTTTTAAGTCGATGGTCACCTTAAATTCGTCCAGTTTTAAAACCTCGGATGCTTCAGCTTCTGCCTCTTTGCCGCATCCGAATCCGTTTTTGACCATCTGAGTTGTTCCAAAGAAAATATCTATCTTTTTAGGATCCATGGAGATCCCTGCCCGGCCAACGGCGGCCAGGATTCTTCCCCAGTTGGCATCTTCACCGAAAAGCGCGGTTTTAAACAGCGGCGAATTGGCCACTGTGTCTGCAATTTTATGTGCTTCCATTTTTGTCTTGGCGCCTTTGACGACTATCTCAACCAGTTTGGTAGCACCTTCGGCATCTTTAATCAGCCATTTAGCCAGATCAATCATTGTCTCATCGAGTACGGATTGAAAAACATCCTTTTGATTCTCGCTGATCACTACAACCGTTGAGTGTCCGTTGGCCATTAAAAGGACCGTATCATTGGTGCTGGTATCCCCGTCCACCGTCATGCGGTTCAACGATTGATTAACCGCTTTTTTGAGCATCGCCTGCAACGCTTCCGGTTGGGCAACGATATCGGTCATCACGAAACACAGCATGGTCGCCATATCCGGACGAATCATGCCGGCACCCTTGATCGCACCGGTTACCGTAAATGGCTTGCCGGCCAGATCCCCGGTTCGGCTGATGACTTTGGGCACCGTATCCGTGGTCATGATTGCTTCAGCAAAATCAGATATGCCGTCGGCGGAAAGCGACTGGATTAAACCGGGGGCGGCCGTCTCAATTTTTTCGATCGGCAATGGTTCTCCGATCACCCCGGTGGATGCCACCAGCACGTCTTCGTCATCAACCATGAGTCCCTGTGCCGCCAGGCGCCCCATGCGAATGGCATCCTGCATGCCCTGCTCACCGGTGCAGCAATTGGCATTGCCACTGTTGACGATAACCGCCCGGCAGGACCCCTTGGCTGTTCGTTGCTGATCAAGAAGAACCGGCGCCGCTTTGACAAGGTTGCGGGTAAACATCGCGGCAACGGTTGCCGGAACTTCAGAATATATAAGTCCAAGATCTTTTTTTCCATTTTTTTTCAGACCTGAAGCAACCCCCGCAGTCTGAAAACCAGGGCAATCCATCTTTTTCATGGTCTCTTCCCTCGTATTTAAATTCGCATAACCCCAACCGGATTGAGGTTATTTGTTAATAGTTAGCGGTTATTAGAAGCCTGACCTGAAATTCATTCTACAGAATCGGCAAAATTTGTCAATCTACCGAACTTTGGATTTTTGACCGAATTTTTGTCTTTATTTGACAGAACTCTATCTTTGCAGTATTTACCCCGGGCACACCTTATAAGTTTAAGGATGAAAAAATATGGATCCACATTTTTTCCAATGCCACCATTGCAAGACGCCGCTTCGGATACAACAAACCTGAAAGTCTGTTCGTTTGCGCTGCGGGGTCTGCGGCGCTGAATATACTCTGGCAGCCTATAAAAAATGGATTGATGATGATATCGAAGATAAACTGGCCAATGTACCTTGCGATCGGGTATAGTCTATGGTTTTAAACAGCCTTTTCCCGGTTTTTATGCTGATCCTTTTCGGTTGCTTGCTGAAACGCTTCGGATTAACCAACGACACTTTCCTGGCGACTTCAGATAAGCTCATCTACTATATCTTTTTCCCGGCCCTGCTTTTTTGGAAAATCGGAGGGGCTTCTACCGCTTTATTCAGCAATTCAGGTTTATACAAGGCCGTCATATGCTCGGTGCTCACCGTTTTCGTATTGAGCTCTCTTTTTATCAAGCTTTACAAAGTGCCCGCTTACAAGGCCGGAACCTTTTCCCAGTGCTGCTATCGGTTTAACACCTACATCGGCGTTGCGATCGTATTAAATGCCCTCGGCGAACAAGGCATCCAGCAGTTTGGAATAATAATCGGAATTATTATCCCGATAGTAAACGTGCTAGCAGTCTCAATGTTGATATGGTTTTCAGAGCAGCAAATCCCGATAGGCAACCGTATCGGTCAAACCGTCAAGGCGGTGATGTCCAATCCGTTGATCATCGCTTGTATTTGCGGTATTGTATATGCAAATTTGCAAATAGGGTTTCCCCACTTTATCGACAACACGCTTCAATTGGCCTCCTTTGTGACCTTACCCCTGGCGCTGCTATCCATCGGCGGGGGATTAACCCTGAGCAGGATGAAGGACAATTTTAATTTGTCACTGATCACATCTTTGTTTAAACTGATAGTCCTGCCCTTAACCGGTTACTTATTTTTTAAGCTGTTCAGCGTAACAGGCCTTTCGTTTCAGGTTGGCATGATCTTTTTTTCGTTACCTACCTCTGCGGCGTTGTATGTACTTTCCTCCCAATTACACGGTGACATAAACTTGGCCTCGGCTTCGATTGTGCTGTCGACAATCCTGTCTTTTTTTACGCTGTCGATTGCTTTATTGATATGATCAAAAATTTTAAGATTATCATCGAGTACGACGGAACACTCTACCATGGCTGGCAGCGTCAGAAAAATGACCGGACCGTCCAGGAAGAGATCGAAAAGGCGGCTTGTACCATAACCGGCCAACAAGTATCCCTGGCCGGATCCGGCCGGACAGATGCCGGTGTGCATGCCCTGGCCCAGACCGCCAATTTTAAATGTGAGACCGAACTCGGTCCGCAAGATATCCTTGGGGGTTTGAACAGCTTGACTGACGAAGATATCGTTATAATGAATTGTGAGGAGGTCGCAGCATTGTTTCATGCCCGCTTTGATGTCAAAAGCAAAACCTATGTTTACAAAATATTAAACCGCCCGATTCCCGCTGCAATTTTTCGACAATACGCCTGGCACATCAGAAAAAAATTGAATCTCGAAGCCATGGACGCTGCAATATTCCATCTCATCGGCAGCCATGATTTCAAGGCCTTTGAAGGCGCAGGCAGTCCGCGCGCCCACACCACCCGCAGTGTTTTTAAAGCTAACCTGATTGAAGGGGAAGACGGCTACCTGGCATTTGAAATTGAAGCCGACGGTTTTCTGCGTTTTATGGTGCGCAATATTGTGGGAACACTGGTGGACGTGGGACGGGGCAAGATCTCACCCGATGATTTCAAGCGCATTCTGGAATCAAAGGATCGGGATCAGGCCGGTGCCACGGCCCCGGCCCATGGGCTATTCTTAAAGAAAGTTAGCTACTGATCCGAAAATGGCATTCATAAAAGAAAAACTGAATTTTTCATCCCCGAAGCATTATAAGCACGGCCTCGCAGCTTGGTTGCCAAATAACACAAGACGGCTAACTTTGAATTTCCAACCATTGATGTTCGGTGTGAATTCTGAAGAATTCAAAGGCGAACTCGGGCCTTGGATAAAACGATCATTCCGATAGAAAGGGTATGATGGCAATCGCTTGAAAAGACAACAGCATCCCGAGAAGAATCAACAGGACATGCACGAATTTTACAAATTTTTCTTTTGGGATGGAACGGTTAGCATGGTTTCCGATGATAACCGCCATGAAAATCGCCGGGAGTGAATAAACATAAAGGTGCACGACACTCGATGTCATAAAACCTGAAAAATAATATCCGAGGGTCACCAGCAGGGTATTTGGCAAAAAGTAGCCCAGCAGCGTTACACGGAATTCTTCCGGCTGCCATCTGCGCAATATGCCGTATACGATGACCGGCGGTCCGGGAATGGTGTAAGCCCCACCCAGTATTCCCGACACCCCGCCAAACACATATGCGAATCGATCAGTTTTAAGCGTCATCCGGCGGGTTGTCATCAGGCTGAAACAGGAAAAGGCGATGACGATAAATGCCAAAAAAAGTTTCATATACGATGCCTGCATATTTCTTAACAGCCAAAGACCCAACGATACACCGACACACGAGGAAACAACAAGGCGCCAGATGCTCCTGAACTGGATTTCCCGCCAATGCCTCATTAACACAGTTGATACAACGGTTATGCTGACCAAAGCCGAAAGCGAGGCCGCGGTTTTGATGTCGACCAGGATTGATAGGAGGGGCATGGCGATAAGCCCGATGCCGAACCCAAAGGTCGACGCAATCAGTGCGGCGACAAATAAAACCGTTATAACGGCCACAATCTGAAGGTCCATGGGAACCCTGCTCCCTATCACCGAAATTGTATGATCAACTATTCTGTGTCAAAAGATAACTATCAAACCGTTGCATACCTGCCGCCGATCCAGATGCCGGGTGCGAAACTTGAGCCGGTGGATTGTTGGATACTTCGTTGTCTTAGCACGAGCAAAAAAACTCTGAAAACTGCGATAAAGGCCGGGCTCTGTTTTTAAACCGTCATCAAGAGTCGCAATCCAATGATAAGGATGAGTACCAATACCATCGTTTTAAATATCGGGTATTGCAGCCATCGGTTGATAATGTTGCCGACAAACCCGCCCAACACGATCAGGGGGGAAATTACCAACACGAAAATAGCGACATCCCATGTCAGTATACCGATCTGAGTATAAGCAATCCATTTTGACAGGTTGATGACTGCAAAAAAGAAAACGATTGTGGCAACAAAGCCTCTTTTGTCGGGGTGTCTGTTAATCAGATAAATGGATATAACCATGCCGCCTGCATGGATGAGCGTGCTGGCAGTGCCGGCTAAAAAGCCGAAGAGAATACTCAGTTTGTCGCCGGCCAAGCCGGAAATATTCAGCCCGCGCTTGGAATTATCACCGTGGTATTTAGCTATTAAGAGGTTGTAAAGCGCAAAGATTAATGCGACCGCACCCACAAAAAACTTAAAGCTTTTATCCGAAACTGCCTGTATGAGCAGCCCCCCAACAACGACGCCGATAATTGCCGGGGGAAGAAGAAATGTCAGTTCTCTTTTGTCCCATTCACCCCAGTAATTTTTGATTCCAACCAGATCTGAAATCAACATTGCCGGAGCACCCAAACCCAGCGAAACCTTCGGCGGGAGTACCAGCGTTAAAACCGGGATAAGAAAAACTCCCGCACCGATTCCGATGGAGTTCTTGATAACGGCCGAGCCAAATACAGCGATTGCGATGACAATGAAGGAGTAGGGTTCCATCAGCGGCTAAATGACGCCGTCCTGTTTGAGTTGGTCTAGCGTGTCTTCTGAAATGCCCAGCAATTCCTTATAGACCGCTTGGCTGTGTTCTCCTGGATAGGGAGCCGGATTCCTCAGATCAGACTTGAGCCTGGAAAATTTAATAGGGAATCCGGCGACCTTCAGCCCCACGCCACCGGCGATCGGGTGAACCACCTCCTGGATCATTTCCCGCCACTGAAGTTGCGGATTTTCAAGGACCTCATCAAATTCCGCGATCGCTTCGCAAGGCACCTTTTTCCGGTTCAATCGGCTGACGACCTCATCTTTGCTCAAGCCTCTCAGCCAATTTTCAATGATGACCTCCACGTCGTCAGAATGCTTGTGGCGCCCCTGCTGATCCGCAAATCTTGGATCGTCCTTGAGGTCTTCCCTTTCAATTGCTTCTAAAAAGGCTGCCCACTGGGAATTGTTCGCGACACAAATGACCACCCAGCCGTCTGTTGCGCGATAGGAGTTCCATGGTGCAAGCCTTGTCAAGCGGTTGCCGGTTCTAATGGGTATGCCCCTTGATATATTGAGGTCCAGGGCTTCGTCCGTACACACCGAAAAACAGGCATCGTTCATGGCAACGTCAATCTTTTCTCCCGTTCCTGTTTTTTCACGGGAATTAAGCGCCGCAAGAATCCCGATAATGCTGTAAAGCGAAGATAGCATATCGCCAATCCATGCGCCGCATCGAACAGGAGGTCCGTCCGGCATACCGGTCAGCCCCATGATGCCGCTGGTCGCCTGAATGGTCAAATCGAATGCCGGGCGGTCTTTAGAGGGACCATCCTGCCCAAAGCCTGAAATTGAGCAATAGATGATTTTCGGGTTGATTTTATTTACATCGTCGTAGCTAAAACCCAGACGATCCATGACGCCGGGGGTAAAATTCTCCAAAATGATATCGCTTTTCTCAATGAGCATTTCTAATATTTTTTTCCCCTCTTCCTTTTGAAGGTTCAGGAATATACTTTTCTTGCCGCGATTTCGTTTCAGATACAGAATGGAAATATCCTTGTCATCTTTCCTTTCAAAGCTTAAACCATTAACACCTGCAAACGGCGGATTCCATCGGCATGGGTCTCCGATTTTTGGCCTCTCCACCTTTATGACCTCTGCTCCCATGGCAGCCAGGTTCATACTCGTGTAAGGACCCGATAAGTATGCCGTTAAATCCAAGACCCTAATTCCTTCCAGATGTTTTTTCATTTTTGGCTCCTTTTTTGTCATCCATGGTAACTTCGGTACGAAAGAGCAGATTCGAAGTAATCCTTTTCAGGCTTCCGTCGCCTTCTTTCATAAGGGTGCTATTTTCTTTCAACAATAGCGGCGATTCCCAACCCGCCACCGCCACAAATCGTTACCAGACCATAGCGTGCACCACGCCTGTTTAGTTCGTGCACAAGTGTTGTCAAACGAATGGCACCGGTGGCACCGATGGGATGACCCAGGGATATGCCCGAACCGTTGACATTCACTTTTTCCGCCAGGTCGCTCGAGGTCAATCCCATTAGTTTTGCGTCGGCCAGAGTCTGAGCGGCAAAGGCTTCCTGTATCTCAATCAGGTCAATCGCCTCGATGGTCAACCCCGCTTTTTCCAGGGCCATGTTGACGGCTGCAGGTACTGCCGGATATGTGAGGGACGGATCGGCACCGGCAACGCCGAAAGATTTGAGATAGGCCAGCGGTTGGATATTGAGCTCTGAGGCCTTTTCCGCCGTGGTCAGCACCAGGGCTGCGGCAGCGTCGTTTTCACTGGAGGAGTTGCCCGCCGTACAGATGCCTTCCGGAT
>JBATKU010000634.1:0-1582 GCA_049669725.1 Desulfobacterales bacterium
AGGTGGCTTGACAAAATGATTGCAAAGGCCCCGCAGCAATTCACCCTCTATTCCCGCGATGGTAAAAATGATTTGCACCTTGGATCGGGCAATGTTTATTTTGGAAACGGCGGCCGTGTGTTTCAGATTCTGGATATGAGCACCGGGGGTTATCGCCCGACCATCCTACAAGACGTCATCAATACCGCACGTCTTGTCGATCGTCTCGACAACATCCGATTTTACATTATTGCCTGTCAGGCCCACGATCTGGACCCCGAGTTCTATCATCTGAATGATTTTTTTCATGCCTTCTGCAATACCACCAAGCATGTCATGGGAGGATGCGATACCCTTGAAGGCGTAAAGCAATTGTGGCACCTGGCCAGTTTCATGGCAGGCGGGGAAGACCGACTCAGAGAACGCCCCTTTGTTTCGGTGATTACCAATCCCATAAGCCCGCTAACGTTTGATGTCAATACACTTAAAATATTAGAGTTTTGCGCTTTAAACGGCATTCCGGCCACCTGTGCGCCGGCGCCTATTGCCGGCGCTACTTCCCCGGCGACTCTGGCGGGCACCCTTGCCCAGTTGCATGCGGAGGCCTTGGCAGGCGTGTCGATTGCTCAAGTATTTAACCCCGGCGCCCGGATGCTGTATGGTGCTGTTCCAACGACTATGGACCTGCGCACCATGAATCTTACCATGGGCTCGGTCGAAACCGCCATGTTGAATACTTGTGCCGTTCATTTGGCAAAACGTTACAAACTGCCCATTTATGCGTCCGCAGGCGTGACAGATGCCAAAATCCCCGATATTCAATCAGGGTTTGAAAAGGGAGTATCGTATTTGCTGGTGGCAATGGCCGGAGCCGATTATATTCACCTGGCCGCCGGAATGCTGGATTCCGGCAACTCGATCTCCTACGAACAATTTATCATTGACAACGAGATCCTGGGGATGGTCCACCGATTGATTAGCGGCGTCGACGTGGATACAGAAACGCTTGCCGTTAATACCATTGAAAACGTAGGGCCCGGAGGTAACTACATCACGGAAGAGCACACGGTTAAGCATATGTTTGGACAGTTTTTTTACCCCAACCTCGCTATTCGCATGAATTTCGACCGCTGGCAGGAGCAAGGCCAGCCCACGCCGCTGACCAATGCCCATGAGCTGGCTCGAACATGGCTCGAAGAAGTCGAACCTGTATTGAGTCTAGAAAAATTGTTGGAAATCAAAAGTAAATTTCCAGAAATTGTAAATACATAACTCAAACCGGGAAATCAATATGTCTATTCGCATCATTGCATGTGGTGTCTTTCGTGATGCACTCAGACAAATTGAACCGCAGCGTTTTCACCAAAATGTCACCATCACCTTCATCAACCCTTATCTGCATAATTATCCCCAAAAGCTGAAAGAGGAAATACTGCACCAAATCCATCTGGCTAAAAAAGCAGGGGACGAAATTCTGTGTTTGTATGGAAGGTGTTATCCGGATCTGGACGACCATCTTTGTGAAATGGGCATTCCCAGAGTCCCAGGTGAGCACTGTTATGAGATTTTACTGGGAAGCAGACGTTTCCACGCTATTATTGAC
>JBATKU010000635.1:0-3047 GCA_049669725.1 Desulfobacterales bacterium
TCCGTGAGCGAAGGGGGCGTCAAATGTCAGCTATCGGTCATATGAGTTGATCGTGAACAGATCAATGCTCCGGATGACACGAATATGGACTGCTAATCAAAGCAGCATGAATTCTTGAGGATCACAAAGGTGTTTTTACTCGATGCCGATGCGCCGATGGAAGTCGGCAGGCGTCATAATGGGAATGGGGGACTGTTCGGCCAGTTCCAGCAGATCCGCATCACCGGTTACCAAGGCATCTGCCTCGCCGGCAACTGCCAGTTCGAGAAATATCTGGTCGTGTTTGTCGCGGCAAACAGGTACTTCGCCTGTTGGCAAAACAGCGTCTATGACTTCGGCAAAGGGAAGGAAATCGCCCAGCAACTCTTCCCGATCTGTTGCATCCAGATGAAATTTTGGGCGAGCCAGGACCCTGATGATCTCTTCCGTGGTTGCCTTCGAGATCAGCGGGACAATAGTCCCTTGCCGCCATACCGTACGAAGCCATGCCAGCCGTCCTTTGGAAAATAGCAGGGCGGGTATGACTGTATTGGTATCAGAGACAATCCGTAACGTTACGATTGGCGAGCCCATTGTACGGCGTCTGCCACGTCCGTCTCCGTAAGACCAAGTTTAGCCAGTTTGTCTCGTACCTCATCAGCGCGACTGGGTCTCAAAGGTACCAGCACAATGTGGCCATCCTCTTCCCGAAGATCAAAATATTCCGTATCGGGAAAGTGGCTGATGATGGCCTTGGGCAGGGTGATCTGGTTTTTTGAGGTTTTCTTTGCAAGCATATTGAAAAAAGGAAATAAGGAAACAATTAATGTCTATTTCCATTGATAAATGGTTGCAAGTGTTTTGTAGGTCCGGACCAGACTATTGGCCTTGCAAAGGAAAGGAAAGGAAAGGAAAGGAAGGGTAGGGGGCGAGGGCGATTCTGACTGCGGGAGTTTTTGCGGGGATGAACTGCAAATTTTCCTCGTTGGATAAATCTTGCCTGTATAGAATACAAATGGTTACGCATCCGTAACCGATTCGAACCGCGATTATCCGGACCAAAAATCCGATGCTCGATCTGCATGCTGATAATTCGCCACACACTTAAGTGGAATGTGATCTTGCTCTGATGATCATTCTTTTCACTGCCGAGTTTGCATTCATATAATGCAATTCAATATCAGGATGCTGGATGGAGAAAACCCGAAAGACTTCGTCGGCAAATGCCTGTCCAATGTTGTCAACGCCTTCGAAATCGAATATCACTGTCTGGAAGCGGTCGATTCGTACCAGTAAGCGCTTTGCTTGTGATCGTGAAACCAGTTTATCATCGCCGTATTGAGCGAGCCGAACCGGGACAATGGTTTTGGTAAACCCAAAATTGTCTTTCGAAGTGAACTTGTCAAAGATCTTCTTTGTTGTCCTGGATGTATGATTATTCAGTCTCATCCATACAGCCGTGCCTGAAGAAAATCGCTCTCTCTCAAGAATCCAATCCTTATCTTCCGAAAACTTGTGCGAAAAATACACACCACCAGAGAGAATGTCATATTCATCGAACATTCGTGAAGTGAAGAAGATCCCTTCTCCGGTATGATTATCAGGATCGGTTGTAAGTTTGCCCTTGGCCAGCTCCAGCACTGAATGGCGTTCGTCGAGTAGGCCCAATTCACGCTGGATTTTCTTGAAAATGCCTTCTCCATCATCCATGAGTAGCATTTCCGTTGTGGCTGCGGTTTTTTCGAGTGTTACGCTGATGCGAACCCCTCCTGAGTGATCAATCGCATTATTGAACATTTTCGTGAAACCGTAATGCCAGATGTCACTCACATTCTCCGGCATTACGCCTAGCTGCGAGTTCACATCATTTCTCCACACTACATCCTCAGCAAGATCGCTTGAAATCACATAATTACCGGTCCATTTCTCAAGTGGCGCCAGGCTATAAACACGATTCCTTGTCTTGCCTTTTTCAACAAGTGAGCCCTGCTCAACCAGCATTTTTACATGCTTGTTGATCGCCTGCCGGGTTACAGTGAAACGCTCAGCGGCCCTCCGGGCAATATCGCCCGGATGCTTCTCGACATTGCGCAGGATATATTGGCGAATCTGTTCGCCGCGGGTTCGGATGCGGGCCATTGGTCTTTGTCAACCTAAGAGAGTCTTATTGTCAACAAAAAATCATAGATTGTCAACCAGCAAGAGGCGTTATGTCCCCTATTCAGACGTCTTTGTCTGAACCCTCGCTTTGACTGTAGCAGCCGGTCCCGGGCGGATGCCACCAGATTCTTCTTCCTGGAGGAACTCACGTGGTTAGGGCTTCCAGATACGGCTGCATGACGTTGCGAACACGACAGACATCGGCATAGTGCCAGAGGTCGTCCATTTTGCAGCGACGTGCTTTCCAGTACTCCCTAAGGGCCTCGATTGCCACGTTGAGACCGATTTTGTTTCTGTACTTGAAGCAGTCGGCAACCGTTTTGGCCGGATTGAAGATGCGCACGGGCACACCTTCCAGCTTCTTCACCTCCACCCCTTCATTGAGTGCCGTCTCCGAAAAATGCACGATGCGCAGGCGGGGATGTTCGACCCGAGGGCGCCAGGCCTTCTCAGCGATCGCGATCCATACTTCAAAAGGTGCCTGGGTAGTCAGCTCGTGGTACCGGAGTGCGGACAGCAGGCAAATCACGCCGTTGGGAACGCGCTTTGCGGCCTCGGCAAGCGTTCGGTGTTCTGTGGCATTTGCGGTGGGAAGTACGTACAGACCCCATCCGATACGCTCCAGGCGCCCGGTTTTGTAGAGACGGTTCAGGTACGTTCGGGGGATGCCCAGCGGCTCGAGGTCGCGCGGACGCAGCATCCCGGCTTTCCGGACGAGTTCGAGCACCCTGTTTGCTTGGTCGGACATCGGTGAAGTGTTACATTACCTCGGGGAATATGTAAATACCCCGAGGTAATGTAACATCGATCTGGGTCCAATTAGAGTATGGAGCCCGCGCTGTGGGCTGAGTGAACTCACGGTAATATCTGGAGAAAGCAAATTACGTGAACCAAAGGCGATTCATGGA
>JBATKU010000636.1:0-3714 GCA_049669725.1 Desulfobacterales bacterium
AGGTGCTTCCTCAGGGACAATCAGACCGGGGATGTCTTCCTCAAGATATTTAATCATGGTCCGGTTGAGGGCCGTTCCACCGGCAATCATGATGTTTTTGCGGTCGACTTTCTTTAAAAGTTCCAGAACTTTGCTGGCCATCATTTTACAGAGTCCGGCCGTCACCTGGGAGCGCGGAATCCCTTTGTTGGTAGCATGGGTGCAGTCCGATTTGCAGAAAACCGAACAGCGACCGGAGACATGGTGGGCTTCCTCAACCGCTGACCAATTGGCAGCCTCATCCAGCGATGCGTTCATCCGGCGCAGCTGCTGGAGAAAAAATTCTCCGGTACCGGAAGCACACTTGTTACCGGTAATGACATTGGCGATGCGACCGGAGCGATCCAGGGCATAGACCATAAAGGTTTCACCACCGGCTGAAACGACGGCCGGACAGTGCACATCTGAGGGTTTTACATAGGGATAAGCGAACTCAACGGCCTGTGGTTCAGGAATGGAAGAGAGGTTAACGAATTTGCGGAATTTGCGACCGGTGGCCGCAATTCGATCAAATGATTCCAGATCAATCTGGCTAAAGGCATTCAAAAGGGTTTTTTTGGGGTCACCCTCGTGGGGATGGAGTGAATAATCAATAATACGCGGGTTTGTCTTGCCGTCAGGATCAGGTTTACGGCTCTGGTCCAGTTCTAACTGAACAAGGGACACCGTCGATGCACCCAGGCAAAACCCCAGTGCTTTCAGTTTATCGGACATCGTAACTCCTGGCTCAGATCTGATTTAATCGACGTGAATTAGAAACGATCTCAAACGGATTGTTAAGTCCATTATCATACTCTTATCAAATATCAATGCACAGGTAAAGTATGCAAATTGGGTGGTTTGCGGTGACGGCGGAATGCCTGTATATTGGGTTTTTGAGCGCTCCAGCGCCCTCGGCATTTCCGGCCTGGTTAATATATGAGTATAATCTAATTCTATTTCGGTGACTTGTCCATTTATAATATCAAAAATTTCCCTTGACATTTAAACGATCGTTTAATACGAACGTTTAAATTACTGGGGTTACCTTATGATGAAAAAAGCCAAGAATAATCCGAACCACCAAAATGAATTGACCCGGGAGCGTATCCTGGATGAAGCCGAAGCCCTGTTCGCCAATAAAGGCTACCATGCCGTCAGTGTCAGAGAAATTACCCGGGCAGCGAACTGCAATCTGGCAGCCGTAAACTATCATTTCGGCAACAAGCAAAACCTTTATCTGGAGGTCTTTCGTTCGCGCTGGCTTCCCCGGGCCAGCCGACTATTTAATAACTTCAGAAAATCATTAAAAGACAATGGCCATTCGTCGCCCAATTCGGTAGTGGAATCTCTGGCCCGGGCCTTTCTGGAAGGCCCGATGTCCGATGACGAACGGATGCGGCATCACAAACTGATATTCGGTGAGTTTGCTCAACCGACCCAGGCTTTTGAGCTGGTGGCCGACCAGGTACTCAAACCGCTGTTTACCAGTTTGATGGCGGATCTCAGGGCCGTCATGCCGGATACCGACGGGGATAAACAAATGGCTTTAAATGCCTTCAGTATCCTGGCCATGGTTTTATATTTTAATCTGGCCCGACCGCTGATTACCAGATTTTTAGATGGTTACGATGAGGGTGAGTTTAAGGATCGTCTGGTCGATCACATCGTCGAATTTTCAATGAACGGCATCGGCGCCGGTAAAGAGGAGGTTCGCTAATGAAAAGCAGGTTTTTCTATTGCGCATTGGCATTGACGACTTACTTTTTTCTTTACGGATGTATCAATCTGGGGCCGGGTTACCAGCGACCGGATCTGGGGATTCAAGTACCGGAATCCTATGAGTTTGAGCCGGCCGAAAATCAGCCCCTGGAGGTCGAGGACCGCTGGTGGGAATTCTTTGAAGACCGGGAACTCAATCAACTGGTTGAGGACGCCCTGAAATACAACTGGGACATCAAGCAGGCCGCCGCCAGGATTCTTGAGGTACGGGCCCGGTATGTCCGGATTCGTTCGGACCGATTTCCGGCGGTGGATGTCGGCGGCCGCGGGGATCGACGCCAGATTGACGGAGGTGAATTCAGGGATAATTTTATTGTCGAAACCTATGGATTGAGTGCGGCGGCCTCTTTTGAGCTGGATCTGTGGAGCAGGCTGAAAAAATCCTCCCAGGCTGCCTGGGAGGATATACTCGCCGAAGAAGAAAATCGGCGGACGGTGGCCCAGGCTGTGGTGGCTGAAACTGTATCATTGTATCTTAATATGGAAGCCGTCGAAAGGCGACTGCAGATTGCGCAGCAGAGCATCAAAGCCTTTCGGCAGAGTCTCCAGTTTGTCCAGATTCGATACCGGCGAGGATTGATATCTGTTTTGGATGTACGCCAGGCCAGTCGAGCGCTGGCCGGGTCTGAAACGCTGGTTCCCCAGTTCGAGCAGGACCTCGGCACTATTCAGCAACAGCTGTCGGTGCTTTTAGGCAGATATCCCGAAACCCGGGCGCCACGTCGGCAGCCGGAAGACTATTACATCCTTTTGCCGCCTGTACCGCCGGGTTTGCCCTCGGATCTGCTGTTGCGCCGGCCGGACCTCAGAGCGGCCGAAGCCCGCTTGAGGTCCTTGAATGATCTTGTGGGGGTAGCCAAGGCGGCCCGGCTGCCGCGAATTACGCTGACCGGCGAGTATGGCGTGACAAGCCACGACTTGAATAAGCTTTTGCGCACCGAAAATATTATCTGGAACCTGACGGCTGGAATTGTGCAGCCTATCTTTGATGCCGGATTCCTTAAGGCCGGGCAGCGCGCGGCGGAAGCCAGGTACGAGCAGGGGGTTGCTGAATATGTCAAAACCGTGCTGGATGCATTCGCTGAAGTGGAACAGGCCCTGTTGGTCCGGGAGCAGCAGCTCGACCGTCGGGACCGGGAGGTCACATTTTTAACCGAAGCGCGGGCCACCCAGCGGGTGGCCCAAAACCGTTATGTTAAGGGTTTGACCAATTATCTTGATGTGCTTAATGCTCAGATTACCCGATTTCAGGCCGAAGACAGTCTGGTTCTTGTAGATTTGGCCCTATTTCGAAATAGGGTTGCGCTGCACAGGGCCTTAGGCGGGAGTTGGGCGGAACCGGAAGTTTTGAAGATAAAAGACGACGGTATTTTTTTCGATTTTGATTAAGAAGGGGCGCAATGGTTTTTTGAAAAAGCGAATCCTCCAATTTTCATCCGTAAAGAGAGAACATTTATGAGCAAAACAAAAAGGCGAGTCATTCATTTTACAGTAATGGTAATCGTGGTGGGTCTGGGGGTAGCTGGTTTTTTGGCCCTGACGGCCAGCAAACCGCAACTTAAGCGAACCAAGCCGCCGACTCCCATGCCCATGGTGCGGGTATCCCAAATTAAGACAGGACCTCAGTCGGTCACCGTTCGCGGTGAGGGTACGGTAAGACCCCTGCGTGAAATTCAGCTGGTGCCCCAGGTGAATGGTAAAGTCGTATTTGCTTCGCCGGTTCTGGTGGACGGTGGTGAGTTTAAAAAAGGCGATACCTTGCTGCGTATCGATCCGTTGGATTATCAGCTGGCCGTTACCCTGGCCCAGGCCCGGGTCAAAGATTCCGAAAGCCGGTTGAGGGTTGCCGAAGAAGAGGCGGCGGCCGCCAAAGAAGAATGGCGATTGCTATACAAGGACAAGGGGGTAGCTGAT
>JBATKU010000637.1:0-2481 GCA_049669725.1 Desulfobacterales bacterium
GGTATCATTTTCGGTAAACACATACACAGTGGTATGGTTTAAAAAGCCGGCCCGGGAAATTTCTTCTTCGATGTACGGCCGCGCTATCTCGTGCAATCCCGCGTGGGTGACGGACGCCGATAAGATACAGGTCAGGTTGACGTTGGCGGCCGTGGTCCCACGCATGCGTTCGAACCTTAACGCTTCTTCCAGACCGCGAAGACCATACAGGAGCTCATTGTTGGGGGGCTGAACCCCGATGTGGATGGGATGGTCATACCAGTAAAGCTGGGGTTCCCGGGATGCGCGGTGAAGCTTTTGCTTTAGATCGGCGCTAAATGGCAGGCCGTCCTCGGTTGCCGATTCCGGGGGAAGCGTGAGCAGGACATTTGATGAGAATAGAATTTCCCTGGCCGGATCCATGATCGGTTCCGGATTGGGGCGGGTAATTTCGACTGCCCGATTTTGCCGCAGGCTGCGAATCGATTCCCGGCGCAATGACGCAAGTCCGACCCCCTCCGGGAAGAACAATTTCCAGATTTCTTCAGTAATCTGGCAAGCATTGCTTTTCTGGTCGGCGGTTTCCAGGATCCGGGACAAATTCTTAATGCGGTTCGCCAGGTCCGGATCTTTTTCAGCGGCATTTTCGATTTCATGACGGATACGGTTTCTAGCAGACAAGTAGAATTGAGCGACGGCCGACCACTCCTCTGAATGGGCTGCCCGCTGCAAACCGGCCTGCGCCTTTTCAAATTGCGGGTGTTTGCGGCCGGCCAGCAGGATGAGAAAGGCGGCGTTCAATTGACGGGCGATATCCTGCGGCTCATTTGAAGCCCCCGTGAACCCTTCGATCGTGAACTCAGGATCGAACTGCTTCGCCGGGTCGAAAATTGGCAGGATATCAGCCTTTCCCGCCGGCCTGAATAATTGATAGCATATGGATTCGAAATACTCGATCATAGCTGCTGGCTGCTGGTTTCTCGATACTCGATGCTGGATACTCGATGTTGTCACTTATCGCTGGTAACTGGTTGCTGGAAAAAAATGGTATAAAGTTTTAAGCTCAGGGCACCAGCCTTCGTCACTATAGGGCGTGACTTTCGGCTTCGTCAAAACTTCACCGGACAGCATGGGTCGGCAATGCGCGGGGAAAACTGCAGAAACGGTGAAGCACAAGTCCCCTTTCTCCGTGATTTTCTGTGCCGTTCCGTGGTGTATTAGTATTCTGTCGTCTGTCCTCTGATTTCAAAAGGCCTTTTCCCCCGACTGGGCTCTCTCCAGGGATTTTTCTTTCCGCTCATCTTGCTCCGCAGCAATCAGTTGCTCCAGATTTTTTACGAAATAGATGACAATTTGATAGGTTGGATTACCAAACTGATCGGGCACCAGCGAGCTGATCAAAAAATCGCCGTTTATCATCCAGTACATGGATTGGCCGTTTTCTTCCTTCCAATTGACGACCTGTGGTTTACCGTACTTGGTTTCGAGGGTCTTAATGATTCCGGCTTCGTCATCCCGAAAATTAATTTTAAACAAAATAGGTCTCTGGGTATAATTCGAAAACACGAGCTCGACATAATCAAATGGCACATTTTCTTTCTGAGCGTAGCGGTACATGAGCTTTACGGTGTTATGCTCCACCCTTTCTCCGGGCGGAAAATTTAAACTGCGGTTGAGGTCATTCAAGCCCGGAAAATGCTGGTTGAGAAAGCCTTTGTAATTAATTTCTAAATCCAGGATGCTCCTCTGCTCGATAGCATCACGCCCCAGCTTGTTGCCGAGTTCTTTGCGGATATTTTTATTGAGCCGGGAATTGATTCCCAGATCAAAAAACGTAAAGCTTTCGGGCATGACAGCTGCCGGCGCAGTCGCGCCGTCCGGTTCCCGGCTGTCGCTGCAAGATAGTAAAACGGGAATCAATAGGATAATCAGGATCACGTACAAGGCTGTTTTAGAAGCTATCTCAAAAATGTCTTTTGGCCCAATGTCTTTGTTGGAGCCTCGTTTTAAATTCCGATCCGCCTGCGGCGGACCTCCGGTTTGAAACTCTGCCCTGCCGCGACATTGAACCAAAATCCTATCTTTGAGATACCGTCTATGGAGTTGCGATTTTTTACCTCTGATCAATGGCATGAAATGACCTCATCACTCTTTTTTCAAATTGTTCGAAAGGATTTCCCCCATATAAAAAGGAAATTTCCCGGTTGAGCGGTCTTTAAAATACTGGATGAGGGTTTCCTGAATTACCCGGAAGGCAATATCTTCCCAGGGAACCTCGTTTTCGCCGAAGAGTCTGACATCAAGACTCTCACTGCCCGGCCTGAAGTGCTGGTCTACCAGACGGGCACGAAACATAAAATAGATCTGATTGACATAACAGATGTTATATAACGCATAAGGCGTCAACATTTCAACCTTTGCCCGGGCTTCCTCATAGGTTTCCCGGGCGGCGCCTTCGGCCACGGTTTCTCCGTTTTCCAGGTAGCCCGCCGGCAGGGTCCA
>JBATKU010000638.1:0-8072 GCA_049669725.1 Desulfobacterales bacterium
AAATAAGACCCTATGAACGCGATAAAGGGGAGACCGACAGGGTGATCGAAAAAGCGGTTGATAGCCTGGTCGACGCCTTTCTGGGAAATCGTTCCAGGGAGGATGCGATTGCTGAAACCGTCTCACAGCGCAATTTTAGCCGGATCAATCTCTTTGAGACTCCGGACATAAGCAACTGCCGCCGTTTTTGCTGCCACAAAAGTGTGGACCTACGGTCAGCAGGCCGGTATCGACCAGATGCGGCGATCCATGAAGCGTATGGGGGTGCCGGTGATGGATTTGATGCAGATCCATAATCTAAGGGACTGGAAGGTCCACATGCCGACCCTCCGGCAGTGGAAAGAAGAGGGCAAGATTCGCTACATCGGCATTACGACTTCCAGCGGTCGCTCCCACACTGAGCTTGAGCAAATTATGCGCAGCGAAGCGCTGGATTTTGTCCAATTCACTCCCCTGCGGGCTTAGATAGGATCCCGCTTCAATGGCGTGGGTGCTTCCGGACAGATGGGTTGCACCGCTGTTGGCCGTTGCGTACCCAAGACCCTGTCCGGTACATCCCCTGGGATCATAGGCCGCCATTTCAAGGCCTCTGACATGAATGGCGTAATCTTTCCCGCCGACCTTTGCGGAAAACTTTTTAACCCCTTCAACAAGATCATTGTGATATTGGCTTGCTAGTTAAATTCCTGGCGCTCGATCAGCTCGATCTGCATATTTTTGTTAATTTTCGTGAAATAGGCATTGTAGCCTGAAATACGCACGAGCAGCCAGTGATAATCTTCCGGCTTTTGCATGGCATCACGCAAAGTGTCCGTCGTAATCACGTTGAACTGCCACTGCATGCCGCCTTCATCAAAGTAGCTCTGAACATAACTGGCAAAATAATCCAGGGTCTTTTCGTGGGAATCATTTGAATGGGGCGCCAGCTTTACGTTAAACGCGATATTATTCGGCATTTTCAGATGGTCTAAACCCGCGATGGTATGGATATTCTGAAGTAACTGGTCAGCTGCTCCGGGAGAAGGCGTCAGTCCGGGAGTGAATGCCTTGCCTTTTTGCCTTCCGGACGGCAATGCGCCGGAAAGCATTCCAAAGCCGACATGATAACTGATGGACCAGTACCCGGGAACATACCTGCCGCCCCGGTAGTTATCCTGTGAACAGTATAAGTCATAGCAGAAATCGATTAGGTCCTGGGCAACTTCCCGGGTACCTGGTTCGTCAGAGCCGAATTTGGGCACCCTTTTAATTCTTTTTAAAGTGCCGGCATAACCGTTTTGCTCAAAATTATGTTCAATGGCCCTCATCAGGGTTGGAAAGTCCATTTCCTTTTTATCGTATATCAAGTCCTTTATGACCAGCAGGCTGTCCACGGCATCCGTCAGCGAAACCAGGGCAACGCCGGATGTGTTGTACTCCGCGCCGCCGAAGATAACATCCTTGCCTTTTTCCAGCGGCCCGGAAAACATGGAAGAAAGAACCGGCGTCGGATGAATGTACTGATGGGCATATCCCAGGTAATTATTGATCTCGACCGACTGCTTGATGAGATATTTCAACTGAGTTTTGTAGGCATCCAGAAAATCTTGATACCCGGGAAACGATGTCCCGACTTCACCGGTTGGCGGACCAATCTTTTCTCCCATCACCGGATGAACGCCGTTGTTCAGGGCCATTTCCATCGGGGCCACCATGTTTAAAAGCATGCAGTTCGTATGACCGTAATGCCTGCCCGTTATGGTCGGTTCCACGCAGCCGGTGGCGGACCAGTCCCGCGCGTCCTCAATTTTTATACCCTGATGGGCAAGGGCCTCTATCATGGTTTGGTCATTGTGGATAATCGGTGAGGCGACCATGTTCGAATTGACTTCACACAAACGCTTGAGATATTCTTTAGAATTAATACCGCTGTAATATCTGGCGTTCATGTTCGGGTCTTGGAAACAAAGGATTTCAGCAACCTTCAGAATAATATAGGTCATATCGCAGACCGCATTATTGCCCTCCCGGTCGATTCCGCCGACGGTAACCGTGTCATCGGATGAGCTGCCGCCAAACAATTTATTGCCGACATTGGGTACTAACGGATCATGGTCATTGACTCTTAAAAAAAGGTTGCCGACAAGCTCCATGGTTTTTTTGATGACGGCTTCCCTTTCCTCTTCATTTTTTGCTTTTGAAATATCCCTGAGAAAGAGAGGCTGAAGCATCTGGTCGAGCCTTCCGATAGACAGCGCGGAGTTGGCGTTTTCTGCATGCAGGCAGACAAAGCTGATCCAGATGGACATCAAGGCCTCATGGACCGTATCAGCAGGTTTGGCGGGCACTTTTTGGCAAATCCTGGCCAGCTCCTTTAGTTCATTGATCCGCTTTAGCTGTTCGGGACTTCCCGGATTCAACGAATTTGCAATCCGCATTGCCTCCCGGCTTAAATTATGGGCGTAATTCAAAACACCATCGATGGAAATCAGGATGGCTTTGTAAAAATTGCGTTTATCCGCTTCGCTTGTGCCTGCTTTCATTTTGACGGCCTGATCCCTGATGTTTTCCATTCCACAGCTGATGATCTTGGGAAAGTCCGGAACCGTGTGTGATATGGCGTTATTTTTCATCATAAAATAAAGCACAAACCGCTCCTCCAGCTGTTGAGATATGGGATTGTCGTATTTCTGTCGGCAGTATTCGCGAACATTTCGGTCCATCCAGTAGGGGAAGACTTCAAAATTCAATATATCCGCATCCTCGGCAGAGATATCATTGGGATTTAATTTCCGCTTACCCATGGTTCTTAGCTCCGGCCAGATCGTCAGCCCGATAAATTCTGGATAAACCGGAACGCCCACCTCTTTGGTGGTGGTAGACCCGGCCAGTAAGTAATCATCATGAATTATCGGTTTGCGGTTGGTCATGATGTGGTTCATTGCCCCGGCCTGGCGGAGGTTTGGATCCAGGGGGGTTCCTGAAGGGTCGCTCTCAAAGCCGTTTTCGCGATGATATTCTGTCAGCAGTTTAGCCCTTTCAACGCATATGGCCGGTTTCAGTGAGAATCGCCTGGTTTTCAGTTTTTTTAACCGTGGAAAATCATCGATACCGTAGTTTGCCAGATAGGGGTCTTCCAGCCAGCGGACATTGTCGACCTTACGGCCCAGTGGCTCGTTTTTAAGCTTTCTGGTTGTCTCTGCCCTTTCAATATCGCGGGGGGGATACAGGACCTGGTTCTGCGGCCCCTGGTAGTCTTTGATTTTGGTGCCGGACAGAACCGTAGAAATATATGAAAATTTGGTCAGATAGGCCATGTTCCCGGTATAACTCATTTCATTGGTCAACAGATAGTCTAGGGACTCTTCGGGGCTTTTTTTATATATTTTGGCCAGTGTCTCTTTGTCTTTGTATGATATGGTTACATTGGGATCATCGATGGTGCCGAATCCGGCCTTCATTTTTCCGTTTGAAAAAACCACAAAAACATTCACCAGATCATCCCTGGTCTTAAACTGGTATCTGGCATTAAAAATATAGCCGGTTTCCAGGTTATAGATCTCTTTTCGCAAGGCTTTGCTGATCATAAAGAGAAGCCCCAGGAGTTTTAAGGAAATTAAAAACAGATAAATAGATATTTCAGTTTTATACTTTTTCATCTTCTTTCACCCTCCCTGGTTGCCGCAAAAAGTTCAGATGTGCCGCCAATGCACAAAGACAATGAATTATTAATCATAGAAAAAATCAGTCTTCATTTCAATGCCTAACAGGGCTGTTTCCATCAGCCTGCGCCTTGCCCTTGAACCTAATCTGAGGTTTTGAAACCACTTCTATTCATTCAATTTCATGGCTGCGATAAGAAATGACTGGTTGCGGTTTTCTAAATGAAGGGCCTGCTCCAATGAGCCGACACCCAAATTTTGATTGATGGCCTCTTTTGTCATTCTCAATCCCAGGGGATTTTTCGCTGTCATTTTGGCGGCCATTTCAAATGCGCTTTCAACCAGCATCTCTTTTTCTACAACCCGGCTTACAAAGCCCAGTTGAAACGCCTCTTCGGCACTCATGAAGTCACCGGTCAATAAAAATTCGTTGGCCCTGCCGGATCCAATCAGTTTTGGTAAAAAATAACTGCTGGCTAAATCCGCACCGCCCAAACCGATATTAATATAGCCGGCATTGAATCGGGCCTGGGGTGTGATCAAACGCACATCGGAGGCCATGGCAAAACTAAACCCTGCGCCGGAGGCCGCGCCATGAACCGCTGCAATCACAGGTTGCGGAATACATCTCATTTTGTAAAACAATCTGGATGCAAGACTTTGATAGGTGTAAATCAAGTCAGGGGTTGCCTCGAACAGTTTGGAGGCGGATTCTTTCATGTCCATACCCGAGCAAAAACCTTTTTCACCACCGCCGGTGATAATCAGAACCCTCACCCTTGGGTTCAGATTTAACCCATCCAATAAACCATCCAGCTCTTCTATCATTTTTTGATTCAAGGCATTGATCGTCTTGGGTCTGTTTAAGGTCAGCAAGCCGATGGTGTCTTTTTCTTCAAACACAATGGTTTCATAATTCATTTGATTTCCTCCCGGCATTATCGCGAGATAATATATGAGTAAACCCGCAAGCTGTTATTGTTGAACCCGAATTCCCTCTGCCTCAAATAAGTCACGGCAGGCATTCAGTTTTTCCGGAGACATAAACCGCTTCATGTCTTGATTGCTTCCCAGCCAATCTTGGCGGCCAATCTTCTGGTTCTTCATTTGCCACAATGGATGATAGGCCAGCAGCTGGATGGTGGTCACCTGGCATTGCCCTAAAAATTTCGCAATCCCTGCAAGATTTTGTTCTGTGTCTGTAATACCCGGAATCAAGGGCGTTCGAGGTATGACTTCAACAAACCCCTCCAAAAATTTCTTTTGCAGATGACGGAAGTTGGCAAGGATACGGTCGTTGGGGGCACCGCAAAAATGGGTATGTTTTTTGGCATCGATAAGTTTGAGGTCATAATAAATCATATCGATGAAGGGATAGAGCATTTCATCGAATGCGGTCAAATCAAACAGACCACAGGTTTCCATCAGGGTATGGACACCGGCTTTTTTAAAGGCTTTCAACAGGCCGGACGTAAAATTTTCAAACATCGTCGGCTCACCCCCCGAAAGGGTGACGCCGCCGCCGGAATTTTTAAAGAAGGGTCGGTCCTTCAATGTCGCTTGCAAAATAGAATCGATCGTCATCGATTGGCCGACCTGGCTCAGAGCGCCGGAAGGACAGGTGTCGACACAGGCAAAACACAGACTGCACTTGCTGCGGTCGATATAAAAGGGATTGTCCCTGGAGAGGGCTGCTTCCTGACAGGTTTCCAGGCACGTATTACATCCGATGCATTCAGCGCCATCAAACGCTATTTCAAGGTCAGGGCTCTTGCTCTCCGGGTTATGACACCAGCGGCAGGAAAGTGGGCATCCTTTGAAAAAAACCACAGATCGAATACCGGGGCCGTCGTCCAGAGAATTGCGTTTTATTTCCAGAATAAGCGGTGCCGTCAATGGCCACTCCCGATGGGTGGTGTTTTAAGTCGACCGTGCTGAAGTAATGTTGTTGAATTATTAAGTCAATCGGTTTTCACAATAGATTTTGGGAAAGCTGCTTTGGACTCAGGGTTGCGTTCACGATTTCTTCCGCCGTATCCAAAGCACGTACAATAGCGTATCTATTACCATCACGGCGATAATAAACGCAAGAGGGAAAAAAGTGCGGTTTGAGATTTTATACCGCTTTTCAAAAATCGGTTCCGAAATACCCAAGGCTGGTATAAGCGGTTGTAGAAAAAAACGTTCAAATAAGGGGACATTTTTTTTTGACAACCGCTATTGCTCTCCTGTGGTTCTTATCAGAAAATCAAGCATCGCCTGGCACGCCGGTGAGGCGATCCGCAGTTTATTGCGTATCAGGAAAAAGCTTCGAGACATCAAAAGTTCCTTGATCTTCAGGGCTTTGAGCAGTCCGGCGTTCACCTCCGTTTCAATGGCTCTGGCTGATAGGATGGACAGGCCAAGGCCGGCTTTGATACCTTCTTTGACAGCCGTCGATGAGCCGAAGCGGGCGGAGACCTTAAGGGCGTTGGTACCGTCCTTGCCGGACTTGCGCAGATAGGCATCCAGGATTTTCAGCGTCCCGGAGCCTTCTTCCCGCAATATAAAGGGTGCTTCCAACAGCTCTTGCAGCGAGACGGTTTTGCGCCGGGCCCAGGGGTGCTGAACAGGAACGGCAAGCACCAGTTCGTCCTTCCACAGTTGCCGGCATAAAAGGCTTGCATGTTGACTTTTTGTCCCAATAACCCCCATCTCAAGCTGCCCCTCAAGGACACGATTTTCAATCTCACTGCTATCTGCGATCGACAGTTTCACCTCTAAATGCGGATGTTGCTGGTTGAATCTACCGATGAAATCCGGAAGAATATATTCACCCGGAATAGTGCTGCCGCCCATGGAAATTTTCCCTTGTTTCAGCCCCATGAAACGCTCTATCTCTAATTGAGCCGTTTCCTTCATTTCAAGGAAAAGGATAGCATGTTTGTACAGAAGTTCGCCGGCAGCTGTGGGAACCACTTTTCTACCCAGGCGATCCAGCAGTCTGATCCCGGTCTTTTTTTCAAGAGATGCGATTCTTTCACTTACCGATGCCTGAACCAGATAAACGGCTTCAGCCGCCTTTGAGAAGCTTTCCAGTTCGACAACTTTGCTAAAAATTTCAAGCTCGCGAAAACTGAAGTCTATGGTCAGCATCTCAGTAACTCCTTATTGGGTTTGCTTTCAATTAGGGCTTTTTATCTGAAAAACACTGTCTCTATGGCACACTTCCCGCGCCAACCGGCACCTCTGATGAATTGGCAGAGTAGCATCTTATGTTCCTTTGCGGAGCGCCAACTGATGGCTTTTAAGCAACAGTCCGCCGGCCAGGGCAATCAAGCTGCTCATCAGAAACAGGGTGAAAGAGCCGGTAGTCTCGTAAACATAGCCATTGACGAAAAAGCCCACCATCAATCCGAGTCCATAAGTTAAGGCATTGTTAACCGCCTGACCCAGGGTTTTGGCACTTTCCGGTGCCAGCCGATCGATATACAAAATACTGGCCATATGAAAGGTCCCGTAGGTAACCGCGTGCAGAATCTGTGACAGCAGGATAAGCGTCGCCGATTGCGCGAAGAACAGGATCATCCATCGAATGGCCGCTACCAGAAAAGAATAAAAAAGGACGTTTTCCAGTGAAAAGCGGTTGAATATTTTATCCGATTTGATCATTACCAGGATCTCAGCCGTCGATGCCAGCGCCCAGGTGATACCGATGAAGGTGCTGCCGTATCCCATATTTGCCAGGTGGATCGAAAAAAAACCATAGTAGGCGCCGTGGCTGACGAGCATCAAGAAGGCACAGAAAAGAAAGACGATGACACGTTTTTCCAGCAAAGAGCCTGCGACTGGTGTCAAAAGATCCTTTTTAGGGGCTTGGATGGCGGGTATGCCTACGGATATGACAGCCAGCATTAATGATCCGGCCAGAATCAGCACCAGGATGATATCAACAGAATATAAATCGATGATTTTTCCCAGCACAAGGACCATGACGATAAAGCTGATGGACCCCCAGGCCCGGATCCTGCCGTAGCCTTTTTTTTCGGCGCCCAGGACATCCATGGTCACGGCCTCTAATAAAGAGATAATGGGGGCATAAAACATTCCGTAAAAGGCGGTAATAATCAGCATGGGCCAGAATTCTGCGGTGAACAAAAACATGACCCAGATGGCGGTGCTGACAAAATTGCAGAGAATATATATGGGCCGCCGAATATTGAGGCGATCAGCCAGTGCACCCCATATTAGAGGGAAAATGACCATGGCCACGGATCTCAACCCCGACAGAATGCCTATCTGCAGACCCGAAAATCCAAGATTATAGCAGTACAGGTTAAAAAAGGGCAGAAAGATCCCCAGTACGCCGAAATATATAAAGTACTGGGAACTGATGGTGATTTTTAGCGACCGTGGTTTTTGCATTTTAAAGATGCTTTGTAGGGTTAAATC
>JBATKU010000639.1:0-2713 GCA_049669725.1 Desulfobacterales bacterium
CCCTCTGGTTTCGGGCAATATAAAAAAGGGGAGCCGCTACACACGAGAGAGCCAATGGGTCAAGACATTGAGGCGCTGGAGTCGACGACGTTCGGTGGGAAGAGATTCACCCGCAAGCAACTGGTACACATCCAAGAAACCATCGGAACATTTCCCGCCTTGAGCCGTCGGGAGCTTGGCCACACGATTTGCGAGAATCTTCGTTGGACGACACCGAAAGGGGTTCATCGAATTCAAGCCTGTTTAGGTGCGTTGGCGGAAATGGAAGAAATCGGCATCATTAAGCTACCGGCCAAGAAGAAACAAAAAAAGGCCGCCCAAAAACCGATACCTTGGACGGACGAAACACGGGAACAGCCTCGCATTGCAGCGCTCCTGGCTCACCTGACACCGATTGGCGTGCAACCCGTCACGGATAAAGATGAAATTGCCCTTTGGAACGAATTCGTCGACCGATATCACTACCTGGGTTACAAGCGTCCGATCGGCACGCATCTGCGTTATTTTATTATCGACAAAGACCATCGGCGGCTCGGGTGTTTGTCGTTTTCCTTTGCGGTCAACTCACTATCTTGTCGTGACCAATGGATCGGCTGGAATGCGAAAGCACGTACCCGGCACTTGAACTTGATCTTGAATAATAATCGCTTTTTGATTTTCCCCTGGGTTGACGTCAACTGTTTGGCATCCAAGGTATTATCCACTGTTGCTCGGCGAATCGGCGATGATTGGGAAAGACATCATGGCTACCGACCGTTGCTTCTGGAGACCTTCGTCGACCCCGAACAGTTCAAGGGGACCAGCTACCAAGCCGCCAATTGGCAACCCATCGGCAAAACGGCTGAAGCCGCTTTGCGTATCAATAAAGCGGGCGTGTCGCCGAAAGACTGTTACGTTTATCCCCTGGATAAACATTTTCGCGCGATTCTGAAAAACGAAAAAACACCCGCGTGCTCAAAGAAAAGCGCACCATCGAAAACCGCGCCGAACACCAAGCCGCTCGCATCAGACGACCCTTTCATCCAGTTATGGCAAAAGATCATCGCGTTGGTGATCGATGTGGCCAATGAATTCGATCAAAGGTGGCGAAAGCGCCGACGAGCGATCGATACCCTGTTGTTGATCCTGTTCATCTTTCGGCTGGTTTTCTCGAAAAACAAACAAGGCTACGCGACGACCATTATTGAGTTATGGGATCAATGTCGGCTGATGGATGTTCCACTGCCTCAACCCAGCCCCGTTGCGCCTTCGGCGATGTCGAATGCCCGAAGAAAATTGGATGAAACGATTTTCAAAACCCTGAACGCCGACATCATCCACACCTATGAGCCGACTTTGACGGCAGACCGATGGAAGCAGCATCGTGTGTTTGCGGTTGACGGAACGAAAATGAATGTCCCGCGACAACTGCGCGCCGAGGGCTATCGTACGCCTTGTGAGAATGCGCACTATCCACAAGGCCTCGTCAGCTGTTTGTATCAGCTAAAAGCAAATATCCCCTATGACTTCGATCTCGCGTCGCATGGGGACGAAAGGAAAATGGCCTTGACCCATCTGCAAGCACTCAGGCCAGACGACGCCGTCGTTTATGATCGGGGATATTTTTCATATGTCCTGCTTTACGCGCATATCAAACGGGAGATGCACGGCGTATTCCGCTTGAAAAAGAATACTTATAAAGTGATTGACGAATTCATATCAGGCGAGGTAACGGATAAGGTGGTTAACATCGAACCCTCGTTAACCCGACAAAAAGAGATCCGGCTGCAACACCCGGATATTGTTTTTGTCCCGTTACGCCTGCGGTTGATAAAATATGTCGTCGCGCAAACGACTTATATACTAGGCACCACTCTTATCGATGACGTTCTTTATCGCACGGATGAATTCGCCGATCTTTACCACGCTCGCTGGGGTGTGGAAGAGCTCTATAAAATCTCCAAGGTGTTAATCGACGTTGAGGATTTTCATGGGCAAAGCGAGCGTGGGGTCAAGCAGGAACTGTTTGCCCATTTCGTTCTGATCACGTTGAATCGTATTTTTGCAACGAAAGTCGAAGAGGGGTTTACCGAAAACGATGCGTTATCGCCCCGGAATGAAACCGCGGATAGCCGTCTGAAATTCAAAGTCAATATGAAAAATGCGTTGGTTACCCTGGCCAGAAACCTTGAGGGTCTGTTTATCCGGCAGGCCGATTTGGTGAAAACAACGGTTAACAACATCGTGGATTCTCTTTCGCGTTGCCGACAAAAAGAAAGGCCAAACAGAAACTATCAACGGCAGTCCATGAAGCCAATCAAAAAATGGCGCCCTTCTCATTCAAAAGAGAAAAAGAGCACACAACCGATTACTGCATGAGGAATAATACCCGAATTCCTTAGTAAGGAAATAGTATTTCCTTAAGTGAATGGACTTTTTTCTTAAGTGAATGCCATTGCGTTGCGGAGTGGCCCATCATCGGCGACAAGCTCTACAAGGCATGGAGCTTGGCCGCCCAGGATTTTCCGGCCGTTCCGTTGCCTTGGGCATGATCGGCGTGGCCTTTATTCAGGCCCTGTTGCTGGGTATCGGCTTTATCCTGGCCGGGATTCCGGCGGCCGGCGTATTAGCACTGCTGGTCCTGTTGCTCGGTATCGCCGAGCTTCCCGCCCTGATGATTTCATTGCCCACCATCGCCTATATCTGGTGGAGCGGCGACTCCACGGCGATGAAC
>JBATKU010000640.1:0-21080 GCA_049669725.1 Desulfobacterales bacterium
GTTTGGGATAAGGGCAGGGCGCTTGATCGCATGCATGAAAAATGATCCGGCAAAAGCCCGTGCTTTTCGCACAATTCAAAATCCTTGCTGCCCGGTGCGGGGTAGAAGACGGACACACCCGCCAGCACCCGCCTGCCGGCCAAATAGAGCAAATCTGCAATCGAATCTTTAACACGCTGGAAAGGAGCTGCGCAAATTATATATCCCACGGTGCCCAGTTCATAGCGCTCGGCCAACTTTAGGGCCCTGTCAAAGGCGGAGCTTACATCCGCCCGGTTAAATTGATTCTGCTGTTGCTTGCAGGTTGAGCCTAAAGAAAGATTGAGCGTTGTGAAACCGGCTGTTTTCATGGCGCCGACGACCTCTTCATCAAGCGATGGTGGATAGAGCCCATTCATGGCCCTGAGTTCAAACCGGGCTTCGCCGAAGCGGTCGATAATCTCGTTTAAAAGCCTCAAAAACCATCGGCGGTCCAACGACAGGTTCTCATCCTCAAAGTTGATAAACCCGGGATTGTTTTGGCCGGTGAACCGCTCGATTTCCCTGATAACGGTATCAACGCTTTTTATGCGGTAGCTTAGATCCGGCTGATCACCGAAACAGCAGTAACTGCATTTCATCGGGCAGCCTCGACTGGCAACAATGACCGCACTCGCACCGTTTTTACGACCGTAGAATTTTTGATTTATAAGCCGGGTGGCCGGCAGCGGATAGTCATCCAAATCTTGGATCCGGGCTGTAGGACTACTCTGGATGGTGCCGTCTTTGTTTCTGAATACAAGACCGGGTATGGCATCATACCCGCTGCCCTTTGATAATGCCTTCGCCAGCAACGGCATGGCGATTTCACCCTCGCCGCGAATAACAAAATCAACTGCGGCCGAAGCCATTACCGATTCCGGCATAGCACTGGGGTGGTGACCTCCCAGGACGATTTTAGCGTCCGGCAGGCAGGCTTTAACGACTTCAGCCGTGCGGATGGCTTCCCTAATATAGGGCGTAAATAAAGATGAGACACCAACCAGAAATGCGCCGGACTCACCGGCTTTTTTGCCGATGGTGTCGAAACTGTAGCCATAGTGCCTGAAGTGATGGAACAGCGCGAATGGCGACAGGTCCGGGCGCCCGTAGTAGGGGTGCAAATAGCGCATTTCTTGCGGAAGGTCACGAATACGCGCTTTCGAGGTTGCCAGTCCATCGATGATTGCCACCGAAAACCCGCTTTCCATGAGCGCGGAGGCAATGCAGGTCAGGCCATAGGGAATAGTTCGTTTGGCGGTCAGATAAAAGTCTCTGATCGGCGGCTGGATGAGAAGAATGTCGGGCATGGGTTCGCTACTCGTTACTTGATCCTTTTTGCCTGTCACTGGTTACTTGTCGCTGGTCGCTTGTCTCTGATCCGGGTTGTGTGGTGAAAATCAGATCAACCCGAGAGCCAGATTCTGACTAACACCAACACGCCAATACTCCATAACTCCAATATTCTATCCTTCCGGTACATCAATACACTATTGCCTCATCGAATTGTAGCTCTTCAATTCCGGGAAGAATTTATGATTGGCTTTGGGAAACGGGAAGTCGTCGAGCTTTTGCAGGTTGATCCAGCGATGATCAACAGGGCCGCTTAGCGCTACCCTGCCGGAAACATAAGAACAGCAAAAGACATCCATGACAATTTTGAAATGTGTGTAGGCGTGTTTGACCCGGCTTAGGTGCGAATCCACCTGGACGGCCAGATTGACTTCTTCTTTGATTTCTCTGATACACGCCGCCTGGGGACTTTCATCTTTTTGGATCTTTCCTCCCGGAAATTCCCACAACCCACCAAGCAGCCCTGATGGTTTTCGCCGGGTGATTAAAACCCGGCCGTTTTTAAAAACCACCCCCACTGCGATGCGATATTGAGGGGTTGTCGGCTTTTTTAGTTTGATGGGGTAATTCAAAACATTACCGGATTGATACGCCCGGCAGATTTTTTGTACCGGGCATATGTCGCACAGCGGCTGTCGGGGCCTGCACACCACCGCCCCGAGTTCCATCATGGCCTGGTTGAATGTCCCCGGTTTCTTTTGATCCAGCAACGTGCCGGCCACCTCCTTGAAATTTTTAGCTGATGAAGCCTTGTTAACAGGATTTTTGATGACCAGCAGGCGTGCCAGCACGCGTTTGACGTTGCCATCCACAACCGCGTAAGATTTTCCAAAGGCCAGACTCAATACCGCTGCGGCAATGTAATCCCCGACTCCGGGCAGCCGGCGAAATTCTGCCCAGCGGTCGGGAACAACCCCGCGGTGTTCATTTAAAACAATGTTTGCCGCCCGGTGCAGGTTTCGGGCGCGGGCGTAATACCCCAGTCCTTCCCAGGCTTTTAACACTGCCTGTGAATTGGCCCGGGCCAGGTGCTTGAGATCTTCGAAGCGCTGCAGAAACCTGTGGTAATAGGGCACAACCGTGGCAACCTGGGTTTGCTGCAGCATCACCTCTGAAACCCAGATACGGTAAGGATCTTTGGTATTTCGCCACGGCAAATTCCGCTTATTGGCCAGATACCAGTCGATTAAGGCCTTACGAAAATTTTGGTTTTCAGTAAAAACCCTAAATTCTTCTGCAGACAGGGTTTCAAATTCTAGATTATCCATGATTAAAAATGCCGAAAATGCACTAAAATGCCTAAAGTGCCTAAAATTAAAATCGGTTAAATTCCTTCAAAAGGTCCGAAATCCGCAATCCAAAATCCCAAATCTCACGACCGTTTTCCCAGGATTTTATCAAGCATGGTTTGCGTATCCGTTGTCGAGCCGGTACAGGAACCGTTGCGGCATATGTGGGCCGTGGCCTTATCTTTAACTACCTCGAGACCGTCGGTGTATCCGGCAAATTTGTTTAACTGCTCGGCGTTTTGCTCCGTCTTTACGATCGCCACCTTGTTGGGCGAGAAATTAAGATTCAGGGCCGTTAGCATTTCCCGGGTGTCGGCTGCCTGGGGTTCGCCCGTGATAACAATTTCCTCACCCGGCCGCAAGCCAAAGTCAAGGGCGCACAGAAAATAGGTAAAGGCGGAGGGCTGAGATTTAACCGTACCGGCAAAGGCGCGGATCTGAGCCTGGGCCCGGTCTTCCAATTGCGGATCACCAGTTAATCGGGACATAAGCAAAAGGTTGTGGAGGGCCACCGAGTTGGCCGATGGAATCGCGCCATCATATAACTCCTTGGGGCGCACGGGAAGTTCGACACTTCCCCCGGCTGTGGAGAAAAAGCCGCCGTTTTCTTCATCCCAGAAATTGGCTGTCATTTCTTTCTGAAGTTCTTGAGCCTGCTCGGCGTATTTAAGATCAAACGTTGTTTGATAGAGGCTTAAAAGTCCGTGGATTAAAAACGCATAATCACCGGCATGGGCTTGAACCGCCAGTTCGCCGTCTCTGAAACGATGGTACAGGCGGCCTTTTTCGTCCTTCATTTTTTGCAGAACAAAGTCAGCGGCCCTGCGGGCGGCGCTCTCATATTCGGGTTTGTTTAAGATCCGTGCCCCCAAGGCCAGTGCCGCAATCATCAGGCCATTCCAATCTGTGAGGATTTTATCATCTTTTAGCGGGTGAACCCGCCGCTCCCGCGCCAGATATAGCTGATCGCGAATCTGGACCCACTCGGCTTCAATCTGAGCCTCCGGCACACCGGTTTTTTGAGCCCATTTTTCAAGGGGCGCTGTCAGATGGATGATATTGGCCCCTGTTTTTTGCCGGGTAGCCTCATCCGTGAAATTTCCTTCCGGGCTCAGACGTAAAATCGTCTCCCACCTTTGCGTATCCACACCTTTCAGCACCTGGTGAAATTCTTCCGTCGTCCAGACATAAAATTTGCCCTCTTCGCCCTCGCTGTCGGCGTCTTCAGCGGAGTAGAAGGCACCTTCCGGGGAGGTCATGTCGCGCAGCACATAAGTGAAGATACCTTCGGCTGTTTTTGCAAACAAGGGATTTTTGGTAATTTGGAAGGCTTCCAGATAGGCGGTGGCGATCATGGCCTGATCGTAGAGCATTTTTTCGAAATGCGGCAGGAGCCATCTGCTATCTGTGGCGTATCGATGAAAACCGAAACCGACATGATCCCAGATTCCTCCCAAACGCATGGCAGTTAATGTTTTTTCGACCATATCCAGGGCCTGGGTGTCGCCGTTGCGGTGGTAGCAGCGCAGTAAAAAGAGCAACCGGTGAGGGGTCGGGAACTTCGGGGCCGGCTCAAAGCCGCCGAACTGGGGATCAAATCCCGGTTTGATCTGGTTGAAAGCCGCTTCGAGAAGGGTGGCATCGGGTTCGTCGGCCGCGCTAAAGACAAATGCCTTGTGAAGGCTTGCGGCAATACTGCCGGCCGAAGTTTCAATCTTGGCGTTGTCGTCCACCCACAGTTTTTTTACCTGCCCGCTGATGTCGATCAACCCCGCGCGTCCGGAACGGCTGTTTTTGGGCAGATAGGTGGCTGCAAAGAATGGCTTCTTTTCCGGGGTCATAAAAATGCTCAGCGGCCATCCGCCGCTTCCGGTGAGCATCTGGCAGGCGGCCATATAAACCGCATCTATGTCCGGGCGTTCCTCGCGGTCCACCTTGATGCAGATAAAGGTATCATTGAGATATCCAGCGGCTTCTTCGTCTTCAAATGATTCTTTTTCCATGACGTGGCACCAGTGGCAGGTGGCGTAACCGATGGAAAGGAAAATCGGTTTGTTTTCCGCTCCGGCCTTTGCGAAGGTTTCATCGGACCAGGGATGCCAGTCTACCGGATTGTGAGCATGCTGGATAAGATAGGGGCTTTTTTCATTGATGAGGTGATTGGGGGACATGATGATTCTCCTGAATATAGCTAATCGAAAGCATGTTGGCTTAAATCAAGAATTTGTTCATAAGCCACGCCTCGAATGAATTCGGAAATGCCTAATATGTCTAAAGTGCCTAAAGTCGAGGTATGCTGTCGATTATAATAGATTTAAATTCGTTTTTTAAATATAGGCATTGGCGTATAGTTTTGCAATGCGGATTGTAATCAGGCGCTGTACCGCTAAGTTTAAACCTAGGGTCACTGATTTTATGGATTCAAGCTTATAACCGGTATCAAGAAATTAGGATCTCTTATGATTTAAAATAGATAGTATGCCTTATTTTTTGGCACTTTAGGCACTTTAGACATTTTAGGCATTTTATACGTGTAGCCTATAATGTTGGATTGCAAGCGCTACAAACCGGCATTTCGGGTTTTCGGTCTATCTGGATAAATGGCGGTAGGGCGGATGGGTAGTCAGTCGCGGATCTTCTACCGGTTTGCCGATGGTGAAGTGGTACAGACTCTGATATTGGTTATCTGTCAATCCCAATATTTCGTGAACGGCATCGTCAAAGAAACACCCGATGCCGGTGCCCCGGACCCCGTGGGCTTCTGCGGCCAGATATAAAACCTGGCCGATCATACCGCTTTCCCAGAAAAGCCGCCGGTAGACAAAGGGGCTGCTGACAATCGGGTCTTTGAATTCGGCAATCATTCCCAGTGAAAAGGCACTGTGTCCGGCGATTTCCTGGTGGCAGCTGACCATCATGGCCTGCTGCTGGAAGGCGCCTTTTTCAAGCAGAAACAAAGGGAAATTATTTTCGACCGGTTCCCACACAAACTTAGACTGTGTCAGGCTCTTGATGGGGTCGATCCCTTTGTCGTTGCGGATGAAAAAATAAAGACCGGGCGTGAGCCCCTCAACCCGGTGGACGAAAATGAGCAGATGCAGCGACGGATTCCCGAGATCAACGTCAAAGGGGGCGCAGTTGCTGCGGGGCAGGATTTTATCCAGGATTGCCAGAAATTGTTCCCTGCTTACCGATCCGCTGCGGTCAAAGGCGGTGGCGCTTCTTCGCTGCCTGATAATTTTAGCAGCCGCCATGCCGATGGATTTCTCCCGGAATCCGTATGAATCGGTGAATTCGCATCGTTGTTCAGCGGTCGCCGGCTTGCGTGTCAAATTTGCCGTATGGTAAATAATTTCCCAGTTAACGGGCTGCTTGCTCAGCCTGTTCGGCCGTCCCTTAAATGAGACATCCTTAAAGGCCGCAATTAGGGTGTCCGACAACCTGCGGGGAATATCCGGGGAGGGATGGGGATGCACCCAACACATAAGATCCGGGTGCTCTTCTTCCAGGGCGTCAAACCCGGCCCTGTCAAAACCCAGCATGGTGTCCAGTTCCTGATCTGAAAGGCCGCTCAAATAAGAAGTTTTCCAACCGAACAAATTGGCTGAAAAACTGACCGCCGCCAGGGCGTGACCGACATCATGGTTGCAGTAACGAAAGGCGCGCTCCCCGTATTTCCAGGATTCGCGCCAGAATATGCTGCTAAACCCGATGAGAAAGCCCTCGCACCCAAAGTGGGAACAAATATTTTGCCAGACATTCTCAGGAACGGCCGCCCGCTGTTCCAGGGCATGGAGCAACGGATTGTAATGATATATTCCCCCTTCAAGCCCTTCGACCCGGGGCAGAATGAGGTGGACTTCGGTGGGATGCAGATTGCCGCTGGACGGGTTCATGCGCAGAGACCATTGCGAGTTTCCCGCCGCTTTCCAGGCCGATAATCCCAGCGATAACTCAAGAAACCCTGCAATGGTTGTCGGGGAAATTTTCCGGGCGGAATTGTTGTCGCGCCGGTATAGATCCGCATATCGGGCCGCGGGATCTTTTTTCAGGAAAGGCAGGCCATAAGATTCGGTGTCTTTATAGAAGCGAAATGGATTGGGCTGGTTGTCCCAATCCATATAGCCCGCCGATCGGGCGTTGCGATCATAATGGTGCTTGGTCTCTTCGTGATAGCGAATTATGTCTTGCGAGATGCGGTCCCCATCAAAATGTGTCATGATATAAAAATTCGCTGATCTTTTGGTGTGGTGCTACTATAAGTGGTGTCAAATCACCTATAAAAAAAGGCAACACCTTCTGGTGCTGCCTTTTTTATGCCATTATTCTTAAATAATCAACCGCAGCCGCTGTCACTGCTGCAGGATGAACATCCTGATGACGGTCCAAATTCGATGCCAGAGCTTATTTTAAAGCCATATCCCAGAAAATCCACCGTCACGGGTTGGGCTTTTTCATAAAAATCCTTATCAACGATAAACTGAAATCCGTTAACGTCGTATACATTATCTGTATCTTTGGGCTCATCCAGAGCCATTGCCAATGAGGGACCGCCTCATCCCCCGTCATTTAAAAAAATCCGGATGGGTGTGGCTTCCCGGTCCTTAAAATATTCCGCGATTTGCTGGCTGGCTGCCTCGGTAACTTCTACCATAAAATCCTCCTTGAACTGAAATATGATCAGCGCGATTCACGACCTGCAGGAATCGATCTGATCGTCAAAATTATCTTAATGTTAATATCGGGGACCTGTTTTGTCAATGGTCAATATGTATAAGGTTTAAGGTACCAGATATAGATATAGAGTTGATTGAGTTGATTGGACAGGGGTCTGTTAGTCTAATAGACTGAAATTCTCTAACCTTATCAACTATTTAACTTATCATGTTTGCTCGCCCAAGATAACTTGTCCACTTGATTTTACTTTGTAAGGCCTTGAAGATACTCTTCATAGACGTTTAAAGCGGCAGGCGAAAACAGCATAAATATCACTCTGGCGATGGATGGGTTCGTCATAAAAAAGGCGCCGGTGGTATCCACAGCAATTTTGCAGGCCTTTTCGATGGGATATCCATACACACCGCAGCTTATGGCCGGAAAGGCAATGGATGTCAGGTTGTTGTCAGCGGCAAGCTGCAAACTGTTCCGGTAGCATCTGGTCAGGAGGGTTTTGTCCCGGTGCTTTGCGCTATAAACCGGTCCCACCGTGTGGATAACGTGACGGGCTGAAAGATTATAACCTCCGGTAATTCTGGCTTCACCGGTCGGACACCCACCCAGAGTCCGACACTCTTCCAGAAGACCCGGCCCCGCGGCCCTATGAATGGCGCCGTCAACCCCGCCACCCCCCAGAAGGGAGGTGTTGGCTGCATTTACAATGGCATCCACATCGAGTTTGGTTATGTCTCCCTGCCTAACTTCTAATTTGTCTAGTATTTTTTTTTCCACTATTTTAGCCCCCATTACAGATCGTAAAGGGTCACATCCCTCCTCGGCGCCGCCCGCTTGGCCCCTTTGGCACCGCCTGCTTTCTCGGGCATCAGAAAAGGCTCTTCATTTTCCAGCAGGTCCCCCATTTCCGCTTCGATGGCATCAGGGTCCTCGCCGGCCTCCATGCGCTTGAGCGCTTCCTGCATTCCGGGCCCCAGTTCCATGCCGGTCATATCCGTCAGTTTTCGCATCAGGTTGGCAGCCTGGCGGGGATCATCTTCATTAACATTCTCGGCCTCACCAGCCAGCATATTCATGGCCTTTTCCATTTTGCCTTCGTCAAAGGGCAGGTCGTCCATATCACCGTCTTCTTTGGCCTTGCCAGTAAACGCAAAAGCCGACATTTGCCTGGACAGCGTTTTGGTCTTGCATGCCGGGCACTTCGGTTTTTTGGTGGTGTTAACACTCTTTGAGAAAAAATTAAATATCATATTACAGTCTTGGCAGTAAAATTCGTAAATCGGCATAGGATCTCCTTGATGATAGACAAATCGGTTTTTATCGTAACGTATTATCCAAATAATAAAATTTGACTAAATCTTTGTCAACTGCTATGCCACCGGAAAATAAAACGAAAGGATTTTTTGTGTCATGGAAAGAACACTATCTATTATTAAACCCGATGGGGTAAAACGCGGTCTTATCGGCGAAGTCATCAAGATGCTTGAACAGAGCAATATGGACATTGTTGCCATGAAGATGCTGCACATGACGAAAAAACAGGCCGAGGGCTTTTACGCGGTACATCGCGAGAGGCCATTTTTTGAAAGTTTGACCGATTTTATGAGCTCAGGTCCGGCGGTTGTTATAATTCTGGAAGGGGAAAACGTAATTGCCGGATATCGTGAGTTGATGGGCGCCACCAATTTCAAGGAAGCCGCCGAGGGAACGATTAGAAAGGCGTTTGCCACCGACATCGAGAAAAACGTCGTTCACGGTTCCGATGCCCCGGAAACAGCATCATTTGAAATGTCCTATTTTTTTAATCGTTTTGAAATTATTCGTTGATGCCCGCTAAACTAAATCTCAAGAATATCGCCATTGTTTTGCAGGGAACGCGGTATCCTGAAAATATCGGGGCCGCGGCCCGGGCCATGCTCAACATGGGAATTGAGAGGCTGATTCTGGTGGATCCTCAAAATTATGACCTGGCCCGAATCAATAAGATGGCGACCCATGCGGCATCAGTGGTGGTTGAAAGGCTGGAGGTCTATGATACCTTGAAAGAGGCGCTGGCCGGCTTCAATTATGTGGTCGGCACCACGGCCCGATTGGGCGGTCAGCGCAAGGTCGTCAGTTCGCCTATCAAATTGGCCCAAAAGCTTGCTCCTCTGTCCGATCAAAATCGTATCGCCGTCCTTTTTGGTCCTGAAGACCGCGGTCTCTCCAATGTGGATATCCGCTCCTGCCATACCCTGGTAAATATACCCACGGCTGAATTTTCCTCCCTCAATCTGGCCCAGGCGGTTATGGTCACTTGCTATGAGCTGTTTCGCTTTAGCCTGGATAAGCCCGGTGAATTTGCCCCGCGATTGGCTAACCAGCATGAGCTCGAAGCCATGTATGACCAGCTAAAAGATGTGCTGATGCGAATCAGCTTTATCAACTCGGATAATCCGGATTATTTTATGAACAACTTGCGCCATTTTTCCGCCCGCATGCAGCTCAGAGCCAAAGAGGTGCAGATAATCCGGGGGATATGCCGCCAGGTTAACTGGTATGGGGAAAAGCGATACAGGGACGGATTGAGGGAGAGGGGAGGGGACCCGGAAGATTGATCTGCCTTATTGTTATCTTTGTGCATTATGCGGTCAAACTTTTTGTCACGAAAGTACGAAAACACGAAAGGGCAAAGAAAATTTCGTGCTTTCCAGATTTCGTGTTTTCGTGATTAATTTATCCTTTTTGGTTTTCTGCCTTGTATAGCGGTTAAGGGTTAGGATTGAGTCCCCAGGATTCTTTCCACCAGCGCATCTCCCATCGCGGCGGTTCCGATGACTTTATTCTTATCCACGGCGATATCCGCGGTATGAATGCCGGCATCAAGCACTCCGGCAACCGCCCGCTCAATGGCAAGGGCGGCATCCTCATATCCAAAGCTGTATCTCAACATCATGGCGGCGGACAGAATCTGAGCAATCGGATTGGCGATTCCCTGTCCGGCAATGTCAGGAGCAGAGCCTCCCGCCGGTTCAAACAGCCCGAAGCTGTTTTCGTTGATGCTGGCCGACGGCAACAGTCCCATCGACCCGGTCAGCATGGCGCATTCATCCGAGATGATGTCTCCGAACATATTACCGCATAACAAAACATCAAACTGGTGGGGATTTTTCACCAGTTGCATGGTGGCGTTGTCGATATATAAGTGGTTTAGTTCTACATCGCGGTATTTTTTTCCAACCTCGGTGACAACATCGCGCCACAGCACCATGGAGGTCAGCACATTGGCCTTGTCTATCGATGTGACCCGTTTGCGCCTGATTCGGGCGGAAGCAAATGCCACTTCGGCAATTCTTTCGATCTCCTGCCTGCTGTAAACCATGGTGTCAAAAGCCTTTTCTTCAGAGCCCTGACCCTCCCGGCCCTTGGGCTGGCCGAAGTATATACCGCCGGTCAGCTCCCTGACACAGAGGATGTCGAATCCGCTGCCCACAATATCAGAACGCAGGGGACAGGATTGCACCAGTGCTTTGAAGACTTTGGCCGGTCTCAGATTGCAAAACAGTTGGAAATGTTTGCGCAGCGGAAGCAGAGCGGCCCGTTCGGGCTGCTGAGCGGGAGGCAGCGCTTCCCATTTGGGTCCACCGACAGAGCCGAACAATATCGCATCGCTGGTTTCACACAGCTTTAAGGTCTGATCCGGAAGGGCCGTGCCGTGCTTATCGTAGGCGATTCCGCCCACATCACCAAATTGATATTCCAACTCAAGATTAAATTTTGGGCCAACCGCATCCAGTATTTTGACCGCTTCCTGCATGACCTCCGGACCGATGCCGTCACCGGGAAGAATTGCAATTCGTTTCATAATCTCCGATCCAGTCCTTGTATGGTGGGTTGATTAGTTGATTGAGTTTATAGGTGTATTGAGTTGACAGGGATTGATTGAGGCAAATTATTTAACCACTCACAATACCCGCCCATTCAATCGAAATTCCGCAATCCGCATCCGGATTGCCATATCCAAAGTAGGAGCCATCTAAAAAATTGTAGCTTACGTTCAAGGGCAAGGCGTCGATTCGGTTTAAAAGCGGAGCGTACACTTTAGTACGTGAGCATTTTAAACCGGATCGCAACGCAGCCATTGGGCGTAAGATGCATTTTTGAGACGGCTTCTAATCCGTATCTGTCTTGAGCACTGCCAGAAAAGCGGATTGGGGGATCATGACCTGTCCGACCATCTTCATCCGTTTTTTGCCTTTTTTCTGCTTTTCCAGCAGTTTTCGTTTGCGCGTCACGTCTCCGCCGTAACACTTAGCGGTAACATCTTTTCGAAAGGCCGATACGGTTTTGCGGGCGATAATATTACCGCCGATGGCACCCTGAATGGCAATTTTAAACATCTGCCTGGGAATTTCATCGCGCAGTTTTTCACAGGCCAGGCGTGCTCTTGCCACGGCACCTTCCCTGTGTACCAGCTGAGACAGAGCGTCGACCCGTTCTCCATTGATCAGAATATCCATTTTAACAAGGTCGGTCTCCCGGAAATCGATAATATCGTAATCAAAAGAACCGTATCCCTGAGTAACGGATTTAAGCTTGTCGTAAAAATCATAGATGACTTCGGCCAGTGGTATTTCAAAAATCATTTCGAGCCGATCACTGGTTAGATACTGATAATTCTTGTTAACCCCTCGCCGATCAAGGCATAATTTCATTACCGCACCCATGTAGCGAACCGGCACGATGATGGCGGCACGAATAAAGGGTTCCCGGGTCGATGCGATCAGGGTCGGGTCGGGATACAGCGCCGGGTTGTCAATGATCGACACCATCCCATCGCTCAAGGTCAATTCATACTGAACCGAAGGGGCGGTGAGGATCAGCGAAAGACCATATTCCCGCTCAAGCCGTTCCTGGACGACCTCCAGATGCAGCAGGCCCAGAAAGCCACAGCGGAAGCCAAACCCCAGCGCAACGGAAGTATCTTTTTCATAGATCAAGGCGGCATCATTTAGTTTTAATTTTTCAAGGGCGATCACCAGATCTTCGTAACCATCCGAAGCCACCGGGTAGATGGATGAGAAGACCACCGGCTTGGCTTCTTTGAAACCGGGCTTGGGTGCGTCACAGGGTGCATTTTTTAAGGTGATGGTGTCCCCGCAGCGGGTGTCGCTGACAGTTTTGATTCCGGCAGTCATATAACCTACCTGCCCGGCCGAAAGCTGTTTTTGCTTGATCATTTCGAGCTGGAATATTCCAACCTCCTCCACTTTATAGACCGCGTTGTTGGACATAAAGGTGATGACGTCTCCTGCACTGATTTTTCCATTAAAAACTCGAAAGTACACGATGGTGCCCCGATAGGAATCATAGTGCGAATCAAAAATCAGCGCCTTGAGCGGGCTGGATGGATCGCCGGTCGGGGGCGGTAATTTATTCACAACCGCCTCCAATACATCCCCGATACCAATCCCTTCTTTGGCGGATATTTGAATGGCGTCTTCCGGATCGAGGCCCAGATCCTCTTCGATCTGGTTTTTTACCCGATCGATGTCGGCGGATGGCAGGTCTATTTTATTGATGACGGGGATAATCTCCAGATCATGTTCCATGGCAAGGTAAAGGTTTGCGAGGGTTTGGGCTTCAACCCCCTGACTGGCATCGATTACCAGCAGGGCGCCCTCGCAGGAAGCCAGGGACCGGGATACTTCGTAAGTAAAGTCCACATGACCGGGGGTGTCGATGAGATTTAGATAATAAATTTTTCCATCTTCTGCGGTATAAGGCAGGCAAACCGTCTGACTTTTAATGGTGATGCCCCGCTCCCTTTCAATATCCATGGTGTCGAGAATTTGATCCTGGAATTCCCGATCTGATATGATATCCGTAGCTTGAATGAGGCGGTCTGAAAGGGTAGATTTTCCATGATCGATATGGGCGATAATACTGAAGTTTCTTATGTTTTGCATATGTTTGTGGCCGTTCAAAGGTTCAACTTTCCGGGTTGTGGGCTCAATGATTCAAGACCGTTGATCCTTTGCATTGCAGGAGAATACGTATTAATTTAACACGGCATGGATAGTCCGACAGGCTAACCCAGAACCTATGGATTTAAGCTGCCGGAACCCCGAAACCTAAATGCGAATGTTCGTTAGTGAGAATGAGCTTTTTGGCTAGCGCAAAAGACGGTTGACACCGGGGCCAATTACCGATATACTTAACCAATATAATCAATAAATTTAATATATTATCAATTTTTTGAAGTTACTGTCAAGTCTGCATTCATTTCGAATAATTCAAACCGGAATTTCCTATGGCTTTAGTGAAGACCAAAGCTCAAATCCTGATCGTCGATGACGATGTTGCCGTGCGCAACACCATGAATGAATACATAAGCACTGCAGGCTATCAGTCCGATACCGTTTCCTGCGCCGAAGAAGCCCTCGAACTGCTGGAAAAGAAATCATTTCATGTCGTAATCACGGACATCATCCTGCCTGCCATGGGCGGTTTGGACTTGACCAAAATTATCAAAAAGGACAAGCAGTCCGATGTCATCGTAATGACCGGTTATGGCGACGACTATTCCTATGAAGAGGCAATTAATATTGGCGCCAGCGATTTTATCATAAAACCGGTTCGTCTCGAAGAACTTTTGCTGCGATTAAAGCGCGTTCTTAAAGAGCGCGATCTTACCAAAGAGCGAATCCGAATGATGGAAAAGCTGCAAAAGCTTGCTGTTACCGACGGTCTCACCAAACTTTACAACTCAAGATCGTTTTACTCCCAGTTGGAAACAGAAGTTGATCGCTTCAATCGCTATAAACATCCTCTCGCACTGTTACTGCTGGATCTGGATCACTTCAAAGAGTACAACGATAGTTTCGGGCATCTTGAAGGGGATAAAGTCCTGGTCCGTTTCAGCCAGATAATAAAATCCTGCCTGCGGGCCAACGATACCGCTTACCGTTACGGAGGCGAAGAGTTTACGGTAATATTGCCCGAAACCGGCGGCGAAGAAGCCGGAACAGTTGCCCAGCGTATTCGAGCTGCGCTGGAGGCCGAGCGGTTTACTCCGATAGACGGTAAGAAGGTTACAATTACCATCAGTATCGGTGTCACCGAATATCAGCCCAAGGAAGAACTGTCCGCCTTCATTCAGCGAGCCGACAGAGCCATGTATCGTTCCAAACAAAAGGGCCGCAACATGGTATCCATGCTGTATGCAGACGCACCTTCGGATTCAACCGCCCCTTAAGAAGGACGAAGGACGAATTATAGAACTCCTTAACTCGACATTCGTCACTCGAAATTCTTCAATCCGTTAAAGCCCGCACCCCGCACCCCCGCAACCCGTAACGCGCAACCCGTTCTAACCCTCAACTTCTTTTATCTTGTCCAGATTCGCCTGAATTTTCTGTTGTTTTTCAAGCAAAGCGTCTTGCTTCTGCCTTACTTTGTCAATTACATCCGCCGGAGCTTTGCTTAAAAATTTCTCATTCCCCAATTTTTTTACCACGATTGTCAACTCGGCGGCCAATTTTTGGATTTCTTTTTCCAGGCGATTGGCTTCTTTGGCAAAATCGATGATACCCTCCAGGGAAACAAAAATCGAGGCGCTCTTGACCACCGCTGTGGCCGATGATTTGGGTTTCTGCCCGATATTCTCAATTGCCAGCGAGTTGAGCCGCGCCAGGTTGATGATCAGGTCCTGGTGGTCCGCGATAATCTGCCTGGTTTGATTATCTTCGGATTGGACCTGTACTTGCAGCGCTAGAGACGGTGCAATGTTCATCTCACCGCGCACATTCCTGATTCCGGTAATCACTTCCATCAAAAGGGCCATTTCGGTCTCTGCTTTTTGGCTCTGGAAGTTCTCAGGGGCATCCGCCGGATGCGCGGCTACCATGATCGAGCCTTCGGTACCGGGCATATGATGCCAGATTTCTTCGGTCACAAAGGGGATGAAGGGGTGCAGAAGCACGAGGGTGTCACGCAATACCCGCCAGAGCACGGCGCGGGTTGCCTCTGATGTTTGTTGTCCTTCTTTATCGTAAAGGGCCGGTTTGATGGATTCCAGGTACCAGTCACAAAATTCATGCCACACAAAGCTGTAGATCGCTCCGGCGGCTTCATTGAAGCGATAGCTGTCCAGGGCCGCTGTGACATCGGCGGTGGCCTTCTGCAGACGGGATAAAATCCAATTGTCCGGCAGGCAGAGGTTTTGAAGATCGATCTCATTGTACCCGCGATCCAGATGCATCAAGGCGAAACGGGCGGCATTCCAGAGTTTGTTGATGAAATGCCGGTAGCCGTCCACCCGTTTTTCAGACATTTTGATATCCCGCCCCTGGGCGGCAAAAGCAGCCAGCGTAAAGCGGAAAGCATCCGTACCATAGCGCTCGATGACACTCAAGGGATCGATCACGTTGCCCTTTGATTTACTCATCTTCTTGCCGGCTTCATCCCGCACCAGGGCATGCACGTAAACCTCTTTAAACGGGACTTCCTTCATGAAATGGATGCCCATCATCATCATGCGAGCTACCCAGAAAAACAGGATGTCGAATCCGGTAACCAGCACCGATGTAGGATAAAAGGTTTTCAGCAGCGGCGTTTCTTCCGGCCAGCCCATGGTCGAAAACGGCCATAATGCTGAACTGAACCAGGTGTCCAGCACGTCGGTTTCCTGCACCAGATTTTTACTGTCGCATGCCTGGCAAGCCTGTGGGGCTTCCATGGCCACCATGATTTCGCTGCAGTCACTGCAGGTCCAGGCCGGAATCTGGTGACCCCACCATATCTGGCGTGATACACACCAGTCCCGGATGTTATTCATCCAGTCATAATAGGTATGGGTCCACATCTCCGGTATGATTCTGGTCTCACCTGTCTCAACCGCAGCGATCGCTTTTTCCGCCAGGGGTTTAACGCGCACAAACCATTGCTTGGAAAGGTTGGGTTCAACAACTGTCTTGCACCGGTAGCAATGGCCGACGCTATGCCGATAGGGTTCAATTTTTACAAGCAGTCCTTGCTGCTCGAGGTCTTTTACCACTGCCGTGCGGCATTCAAATCGATCCAGCCCCTCATATGAGCCGGCTTCAGCGGTCATATCGCCGTTGTCGCTGATAACTTTTACGCTGGCAAGGTTGTGGCGGGCACCGATTTCAAAGTCGTTGGGATCATGGGCCGGGGTAATTTTCAGTCCCCCGGTGCCGAATGCCATGTCGACATAGCTGTCTTTAATGATGGGAATTTCCCGATTCATCAGAGGCAGGATGACCGTATCGGCTTTAAGGTTTTGGTAACGCTCATCCTCGGGGTGAACCGCCACCGCGGTATCACCTAACATGGTTTCCGGTCGGGTCGTCGCCACCACGATGCCGTCGGACCCCCCCCGGTAAGGATAACGGATATGATACAGGTGCCCGTCATGATCTTCATGTTCAACTTCGAGATCCGCCAGTGCCGTATGACACCGGTGACACCAGTTGATGATATAATTTCCGCGATAGATAAGGCCTTCATCGTAAAGCTGGACAAACACCTTGCGAACAGCCAGGGACAGGCCCTCATCCATGGTGAAGCGTTCCCGCTTCCAGTCACACGAAGCCCCCAGGCGCTTTAACTGATTGATGATGGCACTGCCGTATTTTTCCCGCCATTGCCATACGGCTTCAATAAATTTTTTCCGGCCCAGTTGATGACGATCGGTGCCGTCTTGGGCCAACTTTTTTTCAACAACGTTTTGGGTTGCAATTCCGGCATGGTCCGTACCCGGCATCCACAGGACGTTATCGCCTCTCAGCCGCCGGTAGCGGCATAAAATGTCCTGCATCGTGTTATTCAATGCATGTCCCATGTGCAGGACACCGGTAACATTCGGCGGCGGAATAACAATGGAATAGCTTGCCTGAGGGCTTTGGTCTTGGGCGGCAAACAGGTGTTCTTTTTCCCAGTACGCATACCAGCGCTTTTCGACCTCGTGCGGTTCATAACCTTTGTCAAATTGCTTGTTACGCATTTACCTAACGCTCCTTCGTCCCCTTTTTTATCTTAATCTGTGGTTCTTTATGCTCTTTTTGGGCGAGTTCCCTATCTCAGCTACGACTCATCTTTTTTTATCGCCGGCCCAAAATAAAAAAGGGGATTATAAACAAATCCCCAGAATATTACCAGTGCTATTTAGGATTTAAACCAATATTTCAAAACCAATGAAAAATTGCCGCTTTTCAACGATCACTTCAAGAAGTGGCTTCAAAACTCCAGATCACGCACAAAGACAAGGCGCGAGTTGATGAAAAAGCGCAGCATACACGGTAGTATGTGAGCATTTCGAAGAAATTCGCAACGCAGTATTAGGGCGTTAGATGGGGTTTTAAAACCACTTCTATTCATCGTCCCCGAGGCCGGTATTACCAAGCAGGGCCCCTTTCAGCCGGCCAATTTCTTTTGAAACCGCTTTTTCAATTACCTCATAAATGATGTTTTCAATCTTCCCGCCGAATTTATCTTCGATGATGCGTTCGAGAATCGAATCGATTTGATCGGGGGTTACCGGCAAAGATCCGGGTGCATCTTCAACCGTCGACCGAACATCTGCCACAGTTTCATTCTCAGGGGGCGGCTCTCCCTGAAGCGAAGCAACTTCAGGCTCTGTGGTTGAATCTTCAGATAAAAATGGGTCCAGCCGATCGATCTGATCCGATGTCTCGCTGGAACCAAACCTAAAGTCAAATTCCTCGTTTTCGTCGTCAGGTGTTGCGGTTGCCATTGCCATATCGGTGCTGAGTGCCGGTGTTTCTTGGGCGGGTTCAATTTCATCGTTTTCAGATACAGGCTCATCTTCCAAGGTTTCGCTGAAGAAGTTATCAATCTCATCATCGTTGATCTGATCATCGGAGTGGCTGAATTCTGCGACTTCTTCACCATCGGCCGGATCCTCTTCTTCCACTTCAATCAGTTCCAGGAAATCGTCTTCATCGGGATCTGATGCATCCAAAATACCGGTGTCCCCAAATTGTTTTTCATCTTCCTCGGGAAAATGCTCATCAAATTCAGTGATTTCAATTATGTCGTCCTCTTCTTCGACCGCGCGGTCATCTAAAGCCTCAAGGGGTAGCATTTCATCTTCGGGCTCAAGATCGTTGAGATCATCGATGCCGGGAGAACCTTCGCCGTCTTCAAATTTCAGGTCCATATCATCGTCAATATCCGGCAGAGAATCTTCTTCTGCCAGTTCCCGGATTTCTTCCAAAGTTGTAGCGGCCAGATCCTTTTCCGCTGCCTGTTTATCGTCTTCAGCCATGATATCGCTGTCTTCGGTGAATTCCAACTCCAGTTCGTCAGTCAAGTCGGGCGGGTCGTCACTTTCTCCAAATTGTAGGGTTTCTTCATCATCAAACGCCATAAGGTCGAGCCCCTTTTGCGGATCGTCATTCATGGCAATGATTTCATCGTCTTCATCGGAGCTAAGGTCGAGGCTGGCCACCGGATCAAAGATGATATCTTCATCCACGCTTTCATCAGGATCTTCATCAGCCATGGTGATGGTCTCCAACTCCTCCATCGTCTCCATGCCATTGGGATCAAAAAAATCATATTCGTCTTCTTCATCTTCGTATTCAAGCGTGATTTCTTCTTCGCTGTCAAAAATCTCCTCGTCTCTTCCCGTTACCGGTTCATAATGGTTGGATACAGCAACAGGATCTTCATCCTCCTCATCCAATATGATAACATTGTTATCTTCTTCGGAATCGATGTCGGATTCATCGGTCAGCCGGATCCGATCTTCTTGGAGATCATCATCATCATCATCATCGCTCAATGACGCCACAATTGCCGAGGCAATATTGTCGTCTTCTCCCAGGGTGCTCTCATCATCCGCAACCTCTTCTTCCAGGTCGATGATATCATCCTTTTTTACCGCAATGTCAGAGGGTTTTTGAGGAACAGCTTTACCGGTGCCCTGTAAATCAATAATTTCGTCTTCGCTGTTGGGTTCTGTGGTCACCTCATCGGTGAGTTCGATGATATCGTCATCATAATCGACCGGGCTAATTTTCTGATGGGGATCTTTTTTATCGGGCATGTTCACCACCGTGGGATAAAAGGGATGCTTTTGGGAATGCCGAAATAATTTTCAAATTATTATTATCTTTAGAAAAATTATCATATGGCACCCGTAGTGTCAAGGAGTTTGAAGTCGGTCTGCAACGAGCTGCTTCCTGACTAATTCAGGCTTTGAGCGGAATGAAAGCGGTCGTTTCGAATTTGGACCCACCATAGACCTGTGGTAATGTGGGGCGTCAAGAATTGCGTCAGCCGGAATTTCAAGACGGTATTAGTCGATTTGAATCTTTTAAAAAAACATTTGCAGGATTTTATATATCGGTTATAAAAAAGCTTATGCGCTATTTTTTCGTTGAGCCCTCTTTAGTGACGGGTCCGGTGGTGTCGGTCACCGGAACGGAGGCCCATCATATAAAAAACGTGCTGCGCCTGAAACCGGGTGACGGCCTAAAGCTGTTTGACGGCACCGGTTTTGAATATGAGGCGGCTATTGTCAGTGTGTCTGCCAAAGACGTAACAGTTAAGATCCAGCGCAAGCTCACGGCGGCCGTCCAGCCCGGCGTCCGGATCATTGTGGCCCAGGCCTTTTTAAAAGAAAAAAAGATGGACGATCTGGTGCGCAAGCTCTGTGAGTTGGGCGTGGCCCAATGGATTCCTTTTTTTTCGCAGCGCTCCATCCCGAGACCCGACACCAAACGAATGGCAGTCCGTTCCCGGAGGTGGCAGCGAATCGCCACCGAGGCTGTCAAGCAGTGCCGGCGAATCGATACGCCCAGGATCAGAGAGGCGCTTTCCTTTGATGAGATCCTGGATTTCAGCAGCAGTTGTGAGTTGAAACTCGTTTTCTGGGAAAATGAATCCAGCCGGCTTAACGCAGACCTTGCCTCTGAGGAAAATCGCCCCCAAAAAATCATGGTGATGCTGGGACCCGAAGGCGGGTTCGCCGATCAGGAGATAAATATGGTCCGGAATTGCGGGTTTATATCCGCTGGATTGGGCCCGCGGATTTTAAGGGCCGAAACCGCGACCATCGCCGCCGTTACCCTGGTTCAATACCTCTTTGGTGATATGGGGTAAAAAAATCTTGACAAAGGTTAGGGGTTGGAATAGTAAGTGTGATTCTAAAACAAAGACCAGTTGTCACCCGCCGAGGTAGCTCAGTCGGTAGAGCAGGGGACTGAAAATCCCCGTGTCGGCAGTTCGATTCTGTCCCTCGGCACCAGTAAATGTTCAATTAGTTAAGGGGGTTAGTCAGTGCAGTGACTAACCCCTTTTTCTTTGGTCAGGCGCCAGTGTGGGGAAAGTGTGGGGATTTCTGTCGGGCTTGTTCAAACACGCGCATTGCATCTCGCTCCGAGTCACCCATACTGTGCAGGTAGATCTCGGTTGTCCGGCGGTTTTCATGGCCCAGGATTCGCTGGATGGCACCCAGCGGTACCCCGTTGCCATCCATGATGGACGCGCCGGAATGCCGGATCGGGTGAAACCGGAAATAGCGGACACCAGCTTTTTTGCAGAGCCTTTTCATCAGCTTTTTCCGGTCACAATAAGGCCCTTCCACGAATCGACCGTGTTTCCGGCTCCAGTACCGGTGCCAAAAAACCCATGGCGTGTCCGGATTGCGGTTTTCGTATCGCCGCATTAGAATTTCCCGCAGTTTTTGGGTCATTGGTACCCGCCTGGGCGTCAGATGCC